>CAZVMS010000356.1:0-23854 GCA_964628795.1 uncultured Haloferula sp. | reverse complement strand
GCCCACGGCCTTTTCGGATCGAGACGGCGCTGGATTCGGCGCTTGCGGTTGCGCAGGGTCCGCTGGTATTTCTTGCTCACTCGAAATGTCCTTTCTCGGTTTGATGTTTGGTTTTGACAGACAACACCAAACCCTGATTTTTAGGGCATTTCGAGTTTTTTGTGGCCAACGGGCGCTTCAATCACGCTTCTTCAAGGACTAGAGGTGGCCTGAAAACAAGGAAATCAGGAAGTGGTGTTTCATACGGATGGTTCGGGCTGGCAAACCGCTTGGTGGCGCGACCCTTGTTTGTTGGTGCGCCACGCGACTTCACATTTCTAAATAACGTTCGAAGCACAAAGTTGACAATAAATCTGACAGAATCGGACAACCGGGCGGTTCGCCGCACTGCCACTGTTCGGAGCGGTGCCGCCCATGATGAACTCGGCGACATTGGACAAGCCGTCACCATCGGGATCGGCACCGGGCAGGGCATCGTTTCCGGTGAGGCCGGGGTAGTTGGCCATGAAGTCCTCGAATGGGTTGCCGGTAGGGGGCGGGCGAGCACTGACGCTCATTGAGAACGTGTCGATACTGACCAGGCGTGAGGTGTTGTCGTGGTTTTCGGTGATGCGGAGTTCGAGGAAGTCACCCTCGTCGGAAGGCAGCGCGGTGTAGAGGAGTTGTCGTTCCCGGCAGCCGGTGGAGAGGCCTTGCACGACATTCGTTGGCGTTTGCACCAGGAGGACGTTGTCGGTCTTGTTCCAGAGGGCGATGTTGACGTTGTAGAAGCTGGTGAACGAGCATCTGAACAACACCATCACGCGCGGAATCATGGCCCATTCATGCACGCTGATCATGCTGGTGACAAATGCCGAGCGCTGCCATAGGGAGTATTGCCCAGTAGCGAATGCAGTGAAGAGGCTGGAACAGGATTTCGGCGACAGTCATTCCCTCATCTGCCCGTCTGATCGGGCACGCTTGCTTCCGGCCTCATCGCCACCCGGAATGGGGAACCTCCAACGATTGACCGCCATGGCATACCGAATCATGGAACCGCGCTTCCCGCTCGGCAGGACCGTCACCACGCCCGGTGCTCTGGCACTCGGCATCGACCTGGCATCCTACATGCACCGCCACCACTGCGGGGATTGGGGAAATCTCGACGAATGCGACAAGCAGGCGAACGAGGACGCGCTGATCCACGGCGACCGCATTCTCAGTCACTACAAGGTGGGCGGCGGTCGGCGGATCTACATCATCACCGAGGCTGGACGCCAGGGCACTTGCGTTCTCCTGCCGGAAGAATATTGACTTTCCGGCAAATTGCCGGAAGATTCCGGCATGCGTGCCACGACTGCGAAACGACCCTCCAAGCCAACGACCGAGCGACTTGAAGCCCGGGTTCCCGCGCCGATCAAGGATCTGATTGGGCGTGCGGCTTCTCTGGAAGGCGTGACCCTGACCGATTTTGTCATCGCCACCTTGCAGAAAAGCGCTGCCGAAGTGGTGCGCGAGCACGAGGTTTTGAACCTCAGCGTCAAGGACAGCGCGGCATTCGCCAAAGCCATGCTCGCTCCGCCAAAACCCAACCGCAAACTCACCCAGGCGTTCGCCCGCCACCGGCAGAGCGTCACCGTGAAATGAACGGTCTGCGTTCGGAAGCGTTGAATCCGTCTCACGACCGAGAGGGATTTTCCCGCGGCGTCGCTGCTCTGGACAACTACCTGCAGCGGCAGGCCTCGCAGGACATGCGGCGTCATGTGGCGGCGGTCTTTGTCATGGTCAGCGAGGACCAACCGAAGACGATCCTCGGCTATTACACGCTTGCCTCGTATGCGGTCGAGACAAGCGGACTGCCCGATGAAACGGCCAGAAAGTTGCCGCGCTATCCGACCACCCCCGCAACACTGATTGGCAGGCTGGCGAGGGCCGTTGACCAACCGGGCATGGGCAGTTTGCTTCTGGCCGATGCCCTTGGGCGGATTCTGGCTAACACACGGGAGGTGGCCTCCGCTCTGGTGGTGGTCGATGCAAAGGATGATAGCGCGGAGTCTTTCTATCGAAAGCACGGCTTCATTCCGTTCGGCGGCTCCGCCCGGAAATTCTTCCTACCGATGAAGACGATTGCCGAAGCAGCGCATCGATCCGCTCGATGAAGTCGAGTTCAAGTTGCTTCTCGGTCAGCCGGATGACCGTCCAACCCGCCAGCACCGCTTCGAGATACTTCTCGGCATCCTTGGTGTAACCCAATCCGCGGCTGTGCCGGCCGCCTCCAGGGAGGAAAATCCCGCCCTCAATCTCGATCAAGGTGCGGCTTGCAAGATGTGCAAAGTCAGCACGCCATTTGCGGGTCGGGTGAAATTGCACTTCCCGCTCCAGGGGCGGTCCTTGCGCCACCCGCCAGAGGAAGAGAAACCGGGATTCGAGCTTGGAGCTTGCCATTTGATCCCGCCTTCCAAGTCAACCCCTCGATGGGAAGTTACCTGCTGCGGGGAGTGGGAAGCAGGGGGGAAGTTGCACCCCTACTTCCCACATTTTCGGGCGTTTCCCACGAGGCCGAAATCGGCGGAAACCATTGATTTCACGGGGATTTCTCCGTGCCTGGCAACACCGCCCAACCCTCCGTTATGTGGGAAATGGAAAAAATGATTTTGCACGTAAATTCAACGAGGGTCGGAACATCCCGGCCATGAAGCGGGGTGCGAAGAGATTCCTTCCGGCAAGTAGCGGCAATCTCAATGCGGGTCAGAACGGGCAGATAGCTCCATTGATGATCGGGAAGCCGGTCTCCGGGTCGATGTCCTGAGCGGCGGTGTTTGGCTGCCCGTCATTGCGGCAGGTTGCGGTTTCGCTGGACGGGCTGGACGCATTGGACGCCTTCAAGCCTATACTACGCGTATGTACATCTATCTTCTTTTCTTCATCCTCTTTGATGGATTGATTCACGCGTAGCGCAAGGGTTGGTGAAACCCGTCCAATGCGTCCAATGCCGTCCAAGGATTCGGCAGGCTCCGGCAATCCGCCACCTGAACCGGGATCGACCTGAGCGGCATCACCGACGACCTGCCCCAAGCGTGCCACGTCCACGATCTCGGCAGCGGGTCGATGGATCAGCGGACGGCGCACCCGCACCCGGCAGGCTCCGATTCCCCGTGTCTTTTGATCGCCAGCTAAGGCATGGATTTGTTTTCGGTGCTCCTTGCCTGCCGCGCCGGGACAAACGACACAGCCGAACCGGCCATCAGGCATGATGACCAGATGTTCGCCTTTCTCGTCGTGACCGAGTTCGGCGCAGGCGGGACAGCGGGCGACGATCTTGCCGATGCGCTTCCTCACGTTCTCAAGCCGTGACAGGTCTGAGCCTACTGGGCGCGCCTCAAGGCACTCCAAAAACGCGAAAAGCTCACCCGCGACGAACTGCTACTCGCCATCGGAGGCGCCAAGCAAAAAGCCGGGCGCAACGCCCACCGGCTCGTCACCCTTCACCTTCCCGCACCCCGAGAGCGAGTTACCTCCGAAACCTTCCGCATCGATTTGGACCGCAAGAAGCTCAGAGCCACCCGCCGCCACGAAGGCCAGTATCTGCTTCGCAGCAACCTCACCGGCGAAGACCCCGCCGAACTCTGGCGCAACTACATCAACCTCGTTCGCATCGAAGAGAGCTTTCGCACCCTCAAGGGCGACCTCGGACTGCGCCCTGTCTTTCACCAACTCGACGGACGCATCGAAGCCCACGTCTTCATTTGATGCTCCCCGCCGGTCGTACTCCTTCGGAGCACGTCGCTATCGCTTCTGTCCATCTCGCTCCGCTCGATTGCTTCCTCGCGTACTGCCTGCACGTCACCCTTGAGAAATACAACAAGAAGGCGGCCACCGGCCTGAGTTCCCGCAGCGTGCTGGAGCGCTTGAGCGAGATCCAGATGCTCGACGTGACGATCCCCGCCACCGACGGACGCGAGTTGCGGATGAAGCGCTTCACAAAACCCGAGAAAATCCACCATCTACTGCTCAACCAACTCGGCTTCACCCTGCCCCCTCAGCCCCCGCCCGAAATCAGAAATCCAAAGCCTGTGGTGTAGACCTTTTGCAAAAACGAACACAATCCCAACGATTCCGACCCGAAAACCCATCTAACAGCGAAAGTCGGGTTAGGTGGCCCGGCGGTCATTTCAAGCGTGCCGAGCGAAAGGATTGATTCCGTGGGCTTGTCGGGTCCGAAAGTCATGACTCCCCGGGCCTTTCTTCGCTATTTTCCTCGTGCGGATTTGAACTGGTGCTCCACCTCGGACGGAGTCAGGGCGCGGTTCCAAAGCGCGATTTCATCGAGCCACCCGGTGAAAGGCATGAAGCTGGAGCCGGTTGACCCGTTGCCGAAGCGCAGTTCGGGAAGGATCCCCATTTGCCTTCCGCGAAACTCGGTGTCACTGGCGACTTGCTTGCCATCGAGGTAGAGATCCACGGACGACGGGCTCCAACTGGCCGCGATATGGTGCCAGTGATCATCGACGAGGCTTTGCTCGGAAGTGAGAAGGACATCGTAGCGGCCGTTTTCCATGAAAAACCCGACGCGGCCGTCGGTCGTCAAATGGGCGTATATCGCATCGTCTGCCAAGTCTGTGCCAGCCGCCCACAAGATCTCCGAGCGAGTTGGATCCGACCCACGGCGCATCCAGAAGGACATCGCGCCCTCCTCGCATGCCACGCGCGCTGGCGCATCGGCCAGACTCTGCTCAGCACCGTGAGAGATCTCGCGATCAGCACGCAGTGTCAGACTCTTAATGTTTGCGGAAATGTCGCCTCCTGAGACAGCAAAGCCGACTGAGTTGATCGACTCGTTGATCAAGGGGGCCGTTTCACGGACCATCTTGTAGCGTTCCTCATTGGGGCGCTTTGCATACCAAGTCGACGTCCATTGCCCTGCTCCTCTCGTCGTATCGAGCACGATGCGCAGATCGATCGGCCCACCAACTGGCGAACTGCCCGACCAAGCCCAATCTGCCCCATCGGTGCTGAGCCATGCGCGATTCACCGGTCTGGCGCTGTCTTTGCTGCGGTGTAACATCCAGGCCCTACCGACCACCGATCCGCTGATGAATCGGGAATTCAGACCCACTTCGGTGCTCTGCCCCTTTGCAAATCCAAGGGCGATCCAGTCCTCGCTTGGGCTGGACAGCGTCGTCAGAGATGCGTCGAGAGTGTAGATCACACCTTTGACGGGTTCGAGGGCCAAGGTCGCGCTGCCAGCCGCGGCATGGATCGCTCCATTCCGTTTGAAAATCGGTGACGCTACCCACTTTGCGCCGATTTTGGCTAGGCCCGGTGTTGAGCCATTCAGGTCGCCGCCATCACCGATGAATTCGTCCCGGAATAGAATGCCGTCATGGACCGGCCTGGTGCCGAGCGAGAGGGGGATAGTGCTGGGAGTGCCGGGCAAACGAAGCGCGCGGTTTTCCTCAGCAAAACCGGGAAAGCCACTCATCGGTGCAGGCCCGGGTTCGCCGGGTCTCACTGTGCCATCACGGCGGCCGTAAATCTCTTCCTCAATTTCGTTGCTCAGCTCGGGCGTCTCGGTCTCGTCCAATCGCCAGTATCCCGACGGATTCTGACCAAGCACCGTGGTCGGGTAGTTCGCCGGTGCAGCCAACAGGTCGGCCAGTTCTGGGAAAGGATCGCGTGCCAATTTCAGTCCGATCGCTTCACCCGTTGCCGGAATCTCAAACCCTCTGTCCTCAGGTTCCAGTATGGCGATCATTTCCTGCGTGGATTTCGCGAAAACCTCGACTTTTCCCTCGATGAGATGGACCTCGGCCGGCCCCTGATCCGGCACGCGCACCCCGAAGCGGGTTCCGATGTCGCGCACCAGCAACTCAGGAGTCGTCACTTCGATCGGCCCGCCTGACTTTCCTGAATCGATCCACAGCCATCCGCTCTTGAGGCTCGGTTGGTCGAGTTCCGGGAAGGAGACCTCCGCCGGACCTTGGACGACCATTGCTGTTCCTGACTCGAGCTGTAGTCTCAGAGTGCCCGACCAAACCTGTATCGTGGAACCTGCGGCCACCGTCCATTTGCTCTTTGCGGGATCCTGGACCGCGCCATCCAGCATCCATCCCGTATCGGCCGATGTGACGGCGTTCAGCCGACCTTGCTCGGGGCGGCTGATCATGATGAGCGCCCCGACGATTCCCACCAGCATCAGCACCGCAGCCGCAGAAAAAAGGGCGTTCCGGAGATGGCGACGTTGGTGGCGCTTGATCACGCGTTCCATGGGAACGACATGCATCAGGTCGATCCCATCGGCACGGAGCTGCAAGGAGTTCTGGAGATGAGCGTAGTCGCGGTAGGTGTCTCTTGCCTCCGGATTCGAGCGGAGTTCCTCTTGCAAGTCCCGCAAGGCATCGCCCTCGAGGCGACCCTCGAAAAGATCCTGCAGGTGCATTTCCAGTTCCCGACGATTCATGAGTTGGCGCGTTTGATGGCGAGTTCGCCGTTAATGCACTTCTTCAGCGCCGCCCGGATGCGAAAAAGGCTCACCCGCAGGGACTCGACCGGTCTTCCGCAGTTTGTCGCAAAGTCCTCGAGAGAAGACTTCGAAAAATAGCGGTGCTCGACCAACTGGCGTTCTTTCTCTTTCAGGTGGCCGAGGCATTGGTTCAGGGCTCGCAGGCGCTCCTCCACTTCGGCGGGCGGAACTTCGCAGTGCTCGGCAAGCTGGTCAGCCAAATCCTCGGCGAGCATCACTTTTGCGAAACGGAGCATTTTCCGACGGTGTGTCTTCACTTCAAGTCGCACGATCGCACAGGCCCAAGCTCGGAAATTCGTGTCCGGCTTGAACTTTTCACGCTTCTCCCACAGCACCACGTTGGCTTCCTGAAGAACGTCGTCCACTCCATCCATTCCCGGCATCAGCGAAATAATATAAGCCCGCAGCATCGACTGATGGCGGGTGATCTGGCCGACGAATTCGGCTTGCTGGATGGCGTCAAGACTCATGACTCGGCGTTGCTCTCGGTCCCATACGCACTATTTTTCGCTAACGTTAACAGATTTATCATAGCAATCGATGAGGAGGATGGGCCGCGAAGAAAGAATCTTCAAGAAACCTGTTAACGCCGGGGCTCCTTCCTACGTGTGGTAACAGATCCGCGTGCAAATGTGTGCTCCGAGGATCTTGTCAGAACTCAATATTCAAAAAAACATGAACAAAACGATCCTCATCCTCTCCTCAATCGGCGGCCTCGCCCTCGCGGCGACTTCAGCCAACGCCTTCACGGTGATCTACGAACAAAGTTTCACTCCGGGAGCAGGAACCACCCCCCTGAACGGAGCGACCCCAACCACTGGTGCCAACAACTGGGTGGCCGCAGATGTGTTCCAAGCGGACGGCGATTTCACCGAACCCACGGCGGGCGTCAGCGCAACGCTCGCATTCACCCCGACTGCCGGCCTAGTTTACACGCTCGACGCCTCGATCCGCAACCTGTCACCGACGCTGAATGCTGCTACTACGGAGAATGACTGGATCGCCCTCGGATTTGCGCAGGGACAGTCTACCGAGGCTGGGAACAACCAGCGCTTCGTCAGCGGCACCGCTGCTGACTCCAACACCATCGTCGGCAAGGCATGGATGCTCTACCGCGGTGTCGACACGGTGGGAACCGCGGCCAACGTCGCCCAGTTGGGCAACGCAACGGCCGGAAACAACTCGTCCGCCAACTGGAGCAACGCAACCCTCTCCACCACCCACGGCGGTGGCATCGACATGCGGGTGGTGCTCGACACCACCGGGGCCAACTGGACCGCAACCTGGTTCGCCAAGCTCCCGGCAGACGGATCTTTCACCGAAGTTCGCGCCGCGACCCCATTAGTGAACGAGGACATCGACTCGGTGGGCGTGGCTATTTCGAACCCCGGATTTGATGGTGAACTCAGCTACTTCAGTCTGACTTCCGTTCCCGAGCCCTCCACCGCGCTTCTCGGTGGCCTTGGAATGCTTGTCATGTTCCGGCGTCGGCGCTGAAGGCCTCCAGAACGAGGGCCTTCCTCCCATCTCGAGTTTTCGAATTTAAGCGGAGCGGGCTCTTTGCCCGCTTCGTTCCTCATTAGTTTTTGGCCGTTTCGCGCCATTTCGCCAGACAAAGTAAACCACTTCCATGAATCAAAACCCATCCATCCGATTTGTCCGCTGTCTCTCCATAATCGGCGGTCTCGGTCTCACTTTGTCCTCTGCCCAGACGACGGTTTTCGAAGAGAACTTCGACGCCCTCAACGGTCGGGCTCCGGATATCAGGCCCGGCACCGAAACGTGGGTGGCTTCCCCACAGTTCAGAACCAGCGGCGCGATCAAGGAAGGCTCCGCCGGCAGCAGCGCCACCCTCGCATTCTTGCCGGTCGATGGGTTCATCTACACCCTTGATGCCTCGTTTCGTAATCTGGGCGGCACAGCGAATGCCGGCAGCCCCGAAAATGACTGGGTCGCCGTGGGATTCGCGAAAGGGCAGGCGGCAGGCACATCCTCCAACAACCGCTTCATCAACAACAACGTCATTGGCAAGGCCTGGATGCTCTTGCGTGGGGCTGACACGGTGGGCACCTTGGACAACGTTGCGCAGCTTGGCAGCGCGACGGTCGGGAATTCCTCTTCAGCCTCTTGGAGTGACCCGACCTTGGTCACCACTTTCGGCGGCGACATGGACATGCGGGTGGTGCTCGACACGACCGGCGGCGCGGGCAACTGGACCGCGACCTGGTCCGCCAAGCTCCCGGCCGATGAAGCCTTCACCGAGGTCCGCAGCACGACCGTTCTAGTCGATGAGGACATCGACTCGGTGGGTGTGGCCATTTCCAATTCTGGGATCGCCGGTGATCTGACCTTCATTTCGCTAACCTCTTTGGCCGGCGCAGTCGAGCAGACCATCTACCAGCACACTTTGGACGAGTCGGCGCCCGTCGACATCAACGGCCTGTCTCCGGACGTTACCACCGACGGCGCGACATGGACGGCCTCGCCGGTTTTCAATGACGACGGATCGGTGGATCGGCCGGAGGGCACCTCGACCGTCGGCAACCGAGGCAGCATGACGCTGCCGTTTACTCCGCTCAACGGCTTCATCTACACGCTCGATGCCTCGCTCTCGGGCGTGACCGGAGACACCGACTGGTTCGGCCTGGGCTTTGCCAAGGGGCAGTCGTTAAGCAGCACGATCGATGATCGCTTTGTGAGCGGTGGAACCGTCGTCGGCTCCACTTGGATGTTGTTTCGTGGTGCCAATCCCGATCCCGTCGCAACCAATGGCAACAAGATCCAGTTGGGGCTGGGCAATGCATCGTCTTCGAACTGGCTCACCCTGGCGGCTCAGAATGGCGGTGACATCGATATGCGCATTGTGCTCGACACCACCGGCGGAACCGACGCGTGGACCGCCACCTGGTATGCCAAACTGCCCACCTTCGGTAGCTACTCGCTGGTCAGGAATACCACGCCGATTCCCCACGACTCCTCCAACTACACCTCGGTCGGCATTGCGGCGTCCAACACCAGTTCAACCGACGGAACCGGCGGCACCATCAATCGCTTTTCGCTGACAGCTTTCGAGGCGAACACCAGCCTACCCAACATCACCGGTATCGAAATCGATGGGGGCGGAGACGTGATCCTCACCCTTGATGGCCCGACGGATGGGTTGACCGTTCAGCAGTCCAACGAACTCACCGGTTTCTCGGACATCTCTGCAACCGCCAGCGGCAACACCTTGACGATCGCCGCCGCCGACGTGGATCCCAATGCCGACGGCAAGGATTTCTATCGGGTGCGGAATTAACCCGCCTGATTTTTCACTCAAACAAAACCCAAATTGTGAGCCCTCACTCGATCTTCCGCCCCAGTCATTGCCTCGCCCTACTCGCCGGACTTGGCATTTCCCTCGCCGCCGCCCAGACGACGATTTACTCCGACGATTTCAGCGGTGGCACGGGTGACATCAATGCCATCGCTCCGGACGTTCGCCCGGGGGGCGAGACGTGGACGGCCTCGCCCATTTACAATGCCAACGGCTCGGTGGACCAGCCGATCAGCAATGCCCAAGGCAGCATGACGCTGCCGTTCACACCCGTTGATGGATTCATCTACACGCTCGACGCTTCATTCTCGGGTGTGAGTGGAGACACTGATTGGTTTGCTATGGGTTTCGCCAACGGCCAGTCGTCCACCAGCACCTCAGCGGATCGTTTTCTTGGAGCCAATGTTACCGGTGCCACTTGGATGCTTTTTCGTGGTGCCACACCAGCGCCACTTACCACCAGCGGCAACAAAATCCAGAGGGGGCTCGGCAACGCGAGCCCGGCCGACTGGCTGGACCCAACCCTGTGGGACCTTGAAGGCGGTGCAATCGATCTGCGAATCGTGCTCGACACCACGGCCGGGACGGATGCGTGGACCGCCACTTGGTATGCCAAACTTCCGGCTGCTGGTAGCTACACGCTGGTAGGAGCGACGACAACGGTTCTCCATGCCGCCGCGAGCTACACTTCGGTCGGTATTGCCGCTTCCAACACCAATGCGAGCACCGGTACAGGCGGCACGATCGAGAGCTTTTCTCTGACATCTCAAGATCCCACTGCCCAGGCGCTCCTCCACCACTGGAAGCTCGATGGCGATGCCACCGACTCGGTCGGATCGGCGGACGGTGCCGAGCAGGGTGGAGCAACCTACACCACCGGCCAGTTCGGTCAGGCGATCAGCCTCGATGGGGTCGATGACTACATCTCCACAGCGACCACAGGGGATGCTGTGCTGCCGGCTACGGATTACACCCTGATGGCGTGGGTTTTCTGGGACGGGGCGAACGCCAGCCGTGGGTACATCGCCGGCGGACAAAACTCGGGAACGAATGGCGAAGTCTTTACGATGGGAAAAAGCGTCGACGGGACTGACCGCGTTCTCTTCCTCAACCTGCTGCCAAACGGCGGGCAGGGAAATTCAATCGTCGAGTCGCCAGCCAGCGCGATCTCGACGGGAACCTGGCACCACGTCGCCTACACGGTGGACAATGTGAACGGAACGACGCTCTACCTCGACGGATCGCCGGTCGGCACGAATCCCACCCGGACGACCCATACGTCGGCGAGCACCGTCTTCAACATCGGCAACAACCCCCAGACCGGAACTCCCAATCCCTTTGATGGCCTGATCGATGACGTGGCGGTCTTCAACGGTGTGCTCGATGCTACCCAGATCAACAATGCGCGAAACGACGGCGCGGAGAATTTCAACGCGGACAACACGCCACCCGCAATCCTGACGAATGCCCCTGACGGCAGCTCGGGCGTGTATCCCGGCACCGACCTGATCGCGACCTTCAGTGAGGATGTCGTGCTGAAAGACGGAGGAACGATCACGATCCGCAACCTCGGCGATCCCTCGGGCTCGTCCGATATCACCATCACCTTGCCAGACTCTCAAGCCACCCTTTCCGGACGTGATCTGATCATCAATCCAAGCGGCAACCTGCCGTTCAATACCAGCTTCGCCTTGAGGATCAGCCCGGATGCCGTGGAGGATGACGCCAGCAACCCGAATGCTTTCGTGGGCATCGGGGACGATACGACCTGGACTTTCAGCACCGCCCCGCAAGATCTCAGCGCGCCGGTCATCACGCTGAAATCCCCTTTGGACAACGCCACTGATGTATCGCGAGCCACCAATATTGTGGCGACCTTCGATGACAATATTCTCGTCGGCACGGGAGACATCACCCTCAAGGATCTTGATGATGATTCGACCACCCAGATCATCTCCGTCACCGACACCGCGCAGGTCACCGTTGCCGGCAATGTTTTGACCATCGATCCGATCGCGGCCTTGGCGGCTGATAAAAACTACGCGGTCCAGATCGGCGCTGGAGCTATTAAAAATTTCAGCGACGTCAGTTTTACGGGGATTGCGGAGTCCGATATAACAACTTGGAATGTCAAAACTCTCGCCACGAGCCCTAATGTTATCTTCATCCTCGGCGATGACCAAGGCTGGTATGACTACGGTTTCATGCAGCGTCCCGATGTGGATAGGGCGGCCGTCGATTTGAATTCAGCCATCCCACAGGTTGCCAATACTCCGGCGATCGACCGCCTCGCTGACGAGGGCCTCGCCTTCATTCATGGCTACTCCGCACCCGTGTGCCGACCGGCGCTGGTCTCGATCATTACCGGAACCTACCTCCAGCAGCACTGGGTTACAGGCAACGATCTGGTCAACTTCAGAGGAGCGGGTAACACCCGATTGGATGACAGCACCGTCGAGGCCCGCATGCAGGTTCTCAATCCTCTGCCTCGCACGCTCTTCAATCAACTCGGCTACACCAGTTTCCAGACTGGTAAATGGTGGGAGGGGCACCACGCGAATGGCGGTTTTACCAAGGGCGATACGGTCAACAGCACTGCTGCTGGGACGGCCCCGCCGCAATGGACCGGCGGCAGCATTCCATCCTATGGACGGGCCCGCCACGGTGACTGGGGTTTGATGGTCGGCCGTGTCGATTACGTGAACGATATCCCGGCTCCCGCTCACCCCATCCCCTACGCCAACACGGTTCAGACAGTCACTGATTTCATCGATACCCAAGTGTCCTCCGACCAGCCGTTCTTTGTGTGGTATGCTCCGTTTCTCCCGCATGACCCGTTTGATCCACCGGCCGGACTTGTCGCTGAATACACGGCTCGCGGCCTGAATAGCACCGATGCGAAATATTACGCCAACATCGAGCGCTTCGACGGTGGAGTCGGTGCGATTCTCGACCATCTCGATAGCAAAGGCATCGCCGATGACACGATCATCTTCCTAATCTGTGATAACGGCAGAGCACTTAACTCCTCCACGGCAGGAAAACTGACGTCCTACGATAGCGGGGTGCGGTCTCCGATCATCGTTCGCTGGCCGGATCGCATCAAACCTGGTGGCGCGATCGAACCCCAGATCATCCGCACCCCGGTCAGTATGGTGGACATGGTGCCGACCGTGCATCGCGCGCTCGGGTTGCCCACCTTCCCGGAAATGAGGGGAATCGACCTGCTCGATCCCGCCGCCGTCGCCTCGCGTGCCACAGTCTGCGGTTCGGATCACAATGTTGAAATCCTGACGCTCTCCAACCCTACGGAATCGCTCGAAAGCCGCTACGCCGTCCGTGATGGCTGGAAGCTGATCCTTTTCACCAATGGGAACAAAGAACTCTATCATCTCTATGATGGTAACACTCCGGTCGATCCGCACGAGACGAGTAATCTCGCCGCAAGCAACCCGCAACTCGTCAACGAGCTGACGATGGAGATTGTCAATTGGTATGCCGAGCCCGATGACTATGATTCGTGGATTGGTGATTCGGCGCTGGGCGTCAGTCCTGCGAATCGTGCTTTGGACCTCGATCCCGACGGCGACGGTCTCGCCAACGGCATTGAGGCGTGGTTTGGTACTCACCCGGCTCAAGCCAGCCAGGGGATCACTGAGGTTGCCACCAGCGGCAATGTCACGACCTTCCGCCATCCGCGTCACCCAAACCTACCGGCTGACCTCATCGGAAGCTACGAGTGGTCGCCGAACCTCTCCGACTGGTATGCCGGCAACGGTAGTGCTGGCCCTCCTGGTGGTTTGACGGTGACGATATCGGCGCAGCCGGACGGCGACCACGTGACAGTCACGGCAAGCGCCAGTGCTCCGGTTAATCGCATCTTCCTGCGGGCTCGGGTGACTCAGAATTGAGCTTCTGTGCTGATCACTCGGCCCTTTGTCGAGAACGCAAGGGTTCTGCTGTTCGGGTAGTCATCGTTTTTGTTTTAAAGTATTCATTTAGCCCATGAAATCCCTCCAATTATTCCTGCTTCTCGTTTTTCTTGGGGCTGCAAGTTCTGTTTCAGCCGCGCACTATCAGGTCTATCTGTTAGGTGGGCAATCGAATGGAAACGGACGAGCCGATGCAGCCCAGTTGACGGCTCCATTGAATGCTGCCCAAGCCGACGTCCGCTTCTACTGGCACCGGACGCAAAGTGCCGACAATGTGGGGCATTTGTTAGAGGATCAATGGATCGACCTCGCTCCCGGTTCGGGTCATGGAACGGGGGAGCCAGTTTTCACGAAGGAGTTTGGTTCCGAGGTTTCCTTCGGGCGGGCGATCGCTGACGCCAAGCCCTCGGAAGAGATCGCCATTATCAAATACACCCATGGAGGCACCACGCTTTATAATAACTGGTCGGTGACCGGCACTCAATACACGACCTTTGTCTCGACCGTGCAGGCAGCGCTTTCCTCACTCACCACGGCAGGCCACACTTACGAGTTGCGCGGGATGCTCTGGGTGCAAGGGGAAACCGACTCGAATAGCGCGACCGGCTCGAACAGCTACCAAACGAATCTTACCAGCCTGATTGCGCGCGTTCGTGCGGATCTGAATGGTGGGCAAGCGTTCCCCTTCGTCCTTAGCACTCTATCTAACAGCCAGTATACGAACATCACCACGGTTGGCTCTGGACCTTATAAAGTTCGCCAGGCCCAGGAGGCGGTTGCGTCAGCGGATGCCACCGTGGGGATCATCAATACCGATGGCTACAGCGCGCGCTCAGACGTCATTCATTTTGATCACACGGCCATGGTTTCGCTCGGTCAGGATTTTGCCACTCAGGTGCTTGCGCTGGAAGCCGCCCCGCCGGTCAGCAGTATCCTGATTCACCACTGGGCATTTGATGACGACATGAACGACTCGGCCGGGTCGCACCACGGAGCGGCGACAGGTGATGCGGCGTTGACGACTGGCGGTGGCGGCAAGTTTGGTGAGGCGGTGGCACTCGATGGCGTTGGCGACTACGTCCAAGTCGGGCAGGCCTCGCTGCCCGCGACCGACTTTTCACTGACCGCCTGGATCTATCGAGAATCCGCTGAGGACTACATGTATGTCGCGGGAACTCAAGATTCAGGAAACGGTGGTGCTTTTGTGCGGGTTGAGCCTTCGTCGGGTGCGGCCACCGCCGATAATGCGCTGTTCGCCAACCTGCTTCCGCCTGCCGGTTCCCAGCGGGCTTGGGGTGGGGCGATCCAGCTTAACCAGTGGATGCATGTGGCGATCACCGTCAGTATTACTGCTGGCTTGACGCTCTATATCGATGGTTCACCCGTAGCTTCGGATGCCAGCGCAACCGGCCACAATGTTTGGAGTAACTTCCGCATCGGTGCCCGCCCGGACGGCGAATCCTTTTACTTCGATGGCCTGATTGATGACGTGGCGATTTTCAACAGTGTGCTTAGCAGTATGCAACTGGGGAACGTGATGGCGTACGGAGCATCATCCTTCGACGGGCAGATTGGTGATTCCACTCCGCCGACCGTTTCCTCGCTCAGTCCCGAGGATGGCAGTCTCACGGCGGCGAGCGACGCCAATCTCGTGATCACTTTCAACGAGGCGGTTCAAAAAGGTGGCTCAGGCGATATCGTGATCAGGAATGACGGAGGATCGATCTTCGAGACGATTCCGATCGATGACAGCCGGGTTTCTGTGAGTGGCGCGGTGCTGACCATTGATCCGGCAGGCTTTTTTGCTCCCGATGCTGGCTATCACGTACAGCTTGCCGCCGGTGCCATCGAGGATCTTGCCGGCAATCCGTGGGGCGGAATCTCCACGGAAGATACGACGACTTGGAACTTCACGGCAGCGCCCTTCTTCGCTGGCACGACTGGGGTTTTCGATGAAAACACCGACGCCACCAACTCTCTGGACGTAGAAGCCGTGAGCGGCACCTTGAGTCCCTTCAAGACGGCGGTCGAAAGTGCCTTCAGCAAGGATCTCGGCGGGGTGATCGATTGGGAGACGGGCGTTACTGCAAGCGCAAGCACCACGGCAACTGCGACAACCAACTTCGTCAGTCTGAGCGCTAGTTACGGCACCAGCGCGAGTCGCTCCCTGCTGGTGACCTTTGACCGCCTGATGGACCTCTACACCAACGACGTGAACGGACAGGTTGAGGTCCTTTCGCGCCAAGGAGCGTGGCACAACGCAGTCATTCCTACCGGTGGCAACGATCCGATTGGCTTGGAATACACCATGACCTTCAGCGGTGCGAGCGTCACCGAGATCGGTGCGGCGCTTCCTTCCCGCAGCACTTACGGCACGCTCGGGGTGGACTTCCGGGCCACGGCCAACTTCAGCGGCGGCGGTTCCAGTGTCATCGACCTGACCGTGGGCGGTGTTGTCCGAACCGGCGATAGCTTCCTGCATTTTGCCGCCCCAAGTGGCCAGAGCATCACCTCCCTGACCGTCGCTTACCTCGACGACCATGGGCAGGGCCTCGCCAACGGCCAACGCAGACCGGTCCTAGATGATCTGGGTTTCATCGTCGCGCCATCCGCCAACACCTATGCCCAATGGATCGGTGGGTTTTCGGGTGTTGGTGGCCAGGCTGGCGTGGATCAGGACCCGGATGACGACGGCATCGACAACGGCGTGGAGAACTTCTTCCGCACTCATCCGGGAGAATTCTCGCAAGGCTTGGTCGCGGGCACCGCGATCCCGGGTGTGGGCACCACCTTCACCTTCAGCCACCCGCAAGGCACGCCTGCCTCGGACCTCCGTGCAAGATACCGCTGGTCCACTGACCTCGTGACCTTTCACGACGGCGACGAGACGAGCGACGAGATCACCGTGAGCTTTGCATCCCAACTCGACACGCCGGTGGCCGGCACCACCACCGTTACCGCCACTGCCACCGGTTCAGCCATCGACCGACTGTTCGTCGATGTCGAGGTCACAAGCCGCTAATTATCAATTTTGGGTGTATCCATTGTTAATCTTCCGTATATTATTTGTAACATTGCGTGTATCATTCAAAATGGAATTTGTGGATCGTGATGAACAACCCATTGAAATGAGGCCTTCAGAAAACCGTATTCGAAGAGGTCGCGGCTTCGCGCTGATCGTCACCATCTCAATGATGGTGGTGTTGGCGTTGCTTGTCGTGGGTTTGCTGGGCCTCTCCGTCATTTCGCTGCGTACCTCATCGCAAGGCGCGGCACTGGCCGAGGCGCAGGCGAATGCCCGGCTGGCCCTCGATCTGGCGATCAGTGAATTGCAATCCGAACTCGGTCCCGATCGAAGGATCAACTGTCAGGCCGACATCGACGAAGGGGCGCTTCCCGAACAACGGAACTGGCTGGCGGTCTATGATGCATGGGACGGCACGGAACCGGACCGCCCCGCAGCCAGTGAGCGTTTCCGCCGGTATCTCGTTTCCGGAGACCAAGAGACCCTGCAATCTCAAGACGCCGCGAAATCGGCGCTCCCCGGTGAATCCATCAGACTGGTGGGAGAGGGGACACTCGGGAAGCAGGCTTCTAACGGTGCCGTGAAGGCTGGAATTGTTCCGGTCATCAAGGCGAACAATAACCAATCCGGTCAATATGCCTGGTGGATCGGCGATGCCAATTCCAAGGCCAAGGTGAACGCCGGTCGTGATGTTCCGTCGCAGGTGCCTGATGACCTTCTCGCCCAACAGGCAGCCCAGTCCGCGCCGGGGACCGGCTACAAGTTAGTGGATTCACTTGCCGACATTGAGGGAGATGGCCGGGCGAGCTGGGAAATGGGCGACGACCTGCGCGCCAAGAGCCTGACGTTTGAATCGTTGGATCTTCTGCCAGGAGCCACTGCAGGTCTCGAGGAGCATTTTCATGACGTCACGACCACGTCTCAGGGGCTGCTCACCGATGTGCGCAACGGTGGTCTCAAGCGGGATCTCTCGCTCTATCTCCAGCAGGATCTCACGACGAATTTCAGGAGACGCCTCCGGCAGCCGCTTTACACCGTCCGGCGGGGAGCCGAGGTCAATTTTTCACCCGACTCTTCCGAATCGAGTCGCTGGGACAAGCTTGATGAATTTTCCGGAATTACGATGGAAGAGCTCTGGCTCTACTACAATCTTTACAACGAGGTGTCCTACAAGCGTCCCGCCAGCAGCGATTTCAAGGCAGGAATGATCTCGAGTGGCTATCCCACTTTGGTTTCAGCGAACTCCCGTGACGGCGTCATTCGGGATCCGTTTTACGTCTATAAACGCCGGGTCTATTCTCAGGTGAAATATATCCTTTCGCTGGCGGCAAACCCCAGCTCTTCGCAACGCGGCAAGTTCGACCTGATGCTTTCGGTCGATCCGGTGGTTGTGCTTTGGAATCCCAACAATGTCGCGCTTGAGTACCAAATCGGCGGATTCACCACGGTGGGGTTCTCCTCGCTACCCTATGAGTGCAAGTTTGAGGTGACGTCCTCCAGTGGAACCAAGACGACGACCGTGCCTTTCAATGACTTTTTCGGCGGAGTGAACGGAATCATGGCTCAAGTCGGGAAGGCTCACAAAATTGTCCTGCGCCCCGGAGAAAGCCGAGTCTTCTCCACGGCTGCCGACAAGTCGGGCGGCAACAGCGTTACGGTTGATCTGGAATCGGGATGGGAATTCACGACTGGTGCGATTTTCGCAAACGGCAATTTCCCCAAGGGTCTGGCGTCTGACGACCGGATCCGAGTGACTCTCACGCCGAGAATTCAGAACGCCTCTGATGACTATATCACGTATTGGTTCGGCCCGCGCATCCCGAATCCCGCCCTCCAGTCGGGTACGATCTCGCTGCAAAATGACATGGATGTAGGCGAAGAATTGCCTGAGGTCATCTCGCCGCAGGCCTACTCGGTCAGCAATATTGTGGCGGAGGAGAAGATCCCCATGATGCTCTTTTCTTATTATCTCCGGCCCGAGCGCGATACCGCACTGCCGTCGAAGTCGTGGATTTGGAACAATCCCGCGATCATCTACCGCTGGCCAGCGGACAGTTCGATCGGCAGCCTGCTCCACCGCCAGTTTGAGATGAAGGTGATCGGTCTCGACACTTGGGAGAATCCCTACGTGCAAATCACCCCCGACAACCAAGCTTACTGGGGCGGCGGGGTGCGGGCCGACTTTGGGGTGCCTTTTTTCACCTCCCGCAGCGTTCCCCTCACGCCGCCGCAGTCGATCGCTGCCCTGCAGCACTCTTGCGCGAACGGCTTCCGCAGGCATTGGAAGGACAGCCCGATTGCCACAAACGGAGGGAGATTTCCCGCCAATGCCGAGTCCCTGGACGGATTTCTGTATCTCGCGCCGATGGCCTCGAAAGTGATTGGAAACTCGTTTGCACAACCGCTCATTTCCGGAGATCGGGTCGAGGGTCAACTCTACGCCCACCTTGAAGAGAGAAACGGTGGAGCCGCGAGGAACCACAACATCGCCGATCACTCCTATCTCGCCAACGCCGCGCTTTGGGACTCATGGTATTTTTCCTCGCTCACTCCGCAGACGGTGGAACCCTATGGTTCGAATCGACGCTCCTTGCAGCAGGTCTTCGATGACTTCTTTCCCGAATCAGCCGATGAGAAATCGGTGCCTCTACCCTCGGCGCGGATGCGTCCTTATCGGTCGGGTGATGAAACGGATCTGCGGGCGCTGATCCGCAATGGCAAGCCCACCGATGACGCCTACCAAAAAATCGCCGCCCACCTGATGGTTGATGGCGCTTTCAACGTAAACTCGACCTCGGAGACCGCATGGAAAGTCATCCTCGGCAGCCTGCGCGGCCACGACACTGCGTGGCGGGACCGCAGCGGCGGCAAGATCTCGCTCGAATCCGTCTCTGCAGGCGAGACTCCGGTCAACGGGCTATTGGTCGCCAATGGGCCGCGTGCCGAGCCTTCCGGTAACCCGCAGGAACCCGACCAGTGGACTGGCTTTCGCGTGCTCAGTGACGAGGAGATTGAGAGACTCGCGACCTCTCTGGTCGAAGAGATCCGCCTTCGTGGACCTTTCCTCAGCCTTTCGGACTTCGTCAACCGTCGCCCCGGTCGTGATGCGGATCTCGCCCGCCAGGGAACCCTCCAGGCGGCCATCGATCGTGCCGGGATCAACGGAAATCTGGAAGACACCTCCCGCACCTCGGGGTCGATCGCAGGGGCACCATTCCCCGAGGCAGGCGAGGGCTCCCGTGCGGCGGGTATCCCCGGTTTCATCACCCAAGCCGACCTGCTCACGTCGCTCGGCCCCACTCTTCAGGCGCGTTCGGATAGTTTCACGATCCGTGCCTATGGCAGCTCCACGGATCAAGGTGGTAGAGTTCAGGCACGAGCCTGGTGCGAGGCGACCGTTCAGCGCCTCCCGGCTTATATCGATGCCTCCGACAATCCAGAGGTGCCATTTCTGGATCTGGCCTCTACCGTCAACCGCACCTTCGGCAGGCAGTTTAGGATCACCAGCTTCCGTTGGCTGAATTCCGAAGAAATCTGAGAACCTCCTTTTTACCCGCCGCCCATGCGACACCGTTCCTTTTCATTGCCTCTGATCCTCGCTGTAATCTCATCGATCGCGATGCTCTGTACCACAGTTCATTCCCAAGAAAATGACAAAGAAAAGAATGAAAAGTCGCCGATCCTCCTGCGGGTGCTCTGCAAACAACCGGTGCCCGGTGCCACCGACCTCACAATCGTCCAAGAGGAACAGGCGATCCATGATCTTACCATCAGTGCGTCCCTGATGACTGAACCCCTCGGGATAAAAAGAGGCGAACTTCTCTTGGCCCGCTCCACTGGTGGGGCAGAAAATCCAAGCTTCGATCCCGTCCTGAAAGTCCCGATTCCCAGCGAGGGGAAACGCTTCGTCCTCGCGCTCTTCGCCTCTCCCAAGCCGACTCCCGCCAAGCCCTATCAGTTCCGTCTGATTCGCACCGATGGCCTCCGCTTCGGGGCCTCTGATCTCTACATGTTTAACCTGACCACCTTACCCATCGGGGGAGTCTTGGGCAAAGAGAAGTTCAGCCTAGCAGCTGACGCATTCGATATCGTAACGCCCAAACCAGAAGAGGTCGGAGGGCGGATGTATCAAAGCCGCTTTTACTGCAAGATCGACGATCAGGTGAAGATTTTCAACGACACCCGCTGGCCGCTTGCGCTTTCCGCCCGTGTCTATATCTTCTTCATCCCCGATCCCGAGCGGCAGTCCATCGGCTACCTGTCATTCCGGGAATACGCGCCGTTTCCATAGAGTTTTGTCCGGTTTGATGCGGACACGCCCTTTGTTTTGTGGTTATGACATCATCAGTCAATTTCCGGAACCTGCGTGATAAGCCCGAAGGACCCTGGGTCATTCACGGGCTTGAAGGCTTTCCAAACACATCGAACTCCCTCCAGACAAATGCATTGTCCACGGAAGCCGGGACACGACCGGCAACAATCCTGATCGATTCGATCCGGCGAGTGAGTATGCCGGATCTATCCGTGAGGGTAACCTTGGTGCTTAAGCTAGAGCTTGTTCCAGGGGACTGGGTATCCGTGAAATAACTTCCTGTAAGTCCTTCCTGAGCTGTATTCAGAACAATTCGAAACCCAATATTCGGCTGCCCGTTGCTCATCGTCACTGTGCTGCCGGTAGAATTGTATGATCGCCGTCCGTATCCCGCACTGTCGGTTGTCAGCCAGCGATGTCGATGGGGATCCACCATATGGGAATGGCTGAGATTCACTGCATGGGCCGTATTGCCCACCGTGCCAACGGGACTGGTACCTTTTCCCGGCCGGGGAAATAGCGATCTCACCTCACTCCGGCATCAGACGGTCCCATAACTGTCTGAGACCCGCCTTCACTTTCCGCATGTCCTTCTCCACCCTTGCCCGGTTCGCCCCGTCCCGTTGCTCTTTGCTGATGCCGCCGGGGGTGGCGCGAAAATCGACCCGCTCGACCTTGGCCGCCATTTCAGGTGTCAGGCGGTCGCGCCAGTAATCGACCCGTTCATGCGGAGCACCCGGGACCAGACGTCCATTCACGCCGTGGGGGTTACTGTTTAGGGTTTCGAGCACGTTGCCATCGCGATCCCGCCAGATCAGTCTGACCGTTCCCGTGAAACCGAAGAACGGCTCTCTGTTGCTCGAAGTGACCACGGCGAGAAACGCTCCGTCTTGCTCAAGCGTGAGATCGACCGTCACGAACTGCTGCCGTCCCTCGGTCACTCTCAGCGGCCCGCTCTGGAACTCCCGCGGAAAAGGCTCGGGCCTGAAGCCGAGATACAGGATCAGCAGCAACAACCCCACGGACAGGGATATGAAAAATGGTCGAATCCAAGGAGGACGACGCACGGCCCGTAGGAATGCCCGCTCAAATCCTCGCAGGTCGCGGTAGCGGTCGTCGGGATCGGTCGAGAGCGCCTTGCGAAGGACATGGTCCACACCCACTGGGCAGCGGCACAGGGTGTGAAGCTTGGAAAAGGCACCAACAGGACGGCTGCCCGCGAGCATTTCCCACACGGTGAAGGCGAGCGAATACTGGTCGCCTCTCTCATCGGACGACCCTCCGGGCTGGCCCCTCTCAGGTGCGGCGTAGCCTGGTGTCCCCGGGCTTTCCAAGGTCCTCGTCACTCTGGCCTCGGCGTCCTGCGTGAAGTTCATAGGCGAGACCGAAGTCCGCCACGACCCAGCGGTTCGAGGCTTCTTCAAAGAGGAGATTCCCAGGCTTAATATCGCGATGCAACAAGCCTGCGTCATGCAGCGCCGAGAGGGAGGAAACGACCTGTTGCAAAAATTCCACCACCTCCGCGACAGGCAAGCTCCCCCGATTCGCCAAGATCGTCCCGAGGTTCGCTCCCTCAATCCACTCCAGCGCAACCCAGCCGGCATCGAGATCGGGAGCCAGTCCGAAATCAATCAGAGATACAAGGTTCGGATGATCGACACGGGAGAGCGTGTCACATTCATTCTCCCAGCGCAAACGGACGCGACGATCCCCTTTGAAGGAAACCAACTTCAGGGCGACCGAACCGCCTCCATCGCGCCGCTCGGCCTGCCACACAAATCCCGAGCCTCCGCGACCGACGTAGCGCACCAAGGCATGGGGGAAGGCCTCGTCGCTCAGCCAATCCGGAGGCTCGGGCGGGGGTGCGTGGACTCCGACCTTCAATGCCTCCCCAAACAAACCCGCAAGGGCCGGATCGGAGAGAGTGGGATCGGAGTCGGTGGTCATAAGCTTCACCCACTCTGAGAACGGGTGGAATTGGGATTCCTGACAGGCTATCTCACGAATTTTGATCGGTGGCACTCACCCTTAAGCCGCCGCTCTTTCCTAGGATCCCGATCAGGTGTCGCAGTTCCTCATCCACATCCGCCTCCCGCCCCTCGACCAAGGTGGCAGCCACCTCGTCGCGCAGGCGGGTGGCGAGACGTTCGCGAAATCTCTCCAGCGCCTTGTCGAAGGTGTTCGAGGCCATTCCGAGCTGTTCGTGAAGTTGCGCCCTTTCCTCACTCGTCGCTCCATCGATCACGCCGACAAGCGCATCGAAGAGGTCCGCTCGCCGGCGGGATGCATATTCGGCTCGAAGTTCTTGAACGGCTCGGGCTGCTAAGCTCCGCGCCCAAGCACGGTCAAAGTCCTCGTCCGGTGCCGCATCCCCATCTCCGTAGCCATCAGGCAACGCTTCGAACGGTCGGGGTAGATGATCCAACCAATGGCGCTTGAGGCAGACCCTGAGCCATGATCGCAACCGTCCCTTTGACGGATCGAGTGCGGCAAGCGCGTGCTCGCGTGTCGACATTTTTGCCAGAAACGACTGCACCATTTCCTCAGCGACATGAGGATCGCGACACCGAGTCAGCAGCCATAACTCCAGCGGTTTCCGGTAAGCGATGACAAATTCATCCCAAGCCGTGAAACGAACCTTCCGCACGCCGGCGGTGAGCTGTCGCACAACCGTCCAGCGAGTGGCAGGAAAGGAACCTTCGGGGCCTCCCTCATCTCGATCAATCACGCCTTCACCCATCGCGGAGTTACCTAACGGACTTTTTCG
>CAZVMS010000355.1:0-16786 GCA_964628795.1 uncultured Haloferula sp. | reverse complement strand
AATCCTTGCCGATGAGGGCTATAATACAGAAACGGACGGGCATTGCCCGTCCATCTCCTGTGAAGTTTTTTTGAAAATATCGACCTACGCGGCGATTTCGTAGTGTTCGGCGATTTGTCGGAAAATTCGATCACGACGTTCGCGGGCCTGTTCCACATCGCGCGTCTTCAGAGAAAAACGAAGACGCTCGGCCGTGGCATCTGGCTTGTGAACGGTGAGATGGCACCACCATACACCGCGGTTGTTCCAGAGGTGATGATTGGGATTGTCGTGGTTGACGCGGAGCGCGAGCTTGGGTTTGCGTTTCATACGTTTTGAGGCTTTTTGCCAAGCCCTGAAGCAGGGTCCTGGCGACTCCTAACGGATATTTTCCCGCTAAGAACAAAACTACTTCAGCAGCTCAGGAAGGGGTGGCAAGGATATTTGGTGATCAATGAAATTCTCTGCTGCGATTGAATCACCGAGTATTCACAATGCAGTTCCCTCCCCCCAACAGACTCGCAAATCTACTTAAGCGAGCTGAAGCGCTTCTCTAAAAATAGCCTCAAGAACACTCGCGTCCTCTTCACCGCAAGAGACGCGAATCAGGTTTCTGGAAATGCCGCAGGCCTCAGCCCAATCGAGTTCTTGGTAATGAGCCAACATCACGTAAGGGCTGGCGAGTGTGAAGCGGGTCCCGAAACTCGGCCCTTTCGATACGTTCAACGCATCAAAGAACTTCGGCGTCTTCTTGGCGGCCTTGAGGGTGAACGAAAACAAGGGCCCGTAACCTCCTTTGGCGGCCATCACCTGCTGGTAACGGTCGCGGTGGGTTAGCGAGGGATGCCAGACTTCTGCGACCGCAGGGTGCTCGGAGAGCATGGAGACCAAGCGCAGCGCATTCGCGTTCGGCACCTCAATCCTCGAAGGATAGTCTTTGAGATTCGAAAGCATCACCTGCGCATCGCCAACATACATCGGTGCTGCGGTTTCCGATTCGTGACGGATCGCAGCGTTCATTTCTCCGGCGAATTCCGAGTCGCTGCGAACGACCACCACCCCCCCCATCACATCGCCCGCACCCGAAAGCCATTTCGTTAGACTACCCGTGACGACATCCGCCCATGGCAGGACATTCACATTCGAAGGCCCCACGGATGAGTCGTCGACGATCAATGGCGTCCCACCCTCACGACACGCCTCGGACACCCGTGGGAGATCCGGACAGCGGAGCAGTGGATTGCTCGGCACCTCGGTGAAGACCCCGGCAAACTCTCCCTGACGAATCCGACGGAGCGCTTCGTCAAAAGACTCTCCTTCGGTCTCATTCAGAAACACCACACCGTTTCCAAGCCGCTCCTGCACCTTCAGGGAATCGACGTAGGGAAACTCAAGCTGGAGCGTCTTACGACCGCTCGCCACGCCGGGCAGTGATCGCATCACAGCAGTCACCGCAGACATGCCACTGCCGAAGACTGACACATAGGTTTGCTCGCCTCCATAGATTGTCGCGAGACGCCGTTGCAGCAGATGGCGCTTGGTCCCCGTAAGGGCGCCACCATTGAGGATATCCTCTGCCATCCGGCTGCTCACCAGCTCACCTGTTAGACGCTGATACTCGGTGGCGAGGGGTGCCGTCTTCTTTGAAACGATGACAGCCTGCAAACCATTGAAAGCCGATGACCGAGCGGCCTCCTTACCCTGGCGTTCGATCCAGCGTTGGGCGCGCTGCGCCCCTTCCTTGGTCGGGAAAAGAAACACCTCCTCAGAGTCCGATCCCAACTCACTTCTGGCCTCGACCGTGAGCCGCTCCAGCAGCGGGTTTCTAAAGAACCGCGGGTAGCCCGCGCGAAGACGGCGCATCACTTTGTCCCGCTTTTCCTCATAGCCGACAACCGAGCTCCATGTCGGGAGACACACTGAGCAAGCATGGGGGGACTCAGGAAGTGGTAAGCCCAAATCCTCCTCCCTTGATGCTGGGTGAATTCGCAAGTCGCGCATGCGCGCCCACTGCTTGCGACCGGATGGGCCACTCAAGCAAGCCGTATTTCTATTGAGGGCGGCATCGCGCCTATTTCAATTAAGTGATATTTTTCGCTACCGAAGTGCCTGATCCGTGGTTTCTGTAGGTGAAATGAATTCGCGCCTCCCTTGGATCACGGTCACCATGGTGATCACCATCGGTATGCTCATCGGCTGGTGGCTTGGCCAATCCGCCTCGCAGACGGGAGATGCAGGTCAGGAAATTGGCCAGCGGGTCAGGCCGGAGCAAAGGCCTCCGAGCCATGAGCGATCAAGGATTCCCAAGATCCAAAAGCTCCCCACCGGTAAGGCTCCCTTCGATCTCGATGCGCGCGATGCCGGGGCCGTCCAAGGCCAGCGCTGGCTGAGATTCTCTGATCGGGACTCAATGGAGCGCTTTCTCAGCCGTCTCGAAGGCAGCGGGATTTCAGTGCTGGGATCGATCGATCCATTGAATGCATTGAGGATCGGCTTTTCAGATCTCGACGGCCTTTCGAGCCTTTTGGATGGCTCGGAGGAAAGCGGCTACATCTTCCCAGTCACGGTGCCGGATGTCGGAACCGTCGACGAGGGTGCCCTCGGATTCGGGCGCTCACTCCTCCAGTGGCTAGGCCTGGAGGGCAGCAACCAAGGAGCCGGAACCGGGATCAGCGTCGCCGTGCTAGACACCGGAATTGGCGAAAGCTCCGTCTTTTCCGGGAGTATCCGACGGATCAATCTGGTCGACCTGCCTGCCAATATGGCCGATTTGAACGGTCACGGCACGGCCGTTGGCTCGCTCATCGCCAGCGAACTCGGCCTCGCCCCCGGGGCATCTTTGCTTTCGATCCGCGTCGCCAATGACAATGGCACTTCCGACAGCTTCACCCTCGCCCAAGGCGTGATTGCCGCTGCCGACGCTGGCGTGAACATCATCAACATCTCGATGGGCTCCTCGGGCGACAGCTCGATCCTCCGCTCGGCGATCGAATACGCGCAAGCGACCGGCGCGATCGTCGTCGCCTCCGCCGGAAATGACGGTGCCAACTACGTTTCCTATCCGGCTGCCTACAACGGCGTGGTTTCCGTCGGAGCGGTCGACGCCAATGGCAGCCACCTCAATTTCTCAAATTCCGGCGACGTCACGATCAGCGCTCCCGGCCTCAGTGTGTTTGCGGCCTCTCCCGGCGATCAAGGCGTGCTCTTCACAGGAACCTCCTCAAGTGCCCCGATCGTGAGCTCGGCCATCGCCTACGTCATGCAGACTCAAAACGTCAGCGCCCAGCAGGCGATCAACATGCTGGTGCAGTATTCAAACGATGCCGGTGCCCCCGGAACCGATCCGGCCCTCGGCGCGGGCTACCTCGATATCGGACGGATCAATCGCCTAGGCGACCCAACTGCCACCGATGCCGCCATCGCGTCAAACTACGTGACCGAAGGAACCAACGGCAGCGTCCTCCAAGTCACCGTGCAAAATCGTGGCAACACCACCTTGGTCAACGCCCCCGTGCAAGTCACCACGCCTTCAGGGCTCGTTACTTTGAATGTCGCCACGCTCCCCGCGGGCAAAAGCCAGACTTTCGAGCTCCCACTGGTCACGGCCACCGTTCAGCAGGGCCAGGAAATCCGGATCGACTCGAGCGTGTCGCTTTCGAGTGGCGGGACGGACCTGAATCCTTCAAACAACCGGCGGGTCGATGTCTACACCCCCGCTGATGCTCCTTAAACTCCTCCTATTTCTGAGCCTGATCACTGCCACCGCCGCGGATGATCGCTGGGCTCCGAACGCGGTCGCCGGCCCCGTCAATCAGCTCGTCGTCGCAGGAAATGCCTGCGGACCCGCCGCCCTGCTGACCTCGCTTCAATGCGGCGATGAAAGCTGGCAGGCGGTTTCGAACATCATTCCCGGCAGATCTGACAAATCGAAGCTCCTCTACATCATCAAGGCGCACGGCCTACAGGAATCTGCCTCGCTAAAAGGCCGCAAGCGCTGGACCCGCCATGGGATCAATGCCGATGACCTCGTGCAGATCGCCGGTGAGCTTGCCGCGATGAAAGGACTCCCCTCGCCTCGCTCCGAGCAACTCTTCCGAACAGGCCGTGAGACTCCCACCAAACTCATCGACCGCACCCACGCTCGACTCCGCGATTCCTTGAAGCGCGGCTTCCCTCCAGTGCTCAGCCTCAAACGCTACGTCTTTCGCCAAGGACAATGGCAGTCGATCCACGGCCACTTCGTCACCATCATCCGCGTCCCTGAAAAGATCGACCGCAAGGCCCGCTCTTTCACCTTCACCTACTTCGATCCCTGGCAGGGAAAGAAGCACGAAGGCACCTTCCGCGTCCCCACCGAGCCACTCATTAGCGTCGATGGCCAAAGCAGCTCCTGCCTGGAAGCCGTCGTTCCCTCCGCCGATGTCGGTCGCAAGCTCGTCAAAAGCGGCGAAAAAACCTTTATCGTGCCCGTCGGAGTGATGGGTCGCTGGTAACATGTTAGGCTACATCCACATCCCCTTCTGCCACCGGGTCTGCCCCTACTGCTCGTTCTACAAGCACACGCCCGGAAACACGCCGATTGGACGCTTTATCGACAGCCTTCTAACAGAAGCGCAAAATCGCCTCGCCGAGTCACCCCGCTCGCTCTACTTCGGCGGCGGCACACCTTCAATGCTCTCCCCCGCCCACCTGCGGAAAATGCTCGGTGGCCTCGCCCGCCTGATCGACTTCGACACACTCGAAGACCTCACCCTCGAAGCCAACCCCGCGACCTTCGATCTCGCCAAAGCCGCGCTCTTCCGCGAGCTCGGCATCCAGCGTGTTTCCCTCGGCATCCAGTCCTTCACCCCCCACGTCCTCGCAACCCTCGGTCGCGAGCACTCCCCCGAAGAAGCCGCGGAATCCGTCCGCACTCTGCGCGCCGCCGGCATGCCCTCCGTGAACATCGACCTGATGTTCTCGATCCCCGGCCTCACTCTAATAGACTGGCGCCACACCCTCGAAACCGCCATCGCCCTCGAGCCCGATCACATCTCCGCCTACAACCTCACCTACGAGGAAGATACCGCGTTTTTCGACAGCCTGAAACGCGGCGATCTCGATGCCGATGAAGACCGCGACGCCGAGCAATTCATGCTCGCCGACGAGCTTCTAACAGCCGCCGGCTACGAGCACTATGAAACCTCGAACTACGCCCGCCCCGGCCACCGATCCACCCACAACCGTGGCTACTGGAAAGGCGAAGACTACCTCGGCCTCGGGCCCTCCGCCGTTTCGACCATCGACGCCATCCGCAGCACCAACGTCGCGGACACTGACCGCTACATCCGGATGATCGGCCAAGTCGGCCACGCCACCACCGAGACCGAGTCCCTCACCCCCGAGCAGCTCCGCCTCGAACGCATCGCCCTGCTCCTCCGCACCACCGAAGGCGTCCCGCTCAGCCTCCTCAACGAAGCCGATCTCCCCCGCCTCATCGAGGCTGGCCTCGCCATCATCACGACCGACCGTCTGGCCCTCACCCGCCAAGGCTCCGCCCTCGTCGACCCCATCGCTGCCGAGCTCGCTTAGTTTTGAGTCGAAATGGTCCGCCCGCCCGAGCGCGATCCGTCTCACGAGACGAGGGCGTCGCACCTTCAAAAAACGGCGCACCCCTTACGAGGTGCGCCGTTGAAAATCAATTGATCGATCGAGTGCTTACTTACCCCACCGATCAAGCAGGGTCTTCGCCATGTCACTCGGCGTCTCCGCCACCGCGATCCCGCACTCGGCAAGAATCCGTTTCTTGGCTTCTGCGGTGTCATCTTCGCCACCGACGATCGCGCCGGCATGACCCATGCGGCGTCCCGGAGGAGCGGTCGCACCAGCGATGAATCCAGCGATTGGCTTCTTGCAGTGATCCTTCGCCCAACGCGCGGCTTCGGCTTCCGCATCACCACCAATCTCACCGATCATAATGATCGCTTCGGTTTCAGGATCGCCGTTGAACATCTTCAGCACATCAATGTGGCTGGTGCCGTTGATCGGGTCACCACCAATGCCGACGCAGGTGCTTTGACCATAGCCGAGCTCGGTCAACTGAAACACGGCCTCGTAGGTTAGAGTACCGGAGCGCGAAACCACGCCGACATTGCCACGCTTGTGAATGTATCCCGGGGCGATGCCAATCCGGCAACCACCGTGGCTCTTGTCGCCATGACCGGGAGTTACGACACCCGGGCAGTTCGGTCCGATGAGACGGCTCTTCGAACCCTTGAGGGCCGACTTTACCCGCATCATGTCCATGACAGGAATGCCTTCAGTGATCGCAACGATCAGTTCCACACCGGCATCGGCGGCTTCAAGAATCGCATCGGCGGCAAAGGCAGGAGGCACGAAGATCGCCGAAGCGGTCGCGCCGGTTTCGTTCACCGCTTGAGAAACGGTATCAAAAATCGGCACCACGTCTTCGAACTTCTGTCCGCCTTTTCCAGGAGTGACCCCCGCGACCAGCTTCGTGCCGTAGGCAAGCGAAAGCGATGCGTGGCGTGCGCCGAAGCTGCCGGTGATGCCCTGAATCAGGACCTTGGTGTTTTCATCAATGAGAATGGCCATCGTCTTAAGTAGTTAGATTCAGTTTCAGGCGTTTACCGCAGCTACGATTTTTTCCGCACCGTCGGCCATCGTCGTGGCCGCCACGATGTTCAGGCCACTCGCAGCGAGCGTCGCCTTGCCGGCATCGACGTTGTTTCCTTCCAAGCGCACCACCAATGGCAGCGGCAGTCCGGTTTCCTTCGCCGCAGCGATCACGCCTTCGGCGATCACGTTGCAGTCCATGATCCCGCCGAAAATGTTGATCAGGATGCCTTTCACCGCTGGATCACCGAGGATGATCTTGAAAGCCGCCGAGACCTGCTCTTTCGAAGCGCCGCCCCCCACATCGAGAAAGTTCGCCGGCTCGCCGCCGTAGTGCTTGATGATGTCCATCGTCGCCATCGCCAGACCGGCACCATTGACGAGACAGGCAATGCTGCCCTCCAGACCAATGTAGTTCAGGTCAAACTCGGAAGCAGCCACTTCACGAGGATCCTCTTCTTCCTTATCGCGCATCGCGACGATTTCCGGGTGACGATAAAGTGCGTTGTCGTCGAAGCCAAACTTCGCGTCGAGCGCCAGCACACGTCCATCCGGCGTGGTGACCAGCGGGTTGATCTCAAGCATCGAGCAGTCGCACTTGATGAAGAGCGAGTAGAGATTTTTGAGCAGCTTGGCGAACTGCTTCGCGATGTCGCCGGACAAACCAAGCCCCGCCGCCAGCTTACGAATTTCGTAGCCTTGAAGACCAAGCAGCGGATGCACGAACTGGCGCATGATCTTCTCAGGCGAATCGTGAGCCACATCTTCGATGCTCATGCCACCTTCGGTCGAAGCGACGATCACCGGCTGGGAAGTCGCGCGATCGAGAAGGATCGCGAGGTAGTATTCGTGTTCGATGTCGACCGCCTCCGCGATCATCACCTTGCGCACCACACGACCCGCCTCACCGGTCTGGACCGTGACGAGGGTCTCATTAAGCATCTTGCCTGCGAACTCGGCGGCCTGCTCAGGCGAATCGATGAGGTGAACTCCGCCTTTGAAACCATTTTTGAAATGCCCCTTACCACGACCACCGGCGTGGACCTGAGCCTTGATCACCAGCTTGGCACCGGCGAATTCTTTGGCCGCAGCGGCCGCCTCTTCGGGCGAAGAAGCCACCTTTCCTTGAGGGCTCGGCACCCCGTATTGATCGAAAAGCTCTTTGGCTTGGTACTCGTGGATGTTCATGTCGCTGAAAAATTACGTGCGAAGCTGTTCTCCCCCTTCCCCCCGGTCAAGGAAAAGGCCGACTTGAGGAGTCATCCGCCCAATTTGGACTCATTCGCCCCTTCAGCCACCGGCAGCCAATGGGTCCTTGCCTGCCAAACGCCTCGCCAATCCATCGGAAAATTCAGCACCGTCGACGGTGGCACCCTCGAATCCGCCAAAGAAAAAAATCGACTCCAAGAAAATCAGCGAATCCGTCAAACAGAAGGGTTCTCCGGAGACTCCCTGACCACCTCTACGAGCCCACCCGGCTCTTCACCTCACCATCCCGGAACTTCGTCACCATCTCCTCCCCCTTCGCGACATCCTTCACGGACCTCACGATCTTCCCATCAGCAGTCGTCGCGATGGAGAAGCCCCGCTCAAATGCCGACTCCGGCCCGAGCGCCCGCAGCATTCCCGCCAAGCGCTTCACCCTCTCCTTCCGATCGTGAAACTCATGCGTGGCCACCCGCCCGAGTTGGGCTCGCAACCGCTGAATCATCTCCAGCCTCAACTCGATCTGCCGTTCCGGCCGCTGCGCATCCAGTGATCGCTTCAGCGACTTCACCTGCGACACCCGATCCCGCCAATCCGCCTGTAGTGCTGCAACCATTCGCGACCTCAACTGGTCCACCCGCATCGCCGGCTCCCGCAACAATCGCTCGCCGCCCTTCGACAGCACCCCGCGCCGCGCATTTTCTAACAATAGTCCCAAGCGTTCAATGCGTTCGCCCACCCGGCGCGACAAACGTCGATTCAGGATCGAAAGCCGCATCTTCAACTCTTCTCCATCCGGCACCGCCAACTCCGCCGCCGCACTCGGCGTCGGAGCCCGCAAGTCCGACACGAAATCCGCGATCGTAAAATCAATCTCATGCCCCACCGCCGAGATCACCGGGATCGGACAATCCGCAATCGCCCGCGCTACGATCTCTTCATTGAAGTTCCACAAATCCTCCAGCGACCCTCCTCCCCGCCCAACAATCATCACATCGCACTTCGGCGTCTCCCCTTCCGCCGCCCCCATCTGCCGAATCGCCGCCGCGATTTCCCGCTCCGCCCCTTGCCCCTGCACCCGCACTGGCAACAAGACCGGCTGCACCCATGGCGCACGCCGCTCCAGCACGTTGAGGATATCCTGAATCGCCGCGCCCGTCCCCGATGTGATGATGCCCACCACTTTCGGAAAAACCGGGATCGCCTTCTTCCGGCTCGCCGCAAATAGCCCCTCCGCCTCCAGCTTCTTCTTTAGCGCCTCGAACTTCGCCTGCAAGTCGCCGACACCAGACCGCTCGACCTTTGAAACGATGATCTGCAACTGCCCCCGCGCCTCGTAAACACTCGGCTCCGCAAACACCCGCACCTTTGCCCCATCTTCCAAATCCGCCGATCCCTTCTTCGAGCGTGCCCCAAACATCGCACAGGAAATCTGCGCTCGCTCGTCCTTTAGCGAAAAATACCAGTGTCCACTCGCCTGCTTGCGCAAATTCGACACCTCACCCTCGACCCACTGTTCCCCCAGCTCGATCTCCAGCAGATTCTTCATCCGCCGCACCAACTGCGTCACGCTCAGCGCCTTGGGTCCAGCAGGCTTATTCGAAGAAAATAGATCCACACCCAGGATCATGCCGAGCGCCCTCCGCCAACTCAACGCGAATCCTTGGGTGCCATTTAAAATGGTGGGAATCTCCGTTTACCGGTGACCCGGCGCGAACAAGGATCATGGGGGAGCTCACTCTACGCTAGGCCGGTCTGCTTCAAATTGCGCATTCACCGCGTTCCCCCTCACGGGGTGAGCAGATCCACCATGTTGTCGCCCATCTTTTTGCCGACGAGGAAGTAGCTCTCGGCACTGTGGTTCCAGTGATGGCCCTGGGTGCTTGGTGCAACCGCTTTGTCGCGCCAGTAGGGGCGGGTGTCATCCGAGAGCACGTTCGCCGGTTGAGCCACGCCAGCCGCCCAGAGTTGGGCTTTCTCCACAGGGCTGTAGCCCGTGTAAGGAGGGGCTTCGACGGGACCTACGCCGCCCATCCCGGTGGTGGCGATGACGAAGGGCAGGCCGGGTTTGCCGAACTCCGCCCTGACGTCGTGAATCAGATCGGGAAGGTTGTCCTTGTATTCGGCACCATACGCAGCGGTAACCCGGTCGTTGTATCCTTGGTGCCAGCCGAAACCGACGATTTGATAGCCTCTGCCGGACCACTCGGGAAACTCGCTACCAAGATTGCTGAGCACCTCGCGGATGTTGGCGAAGGCTTCCAAATACGATGCGCCAACCACACCACCGCGTGCCGCGACCGCGCTTGGGGGGCGGAAATCCCCGGCCAGGCTGTGACCACCCCATGCGGTCTTGATGATCAGCACATCCTCGTTCGCGCCAGTGTAATAATCACCGAGTACCTGACCAAATGCATATTCCGGTCCGAACCAGGTGGTACCGCCACCTTGGAATCGAGGTGTGGGCCCCAGATCACCTTTGAGTATTTCTCCTCCGAGGATTCCTGACGCACCATTGTGCCACCAGACCTTGACGTCGCTGCGGCTTTTCCAGGCGCTGTCCAGATTGCCGGAATCGGACAGCAAGGCGGTGAAATCGTATTCGGGGTAAGAGGCGTTGTTTTTCACCAGGTAACGCAAACAGCCAATGCCGCCGGGGATCTCCTTGGGCTCCGTGCCTCCTTCCGTCCAAAGCGGATTGCCCCCATCCTCGGTCTTGCCGTAGCCGACCATGTTCGACTGGCCGGCCAGGATGAAGACCTTGATGCCGGTCGGGTCGTCGTCCCAAGTCTGGAACAGTCCCCTTCCGCTACCGCCCATTGGCTGACCGCTACTGCCGGTCAGGTTGCTCATGACCACGTTGTAGGCGCTGTCGATGCCAAGGGCCGAACCAAGGGTCAGGGTGACGGTCTTGCCGCCACCGCTGAGCGACGCGCCGGACACCGCGATCGAGCTACCGCCGTCAAGTTCCACCGTGTAGTTGGCCGTGTCGGTGGCGGAGGTCTCGTTCATTTCCTCACTGAAATTCAGCGTGATGGTGGTTCCGCTGCCCCACAAGCTACTGAGTTCAGGTGCCGGAGGCGGTGGACCGAGGTCTTCGGCGCTGATCTGAACGAACAGCTTGGGTTCGGTGAGGAGGGACGGATCAACGGTCACCCCGACAACCTCGACGTCATTCGTCGGAGTCCCGGGTGCCTGGGAAGCACTACCGACCGTGTCCTCGAACCACCGCTGCAAGTCGGTCGAGTACCACACCTTGTAGCTCAGGCCTGTGAGCGACTGGGTGCGGCGGGTGTAGCTGAATCCTCCCGTAGCGGCATCGAAGGGTATCACGTAGGGGTTGGCAGAGGCACTGTTTTGAGGGTTCAGGCCGAAGATCCGCTCGACGTCATTGGTCAGGCTGTCGCCGTCGTCATCATCACCCATCGCACCAAGCCCGGGATAGTTCCCAGCCCAAGTCTCATAGTCCGGATCGGTAGTGCCGCCAGCAAAGGTATTGGCGAAAGTGCTGCCGATGCGGATTTCGTCGAGGGCGTTGAAACCGCGCTGCTGGGTGTAGCTGAGCGTATCAAGCGCTGATTCGTCGATGCCGGCCAGATAGGTCGCGCTGACATAGCTCGGACTACTGTAGAATGCCGCTTCGCTGAGGGAGTCGCTTTCCTTGAAGAAAGCCGCCTCGACCCGGTCCGACGCGCCGAAAGTGAACTTCATCACCACCAGCAGGTCTTCGGTCGTCGAGAGAGCCTGAGTTCCTGGGGTCTGAGCGAATGCGCCCGTGTAACCCGTGCCCAAGACGTGATCGTTCACGATCGTGGCGTTGATCCTGTTGTTCCAAGTGGCGGTGGCCTGATTCCAGTTGGTCACACCGATGAAATCCATGCCGGAGGTGTTGAGTCTGCGGCCACGGTCGATCACCGAGCCCCCCAAAGAACTGAGCCCGATGTTCAGGCCGGCACTGCCGTTGGTGTCCTCGTAGTGAAACACCACTCCCATCCACAAAACGTTGTCGGCACCTGCCAAGGTTCCGGCATCGCTAGCCAAGATCCGAGCGGCCGTTGAGCCGGGGTTGGCCGTATCTACCGAGGCGATGTATCGCGGCGGCGAGGACATCGTCACTCCGCTGACCACGTTGTCCCATGTCGCGAGAGTACCGCCGTTCTCGTCGTAAACCTGGCAGACGAAGGACGCCTCCGGAGATAGCCAGCCCCCGGAGAAGCCGGTTCCGCCGTTGTTGCCGGTCAGAACGCCCAAGGGATAGTCAAATCCCTCATAGGCCAGCAGCGCCGACGCGTCCGGGGTGACGAAATCCACACTGACGGCGGCGCTCGTGAGCGTCACGCTGTCGGTATCACAGGTGGCCGTGAACTCCACGGTGCCGGAGGTGGGCGAGGTGATCGTGAAGGTTGCCACGCCGTTGGCATCGGTCGTGTCGGTGCCGGTCGCGGCTGGATTGATGCTGGGCGCGCCGGGCCCGGCAGTTTTTGCGAGGGAAACCAGCTTGCCGGGAAGCGGTTGACCTCCGGAGTTCTTCAAGGTGATGGTAATGATGGACTGCGTGGTGCCATCGGCGGCCACGATGGCGGGGGCAGCCGTCACCGTGGAGTTGCCGGCATCGGTGATCGGCAACGTGAACGCCACACTAGCGGTCGCGGTGATCGGCACCGAATCCCCGGTCGCGGAGAAAACCTCCGTCTCGACGATGCTGGACTTGACCGTGAAAGTCGCCTGCCCGCTGCTATTGGTCATGTCGCTGCCGGCCCCGGAGGGCGCAATAGTGGCATTGCCCGTGTTGCCACTCAGGGAGACCAGCTTACCCGCGATGGGAATGCCATCCGCGTTTTTCAGGGTGACGGTGACGGTGGACATCGATGTGCCATCGGCAGGAACGGCCAACGGCAAGGCCGACACCGTCGAGGTTTCGGCGTTCACCACAGCGGAAGGCGGTGCCACCCCCGCCGCTAGGAGCGCCTTGGTGAAGGTTGCGTCAGCACCCGTGAGGAGCGTTGTGTTCAGGATGGAAGAATCACCTGCAGTAGCAGGCGTTGAGTTGTTAGCAATGCGCTGTCTGAAGGTTTCGAAGCCGGACGAGTTCCATGGTATGCTGGAAACGTCACCGGTGTAACTGGCATTGGCGATCGTTCCACCTCCGTCAGGCCTGGTATAACCATCGGGCAGGCCTGAACCTTCCAGAGTGGCAGTGGTCGGGTTAATCCAGAATGTTGCAATCGTGTCGTTGCCCGTATTGGTTTGCCCGTAGATGACGCTGTTGTTCACGTCATACTGGAATTTCCCAATGATGGTCACGGCTTGACCACCCATGGAAGATCCGAAATCATAATCGTAGAACGCATTGTAGTTTTGCCCATCACCAGACCCAAATGCTAATCCTGAACTAGTGATGCTAATTCCCAGCCTCTCTTGACCAAGGCTGGCACCAAAGTTCAAGTTGATGCTTGCCAATGTATCCGTACCGAAGGTGAAGGTTGTGACAAAAAAAGCTACGGGTTGCGCGGCATTTACCGTAGCGAGATTGTCGTTAAGAGCTTTGATGTTCGTCCTCTGTTCCTCAGTATTGAGATAGTGATTACTGCCACCAAAATTGCTGCCATCGGGAGTAAGGGTGTAGTCGGAGATATCAATCTCCAAGGCTTGGGATGGAATCGCCGCAGCGAAGCAGAGGAGAGCAATGGGTAAACGCAGCTTGGAACTCATGGATTGGGATTGACGCTGGTGCGTCTGGGGTTGAGATGAATCAGGGTGGAGAAAAGTGCGCCGCAAGCCATTTTTGCAAGCGGCAGAGACAGCACAAGCAATCCCATGCCGCCAAACGCGGTGACAGTCTCTTTCAAGCGAGAAAACTGCTGGCCAGATCAATGCCGACGGCGGCGGAGAAGGGCCAAGAAGCCAAGACCACTGAGGAGCGCAGCGGAGGGTTCGGGGACCGTCGCCAACGCTAGAGCACTGGCGAAGGTCGCATCGGTGCCTGTCAGGATCGTGGTGTTGGTGATGGAGGACGCACCAGCAGTTCCAGGCGTAGAATTGTTCGCAATACGCTGCCTGAACGTCTCGAAGCTGGCTGAGTTCCAAGGTCGGCTGGAAACGTCACCGGTGTAGTTGGCGTTTGCAATAGTTCCGCCTCCGTCTGGCCTTACATAGCCGTCTGGAATGCCTGAACCTTCAAGAGTGGCAGTGGTCGGGTTAATCCAGAATGTGGCAATCGTGTCGTTGCCCGTATTGGTTTGCCCGTAGATGACGCTGTTGTTCACGTCATACTGGAATTTCCCAATGATGGTCACGGCTTGACCACCCATGGAAGATCCGAAATCATAATCATAGAACGCGGAATACGTATCCCCATCACCAGACCCAAATGCTAATCCTCCACTTGTGACGCTAATTCCCAGTCTTTCTTGGCCAACGTTGGCACCAAAGTTCAAGTTGATGCTTGCCAATGTATCCGCGCCGAAGGTGAAGGTTGTGACAAAAAAAGCTACGGGTTGCGCGGCATTTACCGTCGCAAGATTGTCGTTTAGGGCTTTGATGTTGGTCCGCTGTTCCTCAGTATTGAGATAGTGATTACTGCTACCATAGTTCGTGCCGTCCGGTGTTAGCGTGTAGTCCGCGATATTGATGATAGCAGCCTGCGCGGAGGATGCAGCGAGCGCGGCTGCCGCGAGCGGGAGTAGATACTTGGTCGTCATAGTGTCGTTTTGTTTAGTGATGGTGAGAATGATTTGGGCAATTCGAGCCCGCCCTGTGAGGAGGGTTCACGAAAGGCGTGATCCGACAATGAAGACCTCCGTCGGGTCTGTCTAGTCATATGATCGTATGACAAAGTGCTGGAATCAAGGGAGAAAACAGAGGCCTCAAACCACTCCTTGAGGTCGGTCGAATAAGAAACCGCAAAGTCCAAAACGGTGATCGACCGGGTGCGGCGGGAGTAACTAAAGGTTCCGGCTGCACCGAACGGCGTCTTGCAAGGGCTCACCGACGAGGGATCCTTCGGGTTGAGTCCGTAGATTCTCTCTTTGTCGTTGGCAGAAAGTGAATCAAAAAGGTTTCCTCTGTTGGCCACCGATAGGAAGGTCACGCCACTGACAGTCGTTGATGAGCTGGCACCGTTACGGGCGCTGTCTACTTACGAGGAGCGCTTCGCTACTTTTCTCCTGAGCGGTTTCGTCGAAATTGAATCCATTGAAGATTTGCATGGCCAGCAATGGCTAGCTCGTGGCGAATGGGGAGGGTTGATTTGTGGTCTTATCGTACTACCTGCTCCGGTTCGTGAGATTCCGGGCTGACAGCTGCGGCAGGATCAGGCAATTTGGCCGGGATGGTTCGGAAGCGCACTCTGCTGTTCCTCGGTTTGCTGCTTGCGTGGCTGCCGGGGCTCGGGCGTGCACAAGGCGAAGGAGGTGGCGCGGAGCCTCTGATTCGGTTTCTAAGTCCGGAGTTGAGGCGGATCGAAAGGCGGCTGGAAGAGATTGCCCGGGAAATGGAGCGACTGCCCGTGGTGAGGGATCAGCCTTGGGGCTCACGCTACGGGCATCGGAGCGCCGATTTGCCCGATCAGACGACGCCGGACTGGTTGCAACTGGATTTTGGCCGACAGCGGAAGGTGGATATGGTCGCATTGCAGCCGCTGAACCTCTCCTATCGGGGAGAAGAGGGGGCGGGATACGCCTTTCCGAAGCGTTTCCGAGTGGAAATTTCGGAGCATCCCGACATGCGTGATGCGGTGGTTGTGGTGGACCGGAGCAATGCGGATGTTGAGAACCCAGGGAGGTATCCGCTGGCATTCGAGTTTGCACCAGTGGTCGGCAGGTATCTGAGGCTCACCTCGTTGAAGCACGATTTCAACGAGGGGGAGTATTTCTGGGCCCTGGAGGAGCTGGTCGTCATGGAGGGCAACCTGATCGCGGGGACGGGAGCGGACCCCAGGATGTCGAGCGGCATGAATTTGTTCCCCCAGTGGGCGCCGCTGCGGATCATCGATGGCCAGAGTGGGCTGGGTATGCCGGTCGACGTGACGGCCCCTAGTCCGACACAAGGCTATCTGAGCGACAGGTTGAGCCTGGCCCAAGCCGGAGACCCGCTGCCCGCGCCATTGAAAAAATGGTGCGCCGTGGACCTCGATGAGGCGCAAGTGATCGAGCAGGTGCATTTGCTGCCGCTGGAGTCGGACGAGTATGAGGTGTTCGGTGGACGTGGATTTCCCCGGAGCCTGATTGTGCAGTTGGCCAACGACCCCGGTTTCAACGAGGTGATCTGGGAGACAGGAGCGGGGGAGTATCAGTTGGGCTACCCTGCCGGATGTTCCATCAATATCAAGGTGCCCTGCGTGGAGGCACGATATGTCAGGGTGTTGGCGGAGAGAATTTGGTCACGCGATGACTGGCAGGTTTTCGGGCTGGCAGAACTGCAAGTTTACGGCTCGAACCGCAATCTAGCATTGGGCAAACGGGTGTATGCCAAGGATTTGGCGGAGAAGCCGCCCGAGGCCGGCTGGGCTCCAGCCTATCTGGTGGATGGCTACACCAGCCGCTACCGGCTGACCGAGTGGCCGGAATACCTGCGACTGATGGACAGGCGGGGCCAGCTGGAAAAAGAGAAGGGCGCTTTGGTTCATCGACGGGCCGACAAATCGATGCTGGGGAAAAGGCTGCTTGCGAGGATCGGGGTCTCGCTTGCGCTGCTGGCGGTGGCAGCGTGGATCTGGGGAATGGCGAGACACCGGGTGCTGAGGAGGCGCGAGGTGGAACACTTGCGCCAACAGATCTCGCGGGACCTGCACGATGACATCGGCAGCAACCTCGGGGGGATTATCCTTTTGAGTGAAATAGGCAGCGAGCCAGTAGTGTTCGGCATGCTCGCTGCTTGTTGAAACGAATTTCTGAATGTGACAAAACCGTCACTTGTACTGTTAGTTGATTTCTGGTTTCCTTCGCTCGTGGGCCGCGCCAAGGACAAGATCGACGAAAAGAAACTC
>CAZVMS010000354.1:0-6308 GCA_964628795.1 uncultured Haloferula sp. | reverse complement strand
GTGGGTGATCTCGATTTCGACGAAGGTCACGTCGGAGACGCGCCACGGCTTGGGTATGGATTTCTTGGCCATCCAGCCAGCGTGAAACCGGACCGGCCAGGAAACCAGATTTCAGCGAGGTGCGGATTTACCCCGCTTACGTCCAAAAAGCTCCCACCGAGGGATAAAATCTTCGACCTTGATCGACGGACACCATCCTCATCACTCAGATTCTCGTGAGTCTCTCCCGCAAATCGTACCCATCCCGCCTCCGCCAGTAAGTTCCCGAAAAGCGTACTCCCCGACCTCATGCTTGAGACGATGACATGAAATTCAGGCTTCGAATTCATCGACGGCTTCCCCCTACTTTCTTCCACACTCACGAAACTCGGGACCGCCAGGAATCCCAAACACCGAATCCCGCTTCATAGTCACAGCGGTAACTTTCCGCAATCATGGCAGCGAGCGCCTCATCCACTTCAAAGTCGTCAAACACCGCCCGCTGTAAATGAAGATCCGGAATCTTCTGCCCACTCAAATTCTCGAGCAACAACTTCGCCGAAGCAAAATCATCGAAATCAACGACATGATCGATCTTCGCCAATGGAATCTCGGGATAGTATCTCGATTGCGGCCGAAAATGCCAGCGGGTGTCCTCGTCACTCTGATAAAGATCGTCAAATCGCTCCACGAACTCTACAAAACCCAATCGCAAACCCCGCTTGTCCCTGAAGTTCCGATACCCGGAGATGAAACGATCCACCGGATCGCGACGCACCATCAATGCACGTGCCTGCCGATCCCCCTTGGAGAGCCACGACTCCCCATAGACATTCCCTCCCTTCGGAAATCCCCCGCGCCTTAACCAATACGCCCAAGTCCAGAGCGTCGTCCCCCCATTCTTGGGGATATCGAGGATTGAAAGATCAATCGTGGGAATGTGAATCATCTCTCGCTACTCGTTGCCTTCGCTATGTTCGCCTCGATCCGTGCCTTCGTCTTCGCATCCTGAATCATCGCCGCCCACTGCCGCGCCGTATCCACATCTCCCTGACCAATCGCCTGAGTCGCAAACCCGGCAGCCACATACTGGGCCTTCTCCTTTGGAAGTGAGTCCCAATTTTTCTCATACCAGGCATTCGCGGCATCAAAGTCTTTCGAGACCCATGTGTGAACTGCCTCTTCGAGCCAGTAGCTTTCGAAATTTGAGGTCCCATCGACGATTCCTTGAACCGTGTCAGAAGGCTTCCCTGTCACTTCTTTCCTCAATTGGTCGCGCTCTTTTGCCCAAATCCAACCTTCGACCCTTGCATGAATCTTCGGATCAGATATTTTCTCTAACTCTTGCCGTGCTCTAGAAAGATCATTCTTAGCCACGAGATTCTTGGCGGCAACTGTAGAGACCACTTCCAGTTCAAACGGGCTAAACGAGGCTCGACTTTCCGCAATCCACCTCTCCGCCGCAACCGGGTTGGTTCTGAAATACGACTCCAAACCGGCACTAAAGACTTCCGAACCAGCCCCACTTCCGGCGAAACCTCGTGCAAGCTTCATTGCTTCCCTACCATCTAGACTAACAACGCATGCCAACCTTACATCTCCAAACTCCCGGGCAGTAAGGCTTGTTTCGAACGAAGAAAGCATATCCAAGACTTCCTTGGGTGAATCACTAGCAAATCTTGACAACAAACTCGTCACTTCTTTCGTGCCGCGAAATACATCAATTGATTCAGCCATGCTGTCTTTTACAGGCTTCCCATTGGGATCCAGTTTGGCATTTTGTGCTCTCAACACTAAGGCTGAGACTATTACATCGCGCTCCTTCGCAGTGAGCGCGGCAACATCAAGTGACTTGAGTGCTGAAATGTCGTCAGCAAATCGAATCGAAGAGGACATAGCAGCAAGTAGCGCTCCTCTTTCATTAACATCCCTTACACTCTGAAAAATTTCGATTGCGTCGGGAGTAAAACCTTCAGACTCGAATAAATGTCGCCGATAATCCCGAGCCAAAGATCCGTTTCCTAACTTTGACTCAATAATCTCAATGGCTTCCCGCAGTCCTGATCCTGGATTATCACGAACTATTCGATTACAAAGAGACTGCCGAAACAAATCAAGAGTCGAGGGATTCCCAGTCGAGCGAGAAAGAATGTCCAAAACTTCTGGAAATCGATCTAACGGACACCAGAAGCAAAGACTCCTCAAGTAACCTCCATTGGGTCCGTCAAAGTCAAGATCTTCACTAGACAACTGTGAAAGATACTCTATAACCTCATCAATATCAATCTTGGCTGGAATTCCATTGACCGTCCAATTTTTTGAATCTCTTAGCTTTTCGAAATCCTCGCCTCTCAGAGCAGGCGCAGCAATTTCTTCCCGCCCGTCAACTTGGGTCTCTTCTTTGCTGGATTGCTTACAAGCACCGAGGCTAATTATCAAAGCGATAGGAAACATCAACCTATTACTTACCCCGCATCTGCAGCCATTAATACATTTTTGGGTGTCGATCACGGCTATTTCGGGATTTTCGATAACTGGATTGCCTGCTATAATTGAGCAATGCTCAAAACTTAATCTTTCCAAATTAATCAAACCGAAACGCACCATTTAAAGCTAGCGCCCGGATCATAAGGAGACCTTTCAGAATACTCACTAGTGGAATTTCCACATCGAGCTGTTCCACTTTTTACAATGGATGGATCACTCGTCAGTACACATCTCATTTGATAGGTGTAGTGATATTCATAATTCCCGTTTCCAATATATGTGGCAACCGTCTGGCACTTGCCCGATGTTCGCCCGTGTGATTGGGGATGTTGAGCCAAACTAAATCCAACGAACAGGATTCACCAGGCTGCGAGGGACTTGGACTGAAATTCTGGGCATTAACCAACCCCGAAAAGATTGTCATGCTAGAAACGGCTACACTCGCGACAATACTCTTCTTAATAAAGGATCGGCGGGTCGATAGTTGAGGTTGTGAAGATTCGTTCATAGCTGCTGTTAGGTTTTCTTGATTTATGTGCCTTTCTCACTCATAAGGCACACTTAGCGTTTGACATAAGGACAGGGGGGGGCAAGGATATTTACGTATGGACGAAAAATTTCTTTCCGCTGCCGATCCCGCCGCCCGGCGTTTCATTCTTATCGGCGGGTTTCTGGGAGCGGGAAAAACCACCCTGATCGGGCAATTCAGCCGCTACTTGAAGGACCGGGGGCTCAAGGTGGGCTTGGTCACAAACGATCAGGGCGAAGGCCTGATGGACACGGATTCCGCTTCCAATTCCGGGGCTCAAGGAGTCGAAGAAATCACCGGAGGATGCTTTGTTGCCGTTTGGACGATCTTGTCGGTGCCGTCCACAAGCTGGATGAGGCTTCCCGCCCGGATGTGATCGTGGCGGAACCCGTCGGCAGTTGCACCGATCTGATGGCGACGGTGATTCTCCCACTGGAACGGGTTTATCACCTTCCCTTCGCGCTGTCTCCCCTATCAGTGGTCGTGGATGCCAGGCTCGCCCTCACCGCTCTCGGCGGCAAGCGGCAGGCCCGTGATTTCCATCGCGATGTCGGCTATGTCTTCCGCAAGCAACTCGAAGAAGCGGAGTGGCTGGTGGTCAATAAGATCGATCTGATGTCCAACGAGGATCTCGCCGATCTGGATAGGCGACTCGCCAAGGAGTATCCGGACAAGCGGGTTTTCAAAGTCTCCGCCCGGAACTCCGAAGGCGTGGAACCATGGTTCGATGCCTTGCTCGCCAGCAATGCCCAGCCGCAGGCCCTGATGGATGTCGACTACGAACGCTACGCCGTCGGCGAAGCCATGCTCGGATGGGTAAACTCGGAGGCCGTCTGCCATGCCAAGGAAATAGATCACAGCTGGGGAAATTGGCTGGAAGCACTGGGCAGGAAGATCGGAGACGAGCTGGACTCAAGCGGAGCGGTGACCGGGCACTTCAAAATGAGTATCGAGGCCGGTGGCGCTCGCTGGCGATTCCATAAGGTGATGTCGGGTGAAGATCCAGTCGTCATCAAAGAGCTCGGCTCTCTCCGTGGAGAGGTGAGATTCCTCGTCAATCTCCGAGCGGAAGGCACGGCAGAGATCTTGGAAGCAATGGTGGACCGCGCACTGTCGGCACAATCCGAAGTCCGGGTGGAGTTCAAGGATCGGGCCGCATTCCAACCAGGTGAGCCAAGGCCGACCCATCGGGTAACGGAGCTGGTGGGTTAAAGTAGGGTATCGACCGTAGAGACAAGAATGATCAGGGGATTGAGAAGAACCAAACGCGCGCAGGATTGCCCGCTCTCCTTACAAGATTATGGGATGGACTGATGTATTTCCGGTATTCACCGAAGAAATGGTAGACGATTTCGAAGCGCAGGCATCGAAAGAAGATCGCACCCAGATGGAGGAGTGGTATGGCACCGAACGGGTGGTGAATGCCCAGCCGGACAAGCCGGACATCGTGAGCGTCTCGCTATTCTGGAAGAACGTCCGCGAGGGCGATCCAGAACTTCCAGCACCGACGCGGGAGATTCTTCAGAATGCTCAAGAGCTGGGCTTCGCGAAACGATTCAATCCATGGGACCACTACGTGAAGCCATTGCTGGAACAAGTTCCCGATGTCCTTGAGAAGTTTCCTGATGTCGTCGTCCGCGTCTATCTCGCAAAAGACATGGAGTTCCTAGCGGAGGAACTGGCGGCAGCGGGCAATGAAGTGCATGTGATGAAAAGCTCATCGATTCACTTCGCTCCGGGCGGCCTGTGGCGCTTCCTGCCTTTCTCCGAAACGGGAAAGCGGGTGACCGTCACCGATGTCGACCGCCTCAACGAGCTGGAAAGCGATCTCCTGCGATCCCAAACCATGGCTCAAGGTGGACTTGGAGCATGGCGGGTGCCGGTGCCGATTGATCTCACGGGAGACCGTCGGGTCTGCTACCTCCCCTTCATGGGCTGTCAATTTGGCGTTCAGGGCGGGCTCATGAATGTCCGGCAGTTGCTGGAAGCCTTCACCTGGCATGCCATCAACGGCCTGATCGAACCATTGGCCATCTTCCCCGCCTGCGGTCCGTTGGAGATTCAGGGAAACAAGTGGCCGAGTTATGGGTTCGATGAGCTTTTCATGACCCTCGCCGCCTATCCGCGATTGGCTCAGAAAGGCATGCTGACTTTTGTTCCGACCTTCTCGAAGTCGCAGCTTCTAACACTCGACATCGAATACGTCACCTGGGGAAACCCTAACAGCGAATTGGTCTATTTCCCCGTCGATGATTGTTGTGGCGTCGTTCGCGAAGCCCCGCAGGAATCAGAACCCGAAGCATTCTCCGCAGACATCGTCGAATTTCCTCATGGCCCGGTCTCAGAAGTGCCGGAAAATGCTGTGATGGAAGAACCGATCGTTGCCTTCCTTTTCCTGACCCGCAGCGATCAAAATCACGCGAATGTCTGGACAGAGTATCTCTCTGACATTCCCCAGACATCCAAGCGAATCTACTCCCACTGCAAGGATCGCGAGTTCCTTCCCAGATCGTCGTTTCTTCACTCCTTCCAGATCGAGGAATGGATCGATACCGAATGGGGAGGTCTTTCAATCGTCCACGCCACGGTCGCGCTCCTTGAAGCCGCCGTGGCCGATGCTGCCTGCACTCACTTCGTCCTGATCTCGGAAAGCTGCGTGCCGGTGCGCCCTTTTCATGAGTTGAGTCACAGTCTTCAGCTTGACCCTCGATCAAGAATGCGAGTCCAGCCATGGAACGAAGTCCGAAAATGGAACATCCTCAAGGCTCAGCACCTTGAGAACCTTGCCGGAATCCGCAAGGAACTCGCCCACTTCCACGATCAATGGATGTGCCTGAGCCGAAAGGATGCAGAACTGATCCTGAAACATGACAGACGGGATTCCTTTGCCGGTGTTTTCGCCCCCGATGAAGCTTACTTCGCCACCGTTCTAGCTTCGGCCGGAGCCTCACCTCTCCAATCCCTAGCCAACCGAGCCATCACGTGGACGGAATGGGAAATGGGAAAACCGCACCCACGAGAATTCCTCACGGTCAGACCATCCACGGCGGCGCAAATCGTCGATAGTGGGTGCTTTTTCGCTCGGAAATTTCCGAGCGGTTCGGATATCGGACGATGGGAGCTACACAGGGCGCGAAGTGCGGCCAAGATCTAGTGGCATATCTGCACATCCGTAAGCGGGGTAAATCCGCACCTCGCTGAATTCTGGTTTTCTGGCCGGGCCGGTTCCACGCTGGCTGGATGGCCAAGAAATCCATACCCAAGCCGTGGCGCGTCTCCGACGTGACCTTCGTCGAAATCGAGATCACCCACC
>CAZVMS010000353.1:0-41922 GCA_964628795.1 uncultured Haloferula sp. | reverse complement strand
ATTGTGATATGCTCGGCACCCTCAATCCGGCACCCTCAATCGCTACAGCCACAGGGATGTTACGGAATCAGGACCGCTCGGCTCCGATCAATTGATCCCTCTTAAAGCACCGAGATCCCGCTTAAAACCGCGCCATTCGGGTCGGACCATTAATCTTGTCATAACCTGATCCGGTGGAATGGGGTAGTGGTGATGGCGGCGTGGCCGGGCGGATTCAGGTGCGGGATGAGGGAGGGAGCCGTCCTTCTAATCCACAACATCGTTGGGCCCGCAGACCTCAACAATCCGATGCCGCCCCCCTATCGGAGCGGCATATTCTCCTGAACCTTCGTTATTTTCGGTTCCTTCTGGTTCCCCCGACAAGGTCGGGAGGAGAATCCCCGAACTGCTCCCGCAGCGATTGAGGAAGCCGTCGGAGTCAGAGGTGTAGGGACTCACCTGCTTCGCGTCTCAGAGATCCATCGAACGGCATCGGCTCACTCCTCCACCATCGACTCAATTCGCCCGGCTCTCAAGAGACGACGTGCCCAGATCTTGGCCGGACCACGGAGCGCTCTCACTCCACCCGGCTTCATGCGACAGATCGTGCGGATCATCTTGGCAGGACTTGCGTGGCGAGCCTTAAAGAGCTTCCGCTTCTTCTTTTTCCGCTTCCGCTTTTTCCCAGCGCCTTCCTTCGTCGCGGCAGGTGCGGCTTGGGCACGGCGCTTCGGCAAAACCAGCGTGTCGTCCGAGAACAACAACAAATGCCCCTGCGTCAGCAGCCAGAACATATCGACCAGCCACTCCTTCGGTGCCTCCTCACTGCCTTCCGGAAGGAGCGCTTTCCAAAGGTCACCAAGTTTTGGTTTCTCCTGAGCATCCACCCACTCCACGATCTTCGTCGGGCGCTCGGCGAGCTTGGTATCTTCCGGCAGCGGATGCGGACGCGATGGACCACTGAAAAGTTTCCCCTGCCGCTTGAAGACCGCGAGATGCTCGGCTTCGAGAATGCGGCAGATCGTCGGAATCAGCATCGCCGGATGACGACGCGTATTTGAACCCGCGATCCGAATCGATGCCAGCAGGCCAATCGAAAGATTGGCCGGAGGCACATCACCGGGCAGCTCGGTCTCGCGAACTTCCTTGAAGGCTTCGCCAAAATGCTTCGTCGCAAAGTCACGCTCGACGACGCTCCGGTCAAAGGTCCAGTCTTCATCGGAGCTACCCTTCACCCGCCAACGACGGCGGACCTTCATTGTCTCAAGCCAGGCATTGACCGCTTCTTCACCGCGCTCGGTTTTCACCCGCGAAGCGTAGCGATCAAAGTCCATGTTTGAGAATTTCTCGCGATGCAGTCGGCGCAGCGTCGTCTGATACGCATGAAAATTCGGTGGGCCAAGCCACTCACCCGAAAGCCCGCACTTCGCCACCACCTGGAAATTCCCAGCCGGTGGATCGGTCTCAGTGTCCTCAACTTCGTAAAGCTCTTCCACCGCAGTCGACTGCCAGAAGTGCGCAACGGCCTCCTCTTTCGTCACAAAAAGCGAGTTGTCCTTCAGCCCGCGGAACAGCACCGGACCACGCTTTTCATCGGAGACGATGCTCAGCGTGCAGCGATCGCGCTTATCGAGCAAAATCTGAGCGATATCAAAAAGGGAGTAAACACGAGCGACCTGATGGATTTCCTTCACCACCAAGCGCACCGCTTCGACCGCTGGCCCAATCGTCACCTTCACCCCATGCGCCGGCGCTGGAAGTTCGCGTCCACCATCGCGCTGCTGACGATCATCTCGTCCGCGTGGGGCACCTCCTCGCGGCCCTCCGCCACCACGCGGGGCACCGCCACCACGCTGCCCTCCACGGTCATCACGACGTTCAAAACTTCCACGACCACCACCTGATCGACCGCCACCGCGCTTGTCGTCACGGGTGTCGCCTTTGTGGTTTTCGTATTTCTTTGCCGGTGCGTCGTCACGAGCCCATGCGGGTCCGAGATCGAATGCGGAAAGCAGACTCTGCTTGTCTAGAGGGTCACTCACAGGCGCGACCCTAGCGGGCGATTTTGAAATGACAAACAACTCGTTGCGCATTCATTCGTCATCCAAAAGATCCAAAATCCGGCCCGTGGCGCCCCGATGGCCCTCCAAAACCGCTTTCGCCGCCGCCGTTTCCTCGATAAATCCGGCAGGATTGCCGATCAGATCCCTCAGCACCGCAAGCAACTCTGCCTCATCCGCCACCCGCTTGGCCCCGCCGCATCCCACCAATCGCGTCGCCAAAGGCTCGAAGTTTTCCATGTGCGGGCCAAAGATCAGTGACTTCCCCGCAAGGATCGCCTCCGCCGGATTCTGCCCACCGATCCCAAGAAAACTCTTTCCGATCACCACCACATCCGCCGACGCCGTCCAATCGCGCAGCTCGCCGGTGCTATCGACCACCAGCGCCGCACTTTCCGGAGAAACCGGCGGATGAAATTCCGAACGCAGCACGACTTCAAAACCCGCAGACTCAAGAGCCTCCCTCACCTCTGCACGGCGTTCCGCATGACGTGGCACGCAGAGATAAAAACCACCCGCCTCGCGTACCGCCCGACCGATCAACTCCTCTTCGCCATCGTGGGTGCTCGCCGCCAAAACCACCGGTCGCCCCGCCGCGCACGCATCAAGCATCGCCACAAATTCCGCACGCGGCGCAGGTGGAGCCCCCGCACCCGGATCAAACTTCAGGCTTCCCGTCACTTTCACCTGGCGGACCCCGAGTTCCGACCAGATCTCTGCATCATCCGGCTCTTGCACCGCCACCCAGTCCAGTTTCGAAAAAATCGGCCGCACCCACGCCGCAAGCTTGCGATAACGCCGCTTTGACCGCGGCGACATCCGCGCATTCACCAAACGAATCGGCACCCCCCTCCGCGCGCACTCAAGCATCAGATTCGGCCACATTTCCCCCTCCACCAAAACCATCTGCGAAGGCTGAAAGCGATCGAGATAGCGACGCACCATGAAACGAAAATCCACCGGCTGATAGATTACCCTCACCCCCTCCATCTTCGCCTCCACCGCCACCGCGTGACCCGTCGCCGTGCCCACCGCCAACACCAAGACTTTCGCCGCGTCCCTCTCCCGCCAAGCCCGGATCAGCTTCATCGCCAGCAGCGTCTCGCCCACACTCACCGCATGCACATGCACCGCAGCGCATGGCTCGAACTCTAGGACTTCCCCGTAAAAGGAGCCACGCTCGCCCAAACCACTACCGAAGCCACCGCGCCGCGCCGTCTTCAATAGCCACGCCGGAAACGCCACCACCACGTAGATCGGGAGCAGCACCCGGTAGAGCAGCAGCGTGGGAGACATTGAAGGGAACTTAAGAAGCGTCGGCCTTGGCGTAAAGGAGGATGGCACTGCTGCCATACTCGCGACGCTCCAGAAAAATAAGCCCCGCCCCTTCGCGGACGGCCTCACCGATCGATTGCTCGGCGATCAGCAAACCACCCTCGGCCAACCTCTGAGCCAGCGCGCCCTTGGCGAAAAGCTCCTTCAAGTGATCCCGGTCCGTCGGATACTTTGCATAGGGCGGATCGACGAAAATCAAATCATAGCTGCCGACATCGCGCGCCACCCACGAATGCACATCCGCCTTGACCACCCGCGCGCCTTCCAGCCGCGATTTCTCCAGATTCTCGTGGAGCACCTTTTCGACCGTGCGATGCTCATCGACGAAAATACAACTCGCCGCTCCCCGACTCAGCGCCTCCAGACCAAGCGCCCCGGACCCCGCAAAGAGATCAAGAATCCGCGCCTCCTCGACCCGCACGCCAAGAATCGAAAACACCGCCTGACGCACAAAATCTGTCGTCGGCCGCGTGACCGCCTTCGGCACCTTGATCGCAATCCGGCCAGCTTTTCCCGCAATGATCCTCATCGCCGCCTCCCATGCCACCGGACCACGCCCACGGCAATCCTTGAGTGGCGAGGAATACTCCAGCGTTCATTCGATCTTCCCCAGCTCATCCAGCGGCACGATCGACCCACCATCGCCAAAACCCACACTCCACCCGGCCTCCTCGCGCCAGATCGAGACATCCGAAAACCAGCGATTTCCGGGATCCAGCGGCTTAAAACTGAAAACGCTCTCGGGAACCCGCTGATTGAGGGCGCCATTGATCATCCTGACCGCAGAATCAGGCACTACCAAACGCACCACCGCCACCCCGCCACGAGAAGTGATCCAGCCATTCCCTAGAATCGATGCCGATTCACCCATCACTCGAAAGTCCGGTGACTGAATCACGCCCCCCGCCAACTGCACCACTGCCGATGCCGAGTCGAAATCGACCACCTGCCCCCCCATCGATACTTGCGGCTGCTTTGCCTCGAAAGCACTCACCCCGCGCCACGACCCCGGCGCTTGAAGCCACCCGCCCCCCTGAATGCGCGCCTGCACTTCCCCGCACTGCCCGCTGAGTGCTTCCGAGAAATTGATCTTCTCCAAGCTCGAAAGCCGGAGCCCCAGGTCCGCTTGAAACGGCAGACCCCGGACCAGTCCGAAACTACAACTCCCAAAGACCCCAAAGTCTTCCTGCGGATCTCCCGGAAAAAGGAACTGAACACCGGTCCCTTCCGTCTTCACCTGCATCTCTAACTGCTCATCGACGACCTGACCCAAGCACTCGATCAAAGCCACACTGCTACCGGATCCCCCCACTCCGCCAAAAAGCGGCAAGTCGAGATCCACGCCTTCCAATCTCGCCAGACGCTCGTCCATTCCCACCCGCACCAATTCACAAGCTCCATCTTCCACCACGACCTGCATGCGCTTCCGCGCCGCTTGCAGCTCAGGCGGCGGAGCCGCTTCTGGTTGCGGTGTCGGCACTTTTGATGCCGCAGGCTCCGCTTCTGTTAGAGAGGGATCCATTTCAGCAGGAGCCACTTCTGGCTGCGGATTCTCCACCGCTCCTGGCCGGGGCGCCACCGCAGCCATGGCAGGCGGTTCGGCCGGTGGCATGCTCGCCGCAGCAATCGATACCAACATATCGACCGTCACGTGCAACTTCGGTCGAAGCACCGTCACTTGACTCACCGACACCTTCCGTTTCAAGGCCGCTCCATAGTCAGGCCAGGCATGAATTTCATCGACCTCCAGCAGCGGCGTCGAAACCCACTCCTGAAGCGCCGCCGGTTGCTTGACCTCAAGCCCTCCAATCTTTGCACCGTCCCATGGAGTCCAACTCAGTGAGTCGATTTCCACTTCGAGCCCGCCGATCCTTTGCGAAAGCTTTCCCGCAACCTTGGAGCGCATCCACGATGTTGCCAGCAGCCCCTGCAGCAACAGAAACCCAAGCATGGCCGAGGCGACCAATCCCGCCGCGATCCTCCGCAAGCTCAGGCCCCAGCGACGTTTGCCATTCCGTCGCCGATTCATTGGCCTACCTGTTTGCAGGAGCTTCTGGCTTCAGGATTCCGGCCTCACCCATCGGGAAGCGGACGACGAGACTCTTGTCGTAAAGCCTCGTGCCTTCGCTGGAAATCTCCTGCATGCGGTAAACAATCAGTCCAAATTTTCCGTCGCCCGTCTTGCCAATCGCGAAGTTCTCCTTGGTCTTCCCGAGCGAAGTCTCCTCTTCATAGCGCCACTCGCTTCCATTCCACTCACCAAGGATGCTGCGCTTGTCTGCCTTGACGTCCTCAAGCCGTTTGAGCGTCCCGTTTGGAGAAACGAAGACATCCTTATCGGAATCATACTTGAGTGTGGAAATCGGCAGTGACCCCCCGCCTTCCTGACCTCCGCCGACAGCCGCCGTAATCGCCCACTTCTTATCACTGCCCTGCTTGAGCTGGAGAATCACCGCCTCGACCGCCTTGAATTCACGGGAGTCCCACAACTTGAGGTACTCGTCATACTCCGCCTTGGTCAGCCCGATCTTCTCATCGTAGGGCAGCGGCACCCCTGGAGCGGCCTTCTTGGCATGCTCTTTGAACCATTCGGGATCCTTGGCCGCGGAGGCCTCGACCTTCGCCACATACTTATCGAGATCCGGCGGCGGCACGACCACCGTGATCGCCCCTTTCACAAAGGCATCCTGCGGCAAAAAGGCAATCGCCTTCGGAACATCAGCAGCAACAGCAACAGGAGCGACAAGCGCAGCGAGAACAGGGAAAATATAATTCATGGGACGCGCCGCAAACCTGCCTCCCGAAAATGCGAAACTCAAGCGGCAATCCTTCCGCATCCAGGCAATCTCGTTTTGAAACCGCCAACCGCCAATCGACGCCAATCTAAATTCAACCGGCCTCCATCCCCGCTCCAGAGCCGGATTCCGACCCCATCAACTCCACCATCTCCCCGCTTTAAATACCTCAAAAAAGAGCCATTCCCGAGCAATGAGCATTTCCCGCCCCCCTGACTTCATCAGCCCAGCATGAATAGCATTGCAACAGGTTTCCACCTGCCATAATTCCTCGACCATGAAAACGGCGGCTTTTATCCTCTCTCTTTTGATGCTCTTACCGCTCTCCGCCCGCACCTGGACCAATTCGGATGGAAAAACCATCGAAGCGGATTTCGTTTCCGCAGACCAGACTTCCGTGGCTCTGATAATGAATGGCAAGGAGATCAAATACCCTCTGGCCAAATTATCCGCTGCAGACCAAGACTGGATCAAAGCTCAGAATCCCGCGAAGAAGCCTCCTGCCGAAGTCAAAACCGGCCTCCTGAAGGACATCCCTATCTCTTCCTCCCTTTATCCGGAGATCGATGACCATTTCAAGGACTCCACCAGAAAGGCCTCGATCAAAGCATTCGAAGGCGGTGCCTTTGACCATGACAAAAAAAGACTAACCGATTGGTCCGTCCGTGACCCCCAGAACGATCGGTGCGACATCTACGTTCCCGCCTCCTATGATGGCTCCGAGCCCTACGGCCTGGTGCTCTACATCGATGCCGGCGTCCGCCCGAATTTCCGCAGCGACTGGGCAGGCGTTTTCGATAAAAAAAAGCTCATCTTCGTCGGGGCTCATGGAGTCAGTAATAATACGGCGATGCCCCGACGTGTCCTATTGTCCATCGATGCCCTCGCCACCGTCGAGAAACACTACAAGATCGATCCCGCCCGGCGTGTGGTGACCGGCATGTCAGGCGGCGGGCACATGTCCATGCTCACGGCGGCACTTTATCCTGAGCTATTCAAGGGAGCGGTCAGTTATGCAGCCCAAAGCTACCTCCCAGGGGCCGGGACCTTTGGCCACTTTCCGGGTTTCGACCTCTCCGACTTCAAATCCCGCGAACGCAAGAAAATGAAGTGGGTCGTCATCTCCGGTGACAAGGACAAGAACTACGAAGAGATCCTCACAACCAGCAAGGATTGGAAAAACGCCAGGCTCGATTACCGCTTTATCGACGTCCCAGGAATGGGCCATTCCCTCGCAGCCGCTGCGGATCTCAAAACAGCGCTCGACTGGATAGGACTCTGACATCATTTGCCTCAACTCGCAGTTCGCACCAAGGGGAAAGTAAAACCACGAAGGGCCCGGCATCAGCAAGAAAAAGCTAACTCATCCTGCAGCAGCGAGAGCCCACCTCGCCGTCGGGCTAATGACTACGCCAGCCCCGCCCGCTCCGCCTCCTCCATCGGCATCGGCGCAGCCTCACACTCCTTCTGCCAGCCAGGGAAATTCCACTTGTTTGGAAAACCAGCACACTGCTCGGGTTTCACCTCATGAATCCGGCAGCCACCCTTTTTCAGCATGATGCACTCGTGATTCTCCTTCTCGATTAGCGACAAGCCCTGCCGATTCATCCTCAGACGCGTGTATTTCTCAATAAACGCCTGCTCGCTCATTCCTAGATATTCGGCAATCCGCGGCACCTCATCGTCCTCCAAACGCACATCGCCCGGCCACTTGCAGCACTTGGTGCAGCGCTGACATACATAAAATGTATCCGGATCAAGATACACATCCCGGTTCCCCGGACTCCCATGCTGAAGACTCATGAGCGACTTGCAACCGCGCTGGATTGGATCATTTTGTAATACCCGTTCACCCGAGCTTGGAACGCCTTCCATTTCCGTCCCGGCCGGCCGTTGTCCAAAAGAAAGTGTGGGCAGTTCTTGTGGGGAATGCTCGTGCCACGTCGCGGCCAGTGGTAATGCGGCACCACCCCACTCAACGGGATGCCCTTCGTGTACATCAGGTAAGCCGTCAGCTTCGCCGTCCGATCAATCGTCACATTGAGGTTCGAGCCACGTTCCTCACACATCTCAATCCCGATCGAATAGTTGTTCCCCGGCCCATCGAAGTCTGCGTGCTCGCCCTGCTCATGCGTCGGCATGTGCTGGATTGCCTGGCGATCATCCACGGTGAAGTGCCAGATCAAATACCCAATCCGGTTCCCCCCCCGGCGCTTGGCCGCCCGAAGCGCGCCCCTCTTCAAAGCCAGCGCGTGCTTGTCAGCATCCGCCGAATAGTTCTGCGTCGAGTGAATCGTAATGTAACGCGGCTTCATCGGCCGAACCACCTTGCGACCGTGAGTCCCCTTAGGCACCATATCCACCTTCAAATTCACCTGCTTTAAAAGCGCCGATGCACTCGTCGCCCCACTCACCGGAGTCCTGCTACTCCCACCACTGCCCCAAATCGCCACGGGCTCATCAGAGAGCCCAGGAGCTGGACCCATCTGAACACACGAACTCGTCACCATCACAGCCGCCAAAATCAGCAAAAGCGCAAGCCATCTCATGCGTTCTAAGTAGCACGCCAATCCCCCAAGGTGAAGCGATCAAACCACGCAACTTGCCAAAACCCGATTCGCCGCTCACTTTCCGCCCGTGCCGAAGCCGGCGAATGACCCCACCCACTGGCTCAATCGGACATCCCGACAGCCGGATTTCGCGCAGCGCCTGGAGCAAGTCTCCGCAGGCGGCGGCACCACTGTGTTTGATCACGTCAGCGAAGCCGCCACCGCCTACCTCATCGCCGTCATCCGCCGCACCCTCACCAGCCGCAAGCGCGTCTGGATCACCGCAGCTTCACCAAAACTCCGCGAGCGCCTCGCCATCGAGCTCGATCTCTGGAAAATCGACTCACTCATCCTCTCCGAGCCCCCCTTGGAAAACGAAGGCGAACTCACCGATGCCGAAGGCGCCGCCGCCCGCATCGATACCCTCGACCACGCGGCAGACGCGAAGTCCTTCACCATCCTCACCCACCCCGACGCCTTTTACGACCCCGCGCCATCGCCCAGCACCCTAAGCTCCGGCCGCATCGTCCTCAGCCCGGGAAAAACCTGCGACCCCGAAAAACTCGCCGCCCAGCTCGCCGATCACGGCTACGACCGCTCCCACCTCGTCCAGGGCCGCGGCCAATTCGCCGTCCGCGGCGGCATCCTCGATGTCTTTCCCTGGCAAGGGGCCGTCCCCTTCCGCATCGAATTCTTCGATACCGATGTCGAGGCCATCCGCGAATTCGACGTCGATTCCCAAGCCTCGATCCGCAAAGTCACCAAAGCCGACCTGCTCCTCGGCGATCCCGAAAACGACGCCACCGTCGCCGCCTACCGCCAGCCCCACGACCTCGTCATCGCAATAACCACCCCACCTACCAGTGGCATGACCGTCCCGGTCACGAACGCAGGAGCTGACATCATCATTACCGACGCCCCCACCCAAACAGACTCCGAAGAAAACTTCTCCACCGCCTGCTTCGCCAATCCCCTCGGCCGCTTCGAAGCCGGCGACTTCGTCCTCGAACAGTCCCGCCGCGATCACTTCTTCCGCCAACTCGCCGACTGGAATCACGAAAAATGGCAAGTCGGCATTGTCTTCGCCAACAAAGGCGAACAGGAACGCTTCACCGAACTCGCCGGCGAACTAAGCCACTTCGTCCCCCTGCGCGGCGAGTTGATGGAAAGCTTCACCATCCCCAGCGCCAAGCTCGCCCTCATTTCCTCCAGCGAAATCTTCGGCCGCTACCGCAACCCCGCCGCCACCCGTCGCAGCCGGCTCGACCGCCAACGCATCGCCACCGCCCGCGCTTCGCTCGACGACATTTCCGAACGAGACCTCGTCGTCCATTCCGAATACGGCATCGGCCGCTTCGTTGGCATCGAGCAAGGCGAGGAAGACGAACACATCACCATCGAATACCGCGACGGCGGCCTCCTCTCGGTCCCCATCGATCAAGCCCACCTCATCGGAAAATACGTCGGCCTCGGCGGCAAAGCACCCATCCTTTCCAAGCTCGGCGGCACCGCGTGGAAAAACGTCCGCAAGACCGCCGAGAAAACCATTCTCGACTACGCCGCCATCATGCTCCGCGTCCAGGCCGAGCGACAGTCCGTCCCCGGCTTCGCCCACCCGCCCGACTCACGCTGGATGTGGGAATTCGAGAACTCCTTCCACTTCACCGAGACCGTCGACCAGCGCCGCGCCATCGAGGAAGCCAAGCGCGACATGGAATCCCCACGACCCATGGACCGCCTCGTCTGCGGCGACGTCGGCTTCGGGAAAACGGAAGTCGCCATCCGCGCCGCCTTCAAAGCCGTCACCGGCGGCAAACAAGTCGCCCTGCTCTGTCCCACCACCGTCCTCGCCGAACAGCACTGGCGCACCTTCCGCGAGCGGATGAGCGACTACCCGATCCGCATCGACCTCCTCAACCGCTTCCGCACTCCCGCCGAAATTCGCAGCACCCTCAAAGGCCTTGCCGATGGCTCGGTCGACATCGTCATCGGCACCCACCGCCTGATCTCCGGAGACGTCGCTTACAAAGACCTCGGCCTCGCCGTCGTCGATGAAGAGCAACGCTTCGGCGTCAAGCATAAGGAAAAATTCAAAGAGCTCTTCCGCCAGATCGACGTTCTAACACTATCTGCCACCCCCATTCCGCGCACTCTCTACATGGCCCTCATGGGTGCGCGCGACATGTCGACCATCGACACCCCCCCGCCCAACCGCGTCCCCGTCCACACTTCCGTCACCCCTTACGACGAACGCATCATCCGCGATGCCATCGAGCGCGAAATGAAACGCGATGGCCAAGTCTTCTTCCTCCACAACCGCGTCAAATCCATCGAAATGATGCGCCACAAACTCAGCGAACTCGTCCCCGACGCCCGCATCCTCGTCGGCCACGGCCAAATGGACAAAGACGAACTCGAAGTCGTCATGCGCAAGTTCGTCAACGGCGAAGCCGACATCCTGCTCGCCACCACCATCATCGAGACCGGTATCGACATCCCGAACGCCAACACCATCCTCATCGACCGCGCCGACCGCTTCGGCCTCGCCGATCTCTATCAGCTCCGCGGCCGTGTCGGCCGTGCCGGCGAAAAAGCCTACGCCATCCTGCTCCTCCCCCGCGACCAAGCCACCGCCGGCGATGCCCGCAAACGCATCCACGCCATCAAACAATACACCGCCCTCGGCTCCGGCTTCAAGATCGCCATGCGCGACCTCGAAATCCGGGGAGCCGGGAACCTGTTAGGCACCAAGCAATCCGGCCAGATCGCCGCCGTCGGCTTCGACCTCTACTGCCAGCTCCTCCGCCAATCTGTCGACCGGCTCCAGGGCAAGACTCCCAAGCAACGCGTCGAAACCACCTTCCGCAGCGACTTCGTCGCCTTCTCCGAAAACGAATACAGGGGAGCGCGGGCGTCCCGCCCAGCGTCTAAAAAATCCGGCGCAGCCGCAACTCCTCCATCTTCCATCCACCATCCCCCATCTAACATCTCCCCCGATCTCCTTCCCGCCTACATGCCCAGCAGCTGGCTATCCGAGACCCGCCTGCGCATCTCCGCCTACCGCGAACTCGCCGAAACCCTCACCGTCGAAGACCTCGACAAACTCTCCGCCTCCTGGGCCGACCGCTTCGGCAAGCTCCCCGAACCCGCCGCCAACCTCGTCGATGTCACCCGCCTCCGCCTCATCGCCGGCTCGAAAGGCGTCGCCTCCATCGAGATCAAAGGCCAGCGCCTCATGCTCCAGCGCAACGGCGACTACATCATGCTCGAAGGCCGCCGTTTTCCCCGCCTCACGAGCGAGAAGCCCGACGAAAAACTCGCCGAGTCCATCGCCATGCTCCAGTCCCTATAGGTTTGCGCCCGTGCCGTCAACTCGGGCGGCCGTTGGGCTTGGATCAAGCGGTGAATCTGACCCGATCTTCCCGATCACCCGCACACCAAGCTCAATCAGCGTGCGGATTCCGAAAAATGAGACTCGTGCATTCGTGAGGCTGTCTGCCTCGCTCTGAGCTCACTTTAGGGAAATTCACAAACCGCGGTCTTGTCCGGGAACTGGCCGGATGAATCCAGAAGCGCTGAGCGTCTCCCCCTCCGGGCAACCGGAGGGAATCTGCCTCTGTCGCGCTTTTTTGGATGAAAATGAACCCCGGAGCCTCTAATTACCCGCAACCTCATGAAACGCCTGCTCGCCCTCATCGCCTTCTCTGGCCTCGTCATCAGCCCACCCCTCCAAGCCCAGTTCGAACTCAGTGGTCCACCGGTTGTCGAAGCAGCATTGGTTTCGGAGGCAGTGACGATCGCCCCCGGCCAAGCCTTCGACGTGGGGCTGGTGCTGAAACATGCCGAGCACTGGCATACCTACTACGTCAACCCCGGACAGGCCGGCTTCCCACCATCAATCGAGTGGACGCTTCCAGAAGGGTTCACTGCGGATGCACTCCGTTTCCCAACCCCCGTTCTCGGAGCCTTTGCCGGCGCTCCCTTCTACGGCTATGACAAAGAAACCTGGTTTCTAACAACGATTCACGCTCCAGCCGATTTGGTGCCCGGCACCAATGTCGTGATCCAAGGCAGTGCGGCCTGGCTTGCATGCCATGAGCAATGCGTCACCGGCGATGCGGAACTTTCCCTGACGCTGACGACCGGTGCCGAGACGGCCGCCAATGAAGAGACGTCCGAAGGCTTCATCAAGGCGAGGGAGGCGATGCCGGCCGCACCCAGCAGTTGGACGATCACGGCCACCTCCGATGCCCAGCAAATCATCCTCGACCTAAAACCCGCTGAGGGTGCGGTTACTGAACCCGGCGAGGTCCACTTTTTCAGCTCAAACCTGCTTGAAGACTCGTCGCAACCACAAGAACTGAGCAAAACGGAACATGGCTTCCGTCTCGTCTTTCCACGAAATCCCGACACCGATCCCGCACCTGACACCGTTGAAGGCATCCTCAAGGCATCAAACGGCTGGACCCAAGGCAGCGGTGCCAAGGGACTGGCGCTTTCCCTACCGATCTCATCCGCCGCCATCGAAGCGCCATCACCGACCGTGCCAGCGAACAAGACGGCCACGCTCGGACTGGCTGCGATTCTCGGACTGATGTTCCTCGGAGGCCTGATCCTCAACCTGATGCCATGCGTCTTTCCCGTGATCGGCCTCAAGATCATGGGCTTCGTTCAGCAGGCGGGCCATGACCGCAGCAAAATCGTGGCTCACGGGGTGATCTTCAGCCTCGGTGTGCTGGTCTCCTTCTGGGTGCTGGCAGGAATTCTCCTCGCAGGTGGCATCGCCAACTGGGGTGGCCAGCTTGAGAACCCATGGGTGGTCTATATCCTTCTCCTCGTCATGCTAATCTTCGGTCTGAGCATGTTTGGCCTTTTCGAGATCGGTGCCTCCACCACCGGCGTGGGAAGCAAGCTAACGAACAGCAGCGGACTCGCGGGCACCTTCTTTTCGGGAGTCCTCGCCACCGTCGTCGCCACTCCCTGCTCCGCACCTTTCCTCGGCACCGGCCTCGGTGCCGCCGTCAGCCTTCCTCCTCCGCTGTTCATGCTGGCCTTCACCGCGATGGCGCTGGGACTCAGCACCCCGTATCTCGTGCTCTCATTCTTCCCTGCGCTGGTCGACAAGCTTCCGCGGCCGGGCCCATGGATGGAGTCATTTAAACAAGGCATGTCCTTCCTGCTTTTTGGCACTGCCGGATTCCTTCTCTGGGTCTATTCGGTCCAGGTGTTCGATCAGATGAACGGACAAAAGGGCATCTACGTGATGCTTGGGCTGACCGTCATCGCCGCGGCTTTCTGGGTCTATGGCCGGTGGAATCTTCCTCACCGTAGCGCAAAAGCACGGGGAATCGCCAAAGTCGTCACCCTCACTCTACTGACTGCCGGATTCCTTGCCGCCCGACCAAGCCCCGCCCCTGAGATCACCGAAACAAGTGGTCCAAGCATCACCTGGGAAAAGTGGACCAAGGAGCGCCAAGACGAGCTCATTGCCGCCGGCACTCCGGTATTCATCGACTTCACCGCCCGCTGGTGCCTCACCTGTCAGACCAACAAAGCCGCTGCCTACACCGAAGAAACCGCGAAGCTTTTCGAGGAGATGGGAATCGTCGCCCTAAAAGCCGACAAAACCACCACCAACCCACAGATCGATGCCGAGATCAGAAAGCTCGGCAAAACCGCCATCCCCGTCAACGTGCTCTATGCTCCCGGCTCGAACGAAGCGATCTTCACCAACACCGTGCTCACCGCTGGCTACCTCCAGGATTTCCTCAAGGAGCAGCTCGACGAGCAAGGTGACTGAATCGAAACTTCCTGCTGGTCTCCTCATGGTCCACACTAGGGCCAATGAGCGAACTCCTGAAACTAGTCCAAGACGATCCCTGGCTGACGCCTTACGCCGATCACATTCTCCGGCGTCAGGAACGACTGACTCAGGAGCTTGAGCGAATCAAGTCGACCACCGGCGGACTCAAGGCCTATTCGTTGGGATTCCGCTTCACCGGAGTCCACCTCCAGCCAGATGGCCATTGGATGGTGCGCGAATGGCTGCCCGGGGCAAAGGCCGTGTCGCTCGTCGGCGACTTCAACCACTGGGACCGCAGCAGTCATCCGCTCGTCCGCGCCGAACGCGGGATCTGGCAGCTCCGGCTTCCGGGCGACGCGCTCAAGCACGGAGAACGAATCAAACTTCACATCCTCGGTGCCGACGGCTCGGAGCGGGACCGCATTCCCGCCTGCATCCTGCGCACTCTTCAGGACCCCGAAAGCCACGACTTCTCCGGCCAAATCTGGGAGCCGGAAGACAAATACCAATGGATCCACGAGTTCGATCCATCCACCATCGCCTCGCCGCTCATCTACGAAGCCCACGTCGGCATGTCCGGCGAGGAAGGACGCGTCCACACCTATCGAGAGTTCGCCAACACCGTCCTGCCGCGCATCAAGAACCTCGGCTACAACATCGTCCAGTTGATGGCCGTGCAAGAGCATCCTTACTACGGCTCCTTCGGTTATCATGTCTCCTCCTTCTTCGCGCCGACGTCTCGGTTCGGCACCCCGGAAGATCTGAAATACCTCGTCGATACCGCCCATGGACTCGGCCTCGCCGTGCTGTTAGACGTCGTTCATTCCCACGCGGTGAAAAACATGGCCGAGGGCCTCAACAACCTCGATGGCAGTGGCAACCTGTATTTCCACGCCGACGAACGCGGCGATCACCCGCAGTGGGATTCGAAGTGCTTCGACTACGGCCGCCCCGAAGTCCGTCAGTTCCTCCTATCGAACGTCCGCTACTGGATCGAGGAATTCAAATTCGACGGCTTCCGCTTCGATGGTGTCACCTCGATGCTCTACTGGCACCGTGGTGCCACCTCCTTCGACCATTACGACAAATACTTCACCGATGGCGTGGACGAGGACGCGATCCTCTACCTCCAACTCGCCACCACCCTCGCCCAGCAACTCAAACCCGGCGCGCTCTTGATTGCCGAAGACATGTCCGGCATGCCGGGTCTCTGCAAACCCATCGCCGATGGTGGAGTCGGCTTCACCCATCGTCTCGCCATGGGTATCCCTGACTACTGGATCAAGCTCCTCAAGCACACTCGCGACGAAGATTGGAACCTCGACGAAATGTGGGGCACCCTCACGAACCGCCGCTACGGCGAGGCCAACATCGCCTACGCCGAAAGCCACGACCAGGCCCTCGTCGGCGACAAGACGCTCGCCTTCTGGTTGATGGACCAGGCGATGTACTGGCACATGGGTGAAAAGGATGACAACCCGGTCGTCGATCGAGGCATCGCCCTGCACAAGATGATCCGCCTGATCACCTTCGCCCTCGGCGGCGAAGGCTGGCTGACCTTCATGGGCAATGAATTCGGACACCCCGAGTGGCTCGATTTTCCACGCGAGGGCAACGGCTGGTCCTACCACTACTGCCGCCGGCAGTGGTCGCTCGCCGACAATCCCGACCTCAAATACAAGTTCCTCGCCGCCTTTGAAAAAGCCATGCTCGCCATGGCCAAAGAGAATCATCTCCCGAATCAGCCACCAGCCGAGATCCTCAATATCGACGTCACCAACAAAGTCATCTGCGCACGTCGCGGCAAATGCCTCTTCGTCTTCAACTGGTCGCACGACCGCTCCATTGCCGACTACAAGTTCAAGGTGCCAGGTGGCGGCGAATTCAAGCTCGTGCTCGACACCGACACGCCTGAGTTCGGCGGTCACAACCGGCTCGACCCAAGCGTCACCTTCAAGGTCGATGAGGATGATGAAATCAGCATCTACACGCCTGCGAGAACCTCCTTGGTGCTTGCACCAGTGTGACCGCAGTGGCAGACCGCGCGACGCTGTCGCGCGTAGCTTCGCCCGGAACGGATAGGCGCGACAGCGTCGCGCGGTCCATTCCCGCCCCTACATCAGAAATCCCTTTGGCAAAACGATCTCATCGCTAGCAGCAGAACCACCGCCTCGAATAGCAACGAAGTTCCGATGACATAGAGGGGCGAATGCCGGTCGAGGTCATCCTTGATCACCTCGCTATCCCGATCACCGACCATTCCGTTTCTGCCCATCGCTTCGATCGTCGCCTTCCCAAGGGCATCGCCATCACCAAGGACCAGAAGACGATCTAAAAGCCCGGATGTCTCGCTGGTTTTCGGCAGAATCGCATAGGGCAGTTTGAACATCTCGTTCATCTTCCGATAGTCCTCAATCCCTTCCTCATTGAGAGTGGTGCCGAGAAATCCTCGTCCCGTAAGAGTTGACTGATAGGTGACCGACTCCGCGAAAAGCACGACGAAGCTGCCGATCCAAAAGAGCAGCGTGAGCAGCACCGAGGCCATCACCGAGCGGGTCTTGATCCCCAACCAGACCATCACCGCATAGAGATAGGAAAAGACGAGCAGCACGATCGGCACCGACCAGAAGACACTCGGATTCCAAACCCCCAATCGAAGCTTAATCGCAAAGAAGACGATCACCACGAAAAGGGTCACCTGAATCGCCATGAACAGCAGTCCACCGATGAACTTGTAGATGAACAGCAAGGGACGCGACACCGGTTTCGACAGGGCGACACCAGCCGAACCTTCTTCCATGAATTCAGGGAAAACAGGCGCGCAGGAGATCAGCGCGAGGATCGTCGCAATCCATGTCAGCCAGATGCCGACGATCGCATTACTAAAGACCCCGTAGTAGAGCAGTTCCGCCCCCTTGCTTCCCTTCTTCGCGAACTCCATCTCGAAATCGATCAGGCCAAAGACAAGGGTGATGCCCTTCTCATCGAAACCAATCGACAGATAGATGATCGCCGCAAAGGCGGAAACCCCGAGTGAGATCCAGAACAAGGTCCGCGCTCGGAGGAGCCGGAACGAATCGTTCAAAATGGCGAGAAACTGTCTCATGCGACCTCCTTTTCTTGGCGCTCCACCGACTCCATGAAAATCTCCTCCAAAGAGGAACGCACCTCTTTGATCTCACGAATCGCCGCGCCCTCCTTTCGAAGCGCATCAATCAAGGGCTGCACGCCGTTCGCATCATCAGCGACCAAGCTCACCGTATCCCCCGCGACATTCATGCCTTTCGATTCCAGCTCACTTTTCATTTCCAGAGGCACCGGACCCAGTGTTCGAACTTCGTAGCGATGCTCTTTCCGCGTGAGTTCCTCGACCGCCCCCTCTCTAACAATCTTCCCACGCGCCATGATCGCGACCTGGTCGGCCACTTGTTCCACCTCCCCGAGCAGGTGGCTGTTGACGAAAACCGTTCGCCCCTCATCGCGCATCCGCTCGATAATTTTCCGGATCTCAATCCTGCCACCGGGATCCACGCCGTCGGTCGGTTCATCGAGAAAAACAATCTCCGGCTCATTTACCAAAGCCTGAGCCAGGCCCACCCGTTGACGCATCCCTTTCGAATAGGTGCCGTTCTTGCGATCCGCCCACTCCGTCATGCCGACAAGTTCGAGCAAACGCTTCGCCCGCTCTTTTGCCAAAGCCGACGGAACTTTCGCGAGTCCTGCCGAGTAGGCGATGATCTGACGGCCGGTTAGGTATTCAGGAAATCGCGCGTGCTCCGGCAGATAGCCCACTTTCCCGAGCGTCGGGCGATGACCGATTTTCTGACCCAGCATGGTGCCGCGACACTCGGTCGGCCGGACGATCGTCAGCAAGGACTTCACCAAAGTGCTCTTGCCGGCGCCATTCGGGCCCAAAAGCCCGAAGACCGAGCCTTTCGGCACCCTCAAAGAGACCCCAGCCAGCGCCTCGAAGCGGCCGTAATGTTTCTGCAAATGCTCGATCTCGATCGCGGCCTCGCTCATGTCCGCTCATCCAAAAGGGATTTCGCGTCGAGCGAAAGGAAAAGTATCGGCACCTTGTCCTCGCTCTTTGCTTCCGCAAACCCAGCACTTCTCTCAAAGGAAAGTGGGAGCCATATCGACTCGCTCGCACTCCATGCCGTAACTTTCGCAGAGGAGGTTCGAGGAAATTCGGCCGCTCTCGTAGATCGTCGGCAAGCCGCTTCCCGGATGCGTTCCACCACCGACCAGATAAAGGTTTTCAAATCCCTTCATCCGATTGTGAGGCCGGAGGTAGAGCATCTGGTCGAGCGTGTGCGCCAAGTTGAAGGTCGCGCCCATGAAGACATCCAATTGATCGCGCCAACCTTCCGGATTGATGATCCGCTCTTCCACAATGTGGCTACGAAGATCCTTCATGCCAGTCTTTTGCTCGATCCGCTCCAGCACCTTGTCGCGATATTCCCCGGTCATTTTATTCCAGTCGACGCCGTGACGCGTGTTGATCGTCGGCACCAGAACATAGATCCCGGACTTCCCTTCCGGCGCAACGAGGGGATCGGTAATGCTCGAATTTCTCACGTAAACCGACATGTCATCGGACACTTTCCGCTCACCCTGAATATCCTTCACATTGTTCAGGTAGTTATCAGCGAAGAGAATGTGATGGTGCGGTTCGTCGCGATAAATCGTGTCGAGACCGAGGTAGAGCATGAAGGTCGAGCAGGAGTATTTTTTCTTCTCCAACTTCTCCTGCGGAACCGAGTGACCGTTCATCATCGTCGACATCGCATGCGCGTAGTCGGCATTCACGATCGCGTCATCGCACTCCAACACATCCCCATCATCCAAAAGTACGCCTTTCACTCGGCCACCGGAAAACTTCAGCTCTTTCACTCCGGTTCCGAGACGCAGCTTCCCTCCGTGCTCCTTGAAGACCTCAGCCATCGCCGATGAGATCCGACAAAGCCCGCCCTGCACGTGGTAGATGCCGTATTTGTATTCGATGTAGGAAAGGATGCTGAACAGCGCTGGGCATTTCCACGGCGACATACCGAGATACTTGGCCTGAAAAGTGAATGCCAATTTCAGGTCATCGTCGGTGAAGTAGTCATCGAGCACATCCACCACCGACTTGCCGGTCGCCACGTAGGGAACCGCCTTCATCAGGGTCTTGCTCACGTAGGAACCCAGCTTGTGGTAGGGCCGCTGAAGGCAGGGAAAAATCACATTCAACTTTTCCGCATGATCTTCCATGAATCGCCGATAGCCGACTTCATTTCCGGGAAAGGCAGCCGCCACGTTCGCCGCCATCTGATCGATATTGGAAGTGGTCTCCATCGATCGATCGCCCCAAGTCAGCTTCGTCATGGGATCGAGGGCAACAAGCTCCATGTAGTCCTCCGTTTTCCTCCCTGCCTCGGCGAAAACCTCATCCAAGGTAAACTTCTGATGCAGGAAGGTGGGACCGGTATCGAAGGAGAAATCGCCGACCTTCAGCTCGGCATTCCGACCGCCGACACGGTCCTGTTTTTCGACAATCGTCACATCAAATCCCCGCCGCGCCAGGATCATACCCGCCGTCAAACCTCCGGGGCCTGCGCCCACAATTGCAATGCGTTTGTCACCCATAATGGTCTAAGAACTTCCCATCCATAGATCACCCTCCTTGCCGCGCTACCTAAAATTTGCATTTTTGCCACCTATCGTGACCTTTACCCGCTTCGCCCCGAGCCCGACCGGCCTGCTCCACACTGGCCATGCCTACGCCGCAAAGGTCGCACATGATCTCGCAAATGACTCAGGCGGGCGATTTCTTCTGCGCTTTGAGGACATCGACTCAACCCGGGTCCGCACCGAATTTTACTCCGCAATTGAAGAAGACTTACGCTGGATCGGCTTGCCTTGGCATGGCGGAGCGCTCCGACAATCGGATCGTCTAGGTGCCTATCATGAGGCCCTCGATCGACTCCGCGAATCAGGAATGATCTACCCCTGCTTCTGCACACGCCGCGAGATCGAGGAAGAAATTGCCCAGATCGCCTCGGCCCCCCACGCCCCCGAAGGCTCGCTCTATCCCGGGACCTGCCGCAGCCTTTCGACACCTGAGCGCCGCGCACGGATCGCCGCCGGCGAGATTCCCGCCTGGCGCCTCGATGCCGAGGCCGCCTCTCGTGAAACAGGGCCTCTCTCCTTCTTCGACAGACGTTTCGGCAAGCAGATCGTCGACCCCGATGCGCTCGGCGATGTCGTGCTGGCGAGAAAGGACATCGGCACCTCCTACCACCTCGCCGTCGTCGTCGATGACGCGTTCCAAGACGTCACACTCGTCACCCGCGGCGAAGACCTACTCCCTTCCACCCACGTCCATCGGCTCCTCCAGTCCCTGCTGAACCTGCCCGAACCGGAGTACCTCCACCACGCTCTAATCACTGACGCACAAGGCCGGCGCCTGGCGAAAAGAGACCAGGACCGAACCATCCGAAGCCTGCGGGAAGCCGGAATCTCCGCCACGGATGTCCTGTCCGAGCTCCCAAAATAACTGGGGCCGCGTGTTGCAATCCAGCAATGCCGGGTCGAAGGTGTCTTCAGCGTGGATCTCAATTTCGACCCCTACAACATTCTCGCAGGATTCATTTTCGGAATGATCGGCTGGGGAGCCTATCGCTTCGGTCGACAGCTCGAGCGATGGAAGCCCGTCACGATCGGCCTCGCCCTGATGATCTACCCCTACTTTTTCAGCAATCCATGGCTGCTTTGGGGAACTGGCATCGCCCTGCTCGTCACCCTCGGATTTCACCACGACGCCTGATCCGCGTATTTCCGCTGGCCACCCGCCGCTAGCTCGCCAAGGCTAGCTCCCATGTCTGACATCAAGATCACACTCAAGACCGACAAGGGAGACATCGATGCCACCCTCTTTGCATCCAAGACTCCCATCACCTGCGCCAACTTCCTCAACCTCGCCAAGCGCGGCTACTACGACGGCATCGTCTTCCACCGCGTGATCGCCAACTTCATGATTCAGGGCGGCGATCCGACCGGCACCGGCCGCGGGGGCCCAGGCTACAAGTTCGGCGACGAGTTCCACCCGGACCTCAAGCACAGCAAGGCAGGCATCTTCTCGATGGCAAACGCAGGACCGGGCACCAACGGCTCGCAGTTCTTCATCACCCACGGCCCAACTCCTCACCTCAACGGCAATCACTCCGTCTTTGGTGAAGTCACCACCGGCCAGAGCGTCGTCGATTCCATCGCACAGGGCGACAAGATCGTCTCAATCGCCATCCACGACGACATCACTAGCTTGCTTGAGTCCCAAAAGGACCACGTCGAGCACTGGAATTCGATACTGGATAAGTAAGCCCACGATCCCGAACTGCAGCTTAGTTAAGAAATCCTAACTAACCACCCCGGAGGCCAAGCGTCCGGGACACCCACTTCAAATGACGTCAGAAGCACTGCTTCTGGCGTTTTTTGTGACTTTCAGCGCCGTCTCACCACCCCATCTGCCACCTCCATGATTGCGTAGGACTGTGAACGTCTCTTGATTTCTTAGCTCCATCTGAGCTTAGATCCGTCCGTCGGCAGCACCCACTGTCGTCACCATATCATCCCCCCGCATGAACTCCCGCAGGCGACCACCTGCGCTGGCCTCCGTATCTTCGGAGGTTCTCCTGAGTTCCGTTGGGAGATGAGCCCCAACCTCGCTCAACGGTAAAGTTTCCAACCATGGATCCAGCGTTGACGGACCCGTATTGCACTCCCCCCAACAAACTCCCCCCTCATGAAGATAATCCCCCTAATCGCTACTGTTCTGACTCTCTCGCTCAGCAACTTGTTTGGCCAAGGCGAGCAAAGTGCAGTTTCAGCCAAGAGCCAAGTCTACGCCACCCAGAAAAGTAGCAGCCAATCGATCATTCTAACCGATGGTTCGAACTGGACTCTCGTCCCACGCGGCTCCGTCCTCTTTCTTCCCCAAGAACAGCAAGAGAAAATTGGCAAGCGCCCCGTCGGCAATCTTCTCCCGTGGAAAAAGTTCGTTTCCCTCAACAAATCCTGGATCTCCGCTGAGGAAGTGACCCTTCGCCAAGCAGAGGGAATCCACGAAATCGATCCACGCCGCACCTCCTACTGGCCAAAACAGGACAAGATTATGGTAGCGGTCTATCTTGACGCACCAATCACGGTCACAGGTCCCGCCAACCAAACTGCTCGCAACTGACGCAGCTTACTCTTTCCCCCCGAAAAAATTGCCGACGTCCGACCGCGGGCAATCTCCCCCCGAACTGTGCCCGGTTCGGCCGTCGGCCTCTCTTTCTCTAACTCTTCCAACCGGGAAGGGTCTCCTCAAGGATCTCGCGAATTCTTCCCTTTTCCGAGGCCTTCAGATGCGGAGCAATCTCCTCATCGTCGTCTGACAAAGCCCGGCGCAATCGCTCGAATACCGCCCCTTTGACCCGCGGTGGCATGGATTCAAAAGCCTTCGAGTAAACCATGTAGGAACAAGGATTCTTGAAAATTCGCTGATACAATTTGAAATCCGCGAGCGATTCCCCCGCCTGCGTCCGGGGATGGGATGCCTCAAAATCCCGTTGAAACGACTCGTCGCCCTCGAGCCCATCGCCCAAGTCCGCCTCATCCTTGAAAAGTAGTTCATCAACGATGCTCGCCGCCATCCGATCGGCAACACTTCCCGCCTGCCCCTCATCCGGATCACTCTCCGGATCGATCACGCTGCTGAGAAAATGCGCACGTTGATAGCGCATCGTGGCTGCCGTCATCAGGTTGTGCATCTTGCATTGATGCTCGATCACCACCAGAGCCACTACGTCGCTCGTCTGCCGCGGATACTTGCTCGTATCGATCACTTTGGAGAGATCCTTCAGTGACTGAAGTTCCGGCTTGGTCGAGGCCTCATCGACGTAGGTCCGATTCCCCAAATGAGGAATCGAACTCTTGCCGGTCACGTAGTACCCGCCCCAGCGCAGATCAAGCGGCGTTGAATGGCTCACCGCCAGCGTCCCGAGTGCGAGCAGAGAATGCCCACTCTCGTCTGGAAACACCGAGCGGATGACCATACCAGGCACATTTTCCGTCCGCGTCGTGCCATGACAAGACATGCAATCGCTTGTATCGCGCATCACCTCGAAGCCTGACGAATGACTCAGATCGATCAGATAGAACACCGGGCCAAGCACTGGATCCTGCGCGATCACCTCGATGTGCCCGCCCGGCACGTAGCCGACATAGGTATCATCGGAAAAATAGAGACTCCGGGGATTTCGAGGCGAGATTTTATCGATCTGCTTGCTCGTCTTGGAAAACACTAAAATCTGCGAGGAAACCGGCACCGCCAGGGTCCGCAGCACAAAATCCAGTTTCTCAAGCGCCGTCTCGCCCTCAAGCGGAATCTCCCCTTTCTCCAGCTTTGCCGCCAGCATCGCCAGCGGATCCGTCGCCGCCGTATCCGAGTATCGCAACGGCGGCAGATCCCAAAGATCGACCTGCCCCGCAGCCACCTGCACGGCGAAAAGAGCGATGATCCAGCGTTTCATGGGCGAATAGAACGCCGACAGCGCCCGGATTCCTACGCAAATCCTCCGATTTCCTCATCTGAGGCTTCTAGGGTGGACCTTCGCGCGAAGCTGTACATTCTCCGCGCCCGCCGATGCTTTCCATCCAAAATCTCCGCGTCGAATTCGGCGCTCGCGTCCTTTTCGCCGATCTCACCTTCGCCGTGCAGCCGAAGGAACGCATCGCCTTTGCCGGTCACAACGGTGCCGGAAAGTCGACCCTGATGAAATGCATCGCCGGCGTCATCGAACCCTCCGGCGGGATGATGTCGACCCCAAAGAACTTCCGCATCGGCTACCTCCCCCAAGAAGGCATCCACATCAAAGGCCGCACGCTCTGGCAGGAAACCATGTCCGCCTTCGGTGAAACCCTCGAACTCCAGAAAAAAATCGACCGCCTCTCCGCCGAACTCGGCAAGCTCGACCCCCGCTCATCACCCTACGGCGACCTGCTGGAAGAGATCGGCGAACTCGAACTGCGCCTCGACAACAACGACCCCGCCCAGATGAAACCGAAGGTCGAATCCGTGCTCCAAGGACTCGGCTTCAAACGCAGCGACTTCGAGCGCGACTGCGGCCACTTTTCCGGCGGTTGGCAAATGCGCATCGCCATGGCCAAGCTCTTTCTTCAAGAGCCGGAAGTCCTTCTGTTAGACGAACCAACCAACCACCTCGACATCGAATCGCAGCGCTGGGTCGAGCAGTATCTCATCAATTACCCCGGAGCCATCCTCCTCATTTCCCACGACCTCGCCCTGCTCGATACGCTCTGCACCCGCACCATCGCCTTCCACCACGGACGCGCCGAAGAGTATGCCGGAAACTACTCCTACTACCTCCGGGAATCCGTCCACCGCAAGGAAGTCCAACGGCGCCGCTACGAAGCCCAGCAAAAGGAAATCGCCGAAACCCAGCGCTTCATCGACCGCTTCCGCGCCTCGGCCAACAAAGCCACCCTCGTCCAGTCCCGCATCAAGCTCCTCGCCAAAGTCGAACGCATTCCCAAGCCGGAAGCCGACGACGCCGTGATGAACTTCCGCTTCCCGCAGCCACCCCAGTCCGGCCACAGCGTCGCCAAACTGGAAGGCGTCTCCAAGAGCTACGGCGACCTCAACATCTTCGACAACTTCGACTTCGAGATCACGCGCGGCGAAAAGTTCGCCATCGTCGGTCCAAACGGCGCCGGCAAATCAACCTTCTGCCGCCTCATCACCGCCCAGGAATCTCCGGACAAAGGTGAGCACGCCTTCGGCCAAAAAGTCAGCGTCGCCTTCTTCTCCCAAAACCACGCCGACGAACTCGATCCCGAACTCACCATCCTCGAAACCGTCGAGGAAACCGCCACTCGCGAAGCCGCCAGCCAATGCCGCAACATCCTCGGCTGCTTCCTTTTCCGTGGCGACGATGTCTTCAAAAAAGTCGGCGTCCTGTCCGGTGGCGAACGCTCACGCGTCGCCCTCGTCCGCATGCTCGTCCAGCCATCAAATTTTCTGATCCTCGACGAACCGACCAACCACCTCGACGTCCAGTCGCAAGAAGTCTTGCTCAACGCCCTCAAGGAATACGAAGGTACGATCCTCATCGTCTCTCACAACCGCTCCTTCCTCGATTCGCTCGTCACCAAAACCCTCGAATTCCGCCCCGGCGAAAAGCCGCGTCTCTTCGCCGGCAACATCAGCTACTACCTCGACAAGACCGCTGAGGAAACCCAGGAGAGCGTGGGCGTCACGCCCGCCTCTTCCACCCCGTCCACTTCATCCAACTCGGCCGGTTCGACCTCCAACCTTTCCCGCAAAGACCAAAAACGCCTCGAAGCGCAACAGCGCAAACTGCGCTCCGACGTGCTCAAACCCCTCGAGGTGGAACTTTCCGAACTGGAAAAACGCATCGCTGACCTCGAAGCAGCGCAAACCAAGGCCACCAATGACCTTTCCAAGCCGGAAGTCGTCGCCTCCCCCGCCAAGTTCCGCCTCGCCACTAACACCGTCGAGCAGCTCACCACAAAGCTGGAAAACGCCTTCTCCCGCTGGGAAACCCTCACTGAGGAGATCGAGCAGGTGAAAGCCAAGCTGGGCGAGTCATAGCCCGCCATGCCACGGGCCAGCAGCCAGTCCCATACGCTCCGCGTCCTGTCCGTTCATGTCCACCGATCGGCCGTGGAAGTCGGAAACGGGCACCCGCACCGCAAGGAAGCCCCACCCACAGGCGGATCCAACCCGTTTCCGCTGTAACGCGATAACGTTAGTATTTCTGAATTTCCAAATTCCAATTCCGTGAGAAGATGAATTCGTCTGACACCCCTCCAGACAACGGCACTGGCTAACCCGGCCAGTTGCTCCCCCCCACTACTGTCCCCCCCAAAAATGATCAACTTGTCCCTCCTGAAGGGTCGTGTCCTCCGAGTCGCGACATCCACCCTAATCATCTGCTCGAACTTCGCCTTCGCCAGCAATGACATTCCAACCGGCAACATCAGCGCCTCGCCCGGCTTGGTCAAAGTTGGCACCTTGCCGACTCTCACTTGGGAAATCAAGTATCCCTCGAAAGTCAAAGACTACGTCGACATTGATTACCCCGGTGAAGTCATCCCCAAGCAGAACCTCAAGGCCGAGATCCGAGTCCTTGGAGCAGGCGTCACATCGAGCTATGCCGACGGGTCACACCTCACCTTCGTTCACACCGAGGCCTACTTCAGCTATAACAACAGCAGGTGGTCAAAAGTATTCGCCGGTACGAACTGGGACGTCCGACAAGGCGACGTCGTGGAATCTCTCACCGTTAAGCAAAACCGCTCGCTTCGTTTCGGTGCCCGTTACTGGTTCAACAACAGGTGGTCAAACTTCTACTCCTCAAACGATGGAACGAACAATGTCCGCGTCCTCGTCAATGGCGACACCCCTCCGACCACCTATCCACTCTCCACGGCTCCGTCCCTCGAAGATTTCATCAAACCTTACCTCGACTCGGGTGGACGCGTTCGCATCGGCCCCATGGACGTGATCGTCATGATGGAACTCACTCACACCGATGCCCAAGCCAACCAAACCGGATACGACCTCCAAGACATGGTCTTCCTGGTGACATTCAAACCTCTCTAAGCTCGGATACTCGACGATATGAAATTACTTCTCGCAGCTTTGGCAGCAACGATGATCCCGATCACCACGGCTTCCGCTGATTCGAGCCAGTCGGAAGGGTACACCAATTTCATTCGTCAAGTCATCATGGGGACCACTCCACCCGTCTTCTGGGACGTCACCGTCCCCGAGAGTGGAGAGCGCCTCTCCCTAGTCCCAATCGACATCGCGGGATCACGCTATGAGCTGTGGACCGTGAAAACGGCGGCGGTTCCAATCAGCTATCTTCTCGATACCGCCTACGTCAGCGCCTATGCGCCGGAAGGCACCGTCACCATCCAAACAGAAGACACGGATAGCCCCACGCCCAGAACCCGCGCAGACCGCCCTTTCACCGTCACCACGACGGTGAAAGGCCTCCTCTCCGGAGGAAACGTTCCCACCACCTCAAAGTCCGTCAACTTCCTGAGACACGTTCAGTCTTATGGCGAAACGGATGGCACAAACATCGACCGCAATCAGGCGACGCTGCACTCTCAGGCATCGATCGATAGAAACGGCACCAATAAGCTGGATTACGGAGTCACCGCCATTCCCGGAAGCAACCGTCTCACCGTCCGTGGCGAAGAGCGCTTCTCCATTTACTCGATTAAGGAAAACGGAAGTTCTGACGAACGACTCGATTCCGAAACGCTTCTGGTGTGGCCCGTTGCCACCGCTAGTATCAGCGGCATTCAAGAAGGCGACACGGTCCGCTTCGATGAAGTCCCGCTCACCTTTACCCTCAACAATCTTTACCCCAAGTCCTTCACCTACGCCCAGCTTTACCCCGGAACTCCAAAGCTCGACACGATGGGCCAGATTCTTCCCGCTGCCCAGCTCGCCATCGATCAGAACACTCCGGAGAGCCGCCAGTGGCAGGTCGGAAGCTATTCCCAGTTCCTTAACGAAGACGGACCTTGGACCGTCGAAGTCGTCACCGAAACCGTCTTCGGCATCGAACGCCTCGCTTACCTCACCTTCAACGTCAATCGATCCATCAAAGTAAACTCCATGATATCCACGATGGAGAACGAGAAATAGTTCACTGCTCCAACCCATGATATCTCATTTCCTCGCAACTATCCTGGCACTCTCAGTCTGCCAGTTTGCCACCGCCGAATCCAAGATGCGGGATGTAACGACTCACGAAGCGCTAAGCCAGCAGCTCAGGGCTCAGCAACAAGCCGACCCGATTCTGACCCTCAAGCCTGCAGAGGGCGATGATCCGACAAAAACCAACCCGACTCCCGATCTGATCGCGAGCTCGCAATTTCTCTGCTACAATGGCATGGCCACCCTCGTCCCCATGGGCGCGGTCCTCTGCGCCCCGGAAAAACTCAAATCACGCATGCGTTTCACTCAAGGTGCCCGCATCGTCACCTGGGCGGAATTTTACTCGATGAACCGTGCCTGGCTCTCAACCGTGGCCGTCTCACTCGACCAGGCAACCGGCAAGCTTCCGCTGTCCGACGAAATGATCAAGAAGGTTAAAAACGACACACACATCATCGTCTCAACCTGTCAAAACGGCCCGATCTCGATCGTGCCTTTCAAAACTGCGGCCGAGGCGCAAACGCCTCCCCGCTAGAATCGTCCCTGTTCTAGGCCACTTCCAGCCTTCGGACGACCTGCAGACCTGCGCTCGCCCATGGGCACGCTTTCTGCAATAAGGGATTTCATGGCTTTTCATATCTCCGCCGAACTCCGTTACCAAGTCGATGAGCGGAGTACCATGCTTCTCAGTCTTCACGCCCTGTCGACGGCGAATCAGACCCTCTCCAACGAGTTTTTCACCTTAACGGAAGGTGCAAGCTGCGAGTTCTTCCCCATCCAGACCGGCATGAACCGCTATGTCCGGATCGATACCGGACCCGTCACCAATCTTCTCATCACCTACCAGGTCGATGCCCAGACCAATCCGGGCTCACGCCGAATTCAGGCGATCGACCAAATCCCCGTAGGCCGCATTCAGGCCGAAGCCATCCGCTATCTCTTCCCCAGCCGCTACTGCCAGTCGGATCAGCTCCACCAAATCGCCTTCGACCTCTTCGGCCAAATCATCCATCCCCTCGCCAAAGCCGCCGCCATCTCTGACTGGCTTTTTGAAAACCTCAGCTACGCCCCGGGATCCAGCGATGCCTCCACATCGGCCTGCGATACGCTGAACCAGAGAGCCGGAGTCTGCCGAGACTTCGCCCACCTCGGCATTGCCTTCTGCCGCGCGCTATCCATTCCGGCACGCTACTTCACCGGCTACGCCTGTAACATGCAGCCGCCCGACTTCCACGCCTGCTTCGAAGTCTGCGTCGGAAACCAGTGGTTCATCTTCGATCCCACCCGCCTCTCTTCACCAAATGGCCTGATCCGCATCGCCACCGGCCGCGATGCCGCAGACGCCTCACTTGCCACCATCTTCGGAGCCGTGGAAATGCAAACCATCGCCGTCTCCTGCACCGCCGATTACTTCCAGCCGATGAGCCACGACGAACTCATCGGCAAAGCCGTGCTCCTCGAGCCGTGATCCTAGAAGCCCTCCCGCCAAAACCTGTTTGGCAAATCCGCCCATCTCGCCACAATAGCTCAGATGGCATTTCACCCGACCCCGCCGCAGCTCTTCGAGGAATTCGAAGAAGGCCGGATCACCCGCGCCCAGTTGCATGCGGGCCTCGACTGGCACGCCCGCAGCCTCGTCGAGGAAATCATCGAAGCCCACGAAAACCCGATCGCCACCTGGTGGGACACCATGCTCGCCAAGCGCGCCGCCGACCGCTGGTCGAGTCGCCACGGCATCTGGCGCGTGCGGCATATCCTCTTCGCCCTCTCGAAACTACCCGAATTCGAGCCCTCCAGCCTGCTCTGGAACGCGCTCCACCCCGACGTGCCGCTCCACTGCTTTTTCCGGTTGCGCCGCGAACCTGTCTTCCGCCTGCTCAACATCGAAATCCGCAAAGGCCTCCTCCACGTCCGCGTCGCCCACGGATCGGCGAGTGAAGGCATCCTCAAAGAAGACTTCATCCTCGAACACATCGGCAACCAACTCGAAGCCCACCGGGCACCGCTCCTGAGCGATCTTTGATGCACACCGCGTTCTTGGCCTCTATTTCGGAGACCATGAAGAAACTACCATCTTGGATATGGAGCGCCACCGCCGTCAGGCTTGCCCTGATCGCTCGCATCATGCCCGACCGTTCATGCTCTGGAGACACGGCTTCTGCCAGCAGCGACATTCCTAGCCGGAACCTCCCGACACGCAGTGAACTTTCGGGAAGTGATGGTACGGCTTCGCCCAAGCGCGATGGCACCATACGACGCGGAACCCGCCCGCCCATGAGCGGAAGCCAACCAAGCATCGCTGCCCGAGTCCGTGACCAAACGGATCTTCCGCTAAATGCAGAGCTCGGATATCAGCAGCCGCAACCGCCGCCACCACCGCAGCAACCACCGCCACTTGCCTGGGCAATGTCTTCCGCGGTTGGCACACGGCCGAGCTCAAGCGTCATGCCGACATACTGGCCGATCGTCTTCTGGAGAGCCTCCAATTCACCTTGGGCATCCATGAACGAACGGGCCACCTCGTTTTGCATCAGTGCATCACGAGCCGATTCAAACTCCTTGATCTCGCTTTCGCCAAGCTCCACACCCGCATGCTGCTTCTGGTGAAGCTCACTACCACGCTCGTGCACGCCCTGATACATCATCCGCGCGGAATCATCATCAAGGAAGGTCTCCACCTTTTTTTGAAGCGCCTGGAAATCGGCATCTTCAGCAATCGCTGCGCAAAGTTCGCGGGCCTTGTTCATCACGGCGGAGTCATCAGCTAAAATCGACATGCCCAACCCCCTAGGCCCCAGGGAGCCACTTGGCAAACGCTTTCCGCTCATGATTCCGACAGCAAAATTCATTCGTCCTCCATCAAATCTTCAAATAGCCGCGGCAGCATCCCTCCATCACCCGCATGCCCCGACTTCGACGCTTCCTCAACCGACTCCTCGTCTTACTGAGCATCTTCCTGCTTCTGTTACTGATCGGCGTCGGCTGGTTTGGCTCGGAAAGGCTGATCTCACCGCCGCGGCGCGGCCTTCAAAGCTATCACCGCGAGATCCTCGCCGAACCCGCCCGCTACGGGCTTTCCGTCAACGCCTTCACCGGAGCATCCGCCACTCCCTGCCTCATGGTCCTTCCCGCCGCCTCCCCCGGCGAGGCCTATAGATCCCACCAACTCCGAGCCAGCCTCACCAAGCGCGGCGTCCCCTTACCCGCTTGGGGCGAAATCCGAGGCACCGTCATCCTCCTCCACGGCCACACCGGTCGAAAAGAAGATCACCTCCCAATCTGCGAGCGATTCTGCGCCGCCGGCTTCCGCTGCATTCTCGTCGATCTCCCCGGCCATGGCGACAATCCTTCGACCATCACCACCTTCGGGAAAAACGAGACCCAACTCATTGAAGACATCTTTGAAGACGCCCAGGTCACCTTCGGTTTCCCAGATCAGCCCGCCCTGCTTTTCGGCGTCTCCCAAGGCGGCGCCATCGCCCTCCAAACCGCCGCCCGCCACCCCGAGCGCTGGACCGCAGTCGCCAGCGCCGCCACCTTTTCCTCCCTCGATCGCCCGATCCGCCACTCCGCCGAAACCTTCCACGCCCGCCTCCGGCCACTCGCCCCGGTCAACACCTTCGCCGTCGAATGCGGAGCCTGGTGCCGCAGTGGCATGTGGCCCACCAAGATCCGCCCAAGTCACGCCGCACGCCAACTCACCATGCCCGTCATGATCATCCACGGCGAAGAAGACCGCTTCATCCCCATCGATCAAGGCCGCCAAATCTTCAACGCCATCCCCTCTCACAGAAAAATTTTCCGCCCCGTCAAAAACGCCGGTCACGGCCGCGTCCTCGCCGAAGACGCCGACAATCTCTACCCGGAAATCTGCGAGTTTTTCCTGAAATCCATTCTTCCATCCGCCGCTAAGGCCTTTTGATCAGCCAACCCAAATGAGTCGCTTTTCACTCTCCTTTGGAATTCTCCAGTATTTTCGATAGGTCCGCGCCCAGAATCGCGCCCCTCCTACTCGCTCTTGTTGCAGCACTGTCTGCAGATCCGATTACGGGTGAATCCCGCGCCCCCCTCACCCAACAATATCGCGCGGCGCGTCAGGAAGCGCATCAAGAAACACCCGACCGTAACGTTTGGTCAGCACACGATTGTCCAACAGGCAGACCAAACCCTCATCTTTCGCCGTGCGGATCAGCCGGCCAACCCCCTGGCGGAGCTTCAAAATCGCCTCGGGCACCGAGTAATCCATGAAAGGGTTTCCCCCCTCGGCCTCGATCGCCTCGAGGCGAGATTGCGTCAGCGGATGATCAGGCACCGCAAACGGCAAGCGCGTGACCACCACATTCGAAAGCGCCTCACCCGGCACATCCACGCCGGTCCAGAAACTGTCCGTCCCGAAAATCACGCTGTGCACATCGCGGCGAAATTCCTCGATCATCCGGTGACGCGGCATCCCATCGCCCTGCATCAGCAAACGCCAACCACGCCGCTCGAATTTATCGCGCAACTCACTCGCGGCATCACGCATCATCTTATAACTCGTAAACAACACAAAAGCGCGGCCCTCGCTCATTTTCACCGCCTCACCGATCGCCTTGATCATCGCCTTGCCATACTCCGGCGAGTTCGGCTCCGGCATGGTCTTCCAAAGCTTGATCCGCATCTGACTCTGGTAATCAAAAGGACTACCAATCGATCGGGCCTCGACCTCTTCCGCTCCCACTCGCCCCCGGAACCATCCCAGCGACGGATCCACCACCCCGAGCGTGGCACTCGCCATGATGCAGGTTTTTCCCTCACCAAACAGCAGCGGACGCAGCTTGTCCGCCACTCTAACAGGCGCAGCGTGCAGGGAAATATAAGTCTCATCGCGCCCGCCACGCTCCACCCAGTGAACGCAGTCCTCATCGCTTTGATCAAGAAACGCCGCAATCCCGCCATGAGCTTCACGCAACTTCCGCGCCGCATCCTGAAGCTCCAAACGGCTCGGCTCGTGCTCCTGTTCCGCCGCCACTGCATCGATTTCCTGCCACAACCGACGCAGCGGTTCAGCCGCCTTGTTGGAAATCACATCCGGCTCCCGCACCCGCCACTCCTTCGACCACTCGCCGAACTTCGCAACCTTGCCCATCTCATCGAAAAACTGCTCCGCCGCGATCCGCGCTTCCTCCACGGCTCGCAGCATCGATGGCTTGCCGTAACTCACCAAAATCCCCTTTCTACGACGTCCATCGTACATCCGCTGGAGGTCAAACCTCAACCCCGCCTGACTCACCCGCAGACCCAACTGAACCGCTGCCACCTGCTCGATGGTGTGGGCCTCATCAAGCACCGCGAAATCATTCGGAAAAAGGAAACCACTCGGCTTGTCCTCATCGGACCACTCCCCGGTATCCAGCAGCGCGAAAAACAGCGTGTGGTTCACCACCAGCATCCGCGCCTCCGCCGCCGCCTTCCGCGCCTCTTGGAAAAAACAATTCCCGCGCGGCCCACAAAACCGCGCCGTGCAAAGGTGCGGCTCCGAACAAACCTGCAACCACACCTTTCTCGATGGCTGGAACTCCAGATCGCTCAGCGTCCCATCCGCCGTCCCCTCCGCCCATCGCCGAATCTCATTCAGCTCCTCGTTCTCACTAGAGGTGAAAAGGTCACCCGTCTGCTCAAAAGCCCGCCTCAGCCGGCTCGGACACAAATAATTCTGCCGCCCTTTCAGCAATATCGCCGGAAAGTCCTCACCCAGCAGCTTCCGCACGATCGGAATGTCCTTCCGGATCAGCTGCTCCTGCAAATTGATCGTATGGGTCGATATGATCGCCTTCCGCCCGGTATTCAACGCGTAACGAGCCGCCGGCAGCAAATAAGCCAGTGACTTGCCCACACCCGTCCCCGCCTCCGCTACCAGCGATCGACGCTCCGTCAGCGCCTTAGCCACAGCCATCGCCATCTCCTGCTGCTGCGACCGAAACTCGAAGTCGCTCGATTTCGCCATCACTCCTTTCGGAGAAAAGGCACGACCGATCTCATCGACGAATTGGTCCGTCTGCGCGTGTCCTTCCCCCAAACCGATCATGCAGCCCCATTTCTCTCCCAAGCCGGGCACTTTCCAATACCCAAATTCCCCAAATTCGAAATTGGAAAAATCAGCCCCCAAGTCCGCGCTTCCCATCCTCCACATTCCCGCCATTCTCCCCCACGTCGAAGTCATGCGGCGATTCCTGATTCCCATCCTCCTGATCCTCGCCGGCCTCGCCCTCGCGGCGAAACTTGTGCCCGCCGAGCAAGCCGCCGTCGCCGCACGCCTCAAGGATTTCCCCGATGCCGACACCGCCGCGCATCAGCTCCGCCCCATCGTCGTCGCCATCCTCTGCTTCCTTCCCGCCGCCGGGGGCCTGCTCTACTCGCTCGGCAGCATCCTCGCCCGCTACGTCGCCCGCCAATTCCTCAGTCTGCTCGCCATTGGCTTCTTCGCCTTGGCCACCCTCTGGCTCCTCATGGACTTTCAGGACAACCTCGACGAACTGAAGGACACCGAGAGCATCGCCGCCACCGCCGCCCAACTCTACGCCGCCCGCTTCCCCGAAATCGTCGTCACCCTCCTCCCTTACTCTTTACTCCTCTCCCTGCTCTTCTGCCTTGGTCGCCTGTCCTCATCGCGGGAAATCGTCGCCATGACCCAGACCGGACGCGGCATCGCCCGGCTGACCACCCCCTTCTTCATCACCGGCCTGCTCAGCGCCATCCTCTGCGCCGGTCTCAACTACCAATGGGCCCCGCGCGCGAACGCCGCAGAAAAGGTCATCCTCGATACCGCTCGCGGCTTTGACGAAGTCGCCGCCGAAGTCGTCAAGTTCCGCAACCCCCGCGCCCGCCGACTGTGGATGGTCGGCTCGTTCCCTCCCGACTTCCAAAAAGGAGCCCCGCTCAAGCAAGTCCGCATCGTCCGCGAAAACGAAGACGCCACGTTAAAAAGCATCCTCGACGCCAAAACCGCCTCCTGGGACCCAGTCACCGGACAGTGGACTTTCGAAGGCGCCATCCTGCGGAAAATGAGCCCTGGAGCCCCCCCGGAATTCGTCCAAGACCTTCCCGATCCCTACATCGTCAAAACCTGGAGCGAAACCCCCGCGGAAATCATCCAGCCCGGCCTCCCCGCCAACCAACTCGGCATCCCCGGCCTGATCAGCTGGCTCAATAGTCACCCGGTCGGCTCCCACGAACGCCGCCAAACCTACCTCACCCAGTGGCACCACCGCTGGGCCCAGCCCTTCAACTGCCTCGTCGTCGTCATGCTCGCCACCCCCCTCGGCGTCGTCTTTTCCCGACGCGGCGCCACCAGCGGCGTCGCCGTCACCGTCTTCCTCTGCGTCGGCATGCTCTTCTTTACCACCATCTGCCTGAGCCTCGGCGATGCCTATTACCTCCCTCCCATGCTCGCCGCTTGGCTCCCGAACCTTGTCTTCGGAGCCCTCGCCCTCTTCCTTTTCCAGCGTCGCCTCTCAGGTCGCCCCATCTACCAAACTCTCCGCCGCCTGACCCCGAACAACGCCTGAGCGGAAGATACCCTCCCACATTGAGCTTTCCCGTTTCAGATTTCAGATTTCAAATTTCAAATTTTCAAGAACCATGGCCTTCGCTGACACTTGGCACATCCGATCCCGCGCCCGCCAGTGCGCCTCCACCGAGCAGCCCTTCATCGAGGGCGAAAAGATCATCACCGCCCTCTTTCCGGATCCTGATCCTGCATCGAGCGGCTACGTGAGAAAAGACTTCAAAATCGAAGCGTGGGACGCCCGTAGCGACGAAGACGAAGTCGCCTTCTCCTTCTGGCGCAGCACCTTCGTCCCCACCGAGTCCACCGAGAAGGTCGACCCGATGAAAAAAGAAGACCCCGAAACCCTCCTGCGGCGGCTCATCGATGAAGACGAAGACCACACCGAGAACGTCCGCTACATCCTCGCCGTCATGCTTGAGCGCAAAAAGCTGCTCCGCGAAACCGACTCCCAACGCACTCCGTCCGGCATCCTTCGCATCTACGAACACCGCAAGGAAGGCGACATCTTCATCGTCCGCGACCCCGACATCCCCCTCGACGATGTCGAAACCGTGCAGGAAGAAGTCTTCGCCCTCTTAGAAAGCGGCGGCCGTCTCCCTGAGCCCGAGCTCGAGGAGTCCACCGAAGCAGAGCCGGCAGCGGAATCCTCCGACTCGCCACCAGAAGCCGAAGAAGCCGAAGCGCTGGCTTCAGCCGACCCCGAAGCCACGGACGAACCCGACGAGCTAACTTCAGAAGAAGAGGAAAAGGAAACGAAGTAGCGACAAGCTACCGCATCCCCCTCACCAAGTCCTCAAGGCTAGCGGACCGCGCGACGCTGTCGCGCCTACCTTCGAAAGCCAGCCGATGCGCGACAGCGTCGCGCGCCCCCTCACCTCCCCATCTTACAAACCTTGTCGAAATGCTTCTTCGTCACCGGTGTGATCGATAGCCGCGTCCCCCGCTGCGTCACCATCATCCCCTCAAGCGCCTTCTCGTCCTTCAGCTCATTGAGGCTCACCATGCCCGGAAATTCCTCCACAAAGTTGAAGTCCACCATCACCCAAATTCGAGCAAACGCGCGAAGCAAAGTCCTTTACGCGGGACTCCCGTGAGGCGAAGCATTTTACGCAACCATCCGCCCACCGCCAAACGATCTCCGAGCCCTCCTCACCGGCCTGCCTTCGCTGGCAGATGCAGCCCATACCCACCGATGTCCGCCCCAACCGGGAACTTCCGGGCAAACCACGCCCCGCTCTCCAACATCACCTCCAACATCTCCATGGAGATCTTGTCATGCTCCGTGGGTCGCCCAACATCTTTCTCCCAATGCACCCACGTCACAGGCTTGTTGGTGCTACGGTCATCGACCGGATACCCAAGCAGACAGAGTACCGTGGAAAAGTATGCCTCATCTGGGATTCCCATTTTTTCAAAGACATCCGTGTAATCCGCCCGCGCGACCCAATTTGCCGCGATCCGGTCAAGCAACCACCACTGGGATTGAAAGCGCCAGCAATTATCGGGAACCTCCGGCACGGGTGCCGCGCGGCTTTTCTGCAACTGGCTGGTCTCGCTGAGCGTCCGACTTTTGAATCTCGGCTTCGGATTCCAATCGAGTTCGCGGAGAATCTCCGGAAGCGGGCGCACCGGCACACAGCTCTCGGACAACAGTACGAAATGCGTCAAACTCTCGTCCTCCAGCGCCTCCCTCAGCATCGCCAGCGTCGCCCGCACCAGCGAAATCGAACCCCAATCCGTCTCAAAGTGTTCACGGATCACGCTGTCCTCGAGAAACCCGCCCTCAACCGCCGCCGGATCCTTCGGATGACTGTAAATCCTGACTCGCTCCGGCACCGCCGCCACGAAGTCCCTCCAAACCTGCGGCAAATTCACATCGCCCCGAGTCAGAAACATCAGCGCAAGCTTCGAGCTTCCTGCCTGGCGAGCTTCCCCCGCACCGCCCCCATACATCTTCTCCCACGTCCGATCGATCATATCGCGCAGTTGCTTCTGGGTGCCACCCTTCTCATAGGCTGAGATGGTGCGCACAACCCAGATAGAGAATCCCCCAATCTTCCGGTAGCTCCATCATTTCCAGCAGCCCGAGCAGGTTGGGATGAAGCACGCAATCATCCTCAAGCAGCAACACCGCCTCCGCGCCGCGCTGCCTCGCCCGCCCCACCGCCAACCTCTTCGACAGCGCCAAGGCATAGCGCCCCGCCGACTCGTAGCCCCTCACCAGAGGAGAGACTCCTACCAGTTCCTCCTTCCTACTCCCAAGCGCCATCCGTCCCACGAAACGCGCATCCACCGCAGGAAATCTCTCCGCCGTCATCCCGGTCTGCCCAAGCATCCATTCGAATTCCCCCCGACGGTCCGCACGCCGTCCCAAATTGATCCAGAATCGCTCCGGAAACGTCTTCTCAAAATTCATGACAACAAATTCTGTTATACTGCCGCGCATCACCATATGTGAAACGCCTTCTGAATGTGGCTGGAGCGTCCCGCTCCAGTCCGTGGGTTCGGGCGTCTCGCCCGGACCTACCTTTCCCTGACTCCGTTTCACAAAACATCACGCGTGCCAGCATACAACTTCTCACCACTAAACCTTCCAAGATCCTGACGACCTCTGGAAACAACAAAAAACCACACAATACCCCAACTTCCAGATTGATCGGAAAAACTCATTCGGTCGAATGACCACAGGTCCAGATGTCCAAAAAACAATCAATTTTCCGTGTATTCGGTGTATTCCGTGGTTCATCAATTCACCTTTAGGACTCCAGCATGTCGAAAAACAAGCCATCCTTATCCCCATACACCGCCATCATGTGAAAGGCGAAGGCCAGCTTCTGGTTCATCTCCGGCTTGAGACCACCGAAATGCACCACTGCCGCATTGGCCAAATCCTCGACCGTCACCGCCAGGTCCCCGGCTCGAAGCACCTCCCCACGCTCGAAATCTCCCACAGAGAACTTTCCGGAGCCAACCACACCCTCCAATCCCAGCACTTCAACCAATTCCAGATATTCTCCCAAACGCTCCCCTCTCACCGCCACAAAACCCGGATCACAGCGTTTCCCTGAACGAGCCACCAGCAGCTCACTCTTTCCACTGACCAAATGATCAAGATTCCGCAGCGCCAGGCAATCGGCATCCGCGAGAATGACCCACCCCGCGGATCTTGTATGCTCTCTCGCGAACTGGTGGAGCCTCGCTCGGCCATTGGCTTTCAAGTCCGGATTCTCGCCCAACATGGGTTTCGTCGCAGCAGGCAATTCCACTTCACTCAAACCACCTCTGACGACAGGAAAAAGCACCTCAGGAAAACTTCGCCCGATGACGATCTCCCCATCCCAAAGATGCCGAAGCAACGAAGCCACCCACAGCTTCCCGCAAGCCCTCCATTGCCGCGACCCTTTCACCTCATCGACGACACTCAGTACTAGCGCTGTCATGATTCAATCGAGCGCTGTGCGGCACAGGAAGCCCTCCCTTTCCGAAGCGAACTTAGAACTGGAACGAAAATTGGGCTTGCCATTTTCGGCGGGATACCTAATAAGCGAATGATCATGAACACGTCTAACTTCCTACCCCCCCCCCGTCCGTTTAAGTCAAGCGTTTGAAGGAGATGCTGGAGGAGGTATGAGTCGGAGGCGGTTTATTAAGCGAACTGGGGGTGCCACATTGACGACCCTGAGCCTTTGGAGTCTAGGAAACCAAATGGTCAAAGCAGAGAATTTCGGTATTAGTTCGTATGACCCATTGGTGCTAGTATGCACAGGAACACCAGAGGATTGTGACGATTATCTTCCTAGTGTCACAAAGAATTGTATTGCGGAAGAAATTGAAGGCGACCCTCCAGTGGAACCCCGAAAGTATGTAACAAATGGGGATGTTATTGAACCTTATCAAAGTTTGGGGGTATCGGCAAGTTTCACTGGACCGCAAAAGGGTAATTGGTCTTACACAACTTTTCATATTAAGGTAGATGCGCTATTTGCACTAGGTGGCCAGGGTGTTTCTGAGTTTCCTACTGATTTTGTTTCTCGAACTGTTAGCTTCGACGAGGAGACCGTAGAGTATTTTCCTCCTCTTAATTCTAGTTCACTTCCACAACCAAGTCCAGTGGACGGTCGCAACCTTCATACACTACTTGAATTAAATGAAGGAAATGTCGCAGCCGCCCATGCATTTTGGGGCGAAGGTCAAAAATACATTAGTTCGAAATCAGCGTGGTACGAAATTTCCGACGTAACTGCCCTTCTTTCAGGACCAATTCCAGGTGGGATACCAGGAGGAGCTGTTGCAATCACATTTGGTTGGACATTTAAAGTGATGAGCCTCTCGGAGGCGATCAAATTTGAAGCTTCTGTTAATAATTGAAAACAATCTCGATATGATTCTTCGTCACAGAAATTACTTTGTAATTCTTCTAATTGCTACTTGCGTGGGTCTTGTTTCATGCGAAAGGCAAACAACCCGAGAAACCAGCTCTTCCTCAAGCCCTGCCGAAATACCGATATCCGATGATATTCAGCAATCAAAAGCGAAGTCTAGTCATTATCTGACTAATGGCTCGCAAGATCGAGTCGTTGGCAACTCGCTTGGTGGTAAGACAGCAGAGGAAATAAAATATCAAATTGACTCGGGTGGATATGAAAATCCTGATGCATTCATTGCGCTCATATCAGCATATGCGAGGCGATCAGGAAAAACTGGAGATCCTGTGGCGCTAGCCTACATATTGGACAGCTCCTCTGACGTCAATATGGTAAGAGGTGCCGTAGATATTTTTTTTGACGAGTACCGAAAATCAGGGGGTGTCCTGGACCTATCATTAATAGAAGATTTGAATCCTGGTCATAAGCGTGATAATGCGATTCGGTCATACTTTCGTGATCCCAACGCGGACATCGTATCAGCACTTAGTCTGGCTAAGAATTTGCCTTACTCGGAGGATCGTGCCAACGCACTTTCTGGTCTCTTGAACTCTAGGCAATGGAGCGCGGTTGAGTTGGGGCATCTAGCATCACAAGAAGGATCCCAAGAATTGCTAGTCTATGCAGCCAATAGTTCATTGGGACTTATGGCCCTAGGAGGTGAGAAGAATTGGATGGAGTCGTGTTGGGCAGAATGCCAAAAACTTGAAGGAGGTATAAAAGATCAAGTCGAGCAGGCTATCGTGAGCGCCGTGGGCGTGAGGGAACCCCAGAAGAGTATACAGCTTATCGATTCCCTACCTGCTGCAAGAAAAAAAGAAATCTTACAAAGCCCGCAAATGGACGGGGTCTTCCGGTCGTGGGCCTATAAGCAGCCAATTGAAAGCATAAAGTATATAGAAAATCAAGACCTAGATCCCTCAATATCTGCACGTTACGTATCCAACGCTTTCGGTCAATGGCTTGCAGTAGACTCTATCGAGGCGAGTCAATGGCTTACAAATAACCTCGATAAACCGTACTCGAAAAGCGCTGTTGAGCGCGTTGTTCGCTGGTTAGATAGGCGTGGGGAAGATGCAAGTGCATGGAAATCAGCACTGCAGGAGATGCGTGCTGAGTGATCTTGTAAGCATCCCTCGCAACATGTGGTTTGGGTTTGGGGTCGGTCCTTTCATTTTGCATTTGGCCGAAACCCATTGGGTTTGGGGTCGGTCCTTTCATTGGTTTGGGGTCGGTCCTGCATTTGGCCGAAACCCAAGCGAATCTTCTGAGACCTTAATCGAGACTTGCGCACCCATCCCATCGTGGAATTCTCTTTCGGGATTGACTCTCTGTGGGTGCTTGCTGAAGGGCAGTCGGTGGACAGCGGATCCACGACCTCCGGCTTCAAGGATGCTACAGAATATCTAATTCTTGCCCCCGCCGCCTGCGGTGCCACCGATTTGCTCATCTAGAAGATTGCGCCGTGACTACCAGCTCGCTAGACAATATCTACGAAGTATTGAATATGAAGTTCATCATCATAGTCACCCATGTGGGTTTGGGGTCAGTAGTATCAGATGGTTTCAAGTGTTTTTTTGAAGTTGGATTTTTGAGCGTCCGGAGTCGGGCCGGCACCTTCGGTGTCTTTCGGCCTGGCTAGTTCGGCGGTTCGGCGCTTGGCGCGTCGATGCGGGCGCGA
>CAZVMS010000352.1:0-1741 GCA_964628795.1 uncultured Haloferula sp. | reverse complement strand
TTGCTGAGTGAAATTAAGTTATTGAATTACAACATGTTGCGTCACACCTTTTCAAGGTATTTATTTTATTTTCAATGAATGATTCATACGCAGGCTGCGACGTGTTTTCGGTCGGTCAGCGGCTTTTCGAATAGGGTCGAGATAGGGCCCCTGAAACAGCTTGTCGCGACCGACTCCCTCCAGAATGGGGTTGAATGCTTCCTTAAAGGCGGGCGTGGATGTTGGATAGGTCGCTCGAAGAAAGGCGCGGACGCCTTCCATGAGTTCGTGACTGAGGACGGAGGGAAGCATGGGAAAGGAATGCAGGGATGTTACCCGAGGGCTGAGAGTTCGGCGGCGAGTTCGGGCAGACTGATGGCCTCAGTGGTGGGGGTCATGGGGAAACGATCACTGCCGCCGTGAACGTAGAAGGAACGGCTGGGTGCGATGTCGACCAGGGCATGATGGTTGCCCTTCTGGAGCCCGGACGAGGCGCTCCGCTTGATCTCGATCGCCCACACGCCGTGTCGGGCTCCGAGTTCAAGCACCAGATCAATTTCCGCGCCGGCCGCCGTACGGTAAAAGCCTGCCTTGGTGCCGGGCGGGGCCACGGCGAGCAGATTTTCAATCACAAAGCCCTCCCAACTCGCTCCAATGACCGGGTGGCCGAACAAAGCATCGAGATCCCCGATGCCCAGCAGGGCGTGCAGCAAGCCGCTGTCGCGAACATAGGTTTTGGGCGATTTGACCAGACGCTTCCCGACATTCCGATGATACGGCGGCAGACGGCGGACCAACAACAGGTCCACGAATAATCCAAGATAGCTGGTCACCGTGGGTGCGCTCACCCCGATGCCTGAAGCCAGCTTGGCTGCATTCAGCAGACCACCTTGGGAGTGAGCGAGCATCGTCCACAGTCGCTCCAAGGTTTCCGCTGGGATGCGCGGGCCGAACATCGGGACATCGCGCTCCAAGTAGGTGCGGATGAAGTCCCGCCTCAGGGCCAGGCTCTGCGCGTCGTCAGTAGCCAGAAAACTGTCCGGGAATCCGCCTCGCAGCCACAAATCGTCCATGGATGCCGGTCCGGTTTCGAGCACATGCAATGGCCCCATGTCCACGTAGGCGATCCTTCCGGCCAGGGTTTCGCTCTGGCGCATCAGTTCGATGGCGGCGGAACCCAAGAGTAGAAACCTCCCCGTGCGGCGGCCTTCCCGGCGGCCCTTGTCGATGATGCCCCGCAGCGTTGAAAACAGCTCGGGAATCCGGTGGATCTCGTCCAGAATCACCAATTTGTCCTCGTGCCGGGCCAGAAACAATTCCGGTTCCGCCAACTTGGCGCGGTCCATGGAATTCTCCAAATCCAGATACAGGCTCGGTCGCCCGTCAGCGACCGCGTGAGCGAGCGTGGTCTTGCCGACCTGCCGCGGTCCGATCAATGCGACGGCCGCCTGCCGACTAAGCGCTGTTTCAAGAGTTTTTTGAATGGCGCGCGCAATCATCCTTGTATTTTAAAAGATAGGCTTTCGATTTGCAAGGACGATTCGTTCGCGATTCGGTTGTAAGCTCCACACGCAGAGACAGCATTAAGCAGGAAAGCGCGGACGCCTTCCATGAGTTCGTGGCTAGACCCTATTCGAAAAGCCGCTGACCGGCCGAAAACACGTCGCAGCCTGCGTATGAATCATTCATTGAAAATAAAATAAATACCTTGAAAAGGTGTGACGCAACATGTTGTAATTCAATAACTTAATTTCACTCAGCA
>CAZVMS010000351.1:0-16311 GCA_964628795.1 uncultured Haloferula sp. | reverse complement strand
TGCTGAGTGAAATTAAGTTATTGAATTACAACATGTTGCGTCACACCTTTTCAAGGTATTTATTTTATTTTCAATGAATGATTCATACGCAGGCTGCGACGTGTTTTCGGTCGGTCAGCGGCTTTTCGAATAGGGTCTAGTTGGATACGCCGACCGTTCCATCACAAATTTCTGCCGCTCTTTGACGGGCGTATTCGGACGGATCGAACGGCGGTTCGAGAGCTGGGTAAATGCTCGGATAATCTCCGAAGTCATCCCATCGCTTGAAAAGCTCCTCTGGACTCGTCCGGTCCTTTGCTTGGTCGTGTTCGTGGGCAAGCGACCGCTCAATGATGCCCTTGGACACCGATAAGGCGTGTGCGGCATCCCGACACGGTGTTGGGACCCCAGCACCCTCATGCCAGTCGAAATTGTCGAGTGGGGTGACCTGATAGGGCGGCTTGGGCGGAATGGTTGATTTTAGAGGCGTGTCATTCATCGTGATTCGGTTTCTGTATTTTTGGTTCTGGATTTCTGGTGGGAGATCAGAGGAACGCGGACGGCAACCCGGCCCATCGGCGTTTGTCCCTTTCAAGAGGCCAACTGTTGGAAGGTTGGCCGGAACTGTCTTCGATGACGATCTCACGGCATAGATCTTCGGAGCAACGCTGGAAGGACTGAGCGAACTCGCTCGCCATGAATGTATCACCGTCTCGGTAGTCAGGACCGACTTCAAAAACTGTCTCGGTGCCGGCGTCTCCCTCGATCCAGGAGCCACGTCCGAGGGTGAAAGCATCCTCTTCCATACGGATCTCGATCCAGTCGGACTCGCCGCCGTAGTCGAGACGCAGGCCGAGGGCCATGCGAAATCCGGGTGTCATCATTGGCAGTCGCTCCATCGCAAAGAGAAAAGCACGTAGTTGCTCCAATGCTTCCGGGGATTGGCCTGGGCGCTCCATGAGCATTGAGATCGCATCAATCAGTTGCCCGATTGGATAGGAATCCTCGCAATAGAATCCGTAGCAATCCGCATTGGGATCCTCCTCTTCACCATCATCGTCCTCTTCGGCGTCCGTTCGGCTGGGATCGGGCTCAGGGAATGAGGGCGTGACATTCAGAATGTTGGTAGCGGACTCCGTGATGAGCACCGAGACAATGGCGGGAGTCGTTCCTTCCTCCACCGCATCTCTGACGGTAGATACGCATCCATGGATTGACGAAACGTCATTCTGGACCCATTCGAGAATCATTTTCACGCGCCTTGAAATGCGATCAGGATTGGCGCCTTCGTCCATGGCTTCTTCGAGTTCTGTGGCCTCGCTGATGAGGTCGTGCTTACTACCGATCAAGTCGCTGCAAAGCGTGGTGATTTGCTCTCGGAGTGAATCCGGCATGTCGAGGCTGGGCAGTTCCTTTTGGATGTAAGCCGCGTTTCTCATCAACTGGATCGCGAAGGCGTGTGTCTCCCCGACGAATCGTGTGAGTTCAGGTGAGGTATTCATGAGTGGCTGATATAGTTTTCGAGTTTGATGCTGGCTTCCCCGTTCCAGCGATAGGCGACAAGCGGGCCTCCGATGGCGGCGCTGTGATCGAGACAGGCAACATTGTGACATTCAGGAGCCAGAGACTGAGACGCTGGCTTGAAGTAGTGACCGAAGAACACCGGAGGAGCATCGGCGGGGTAGGGGCTGAAGAGTTCCCTTGAATCAGCATCAACCGGGAGTTCCACGATCGCCTCGCTCTCCGGAAACACCAGATCACGACAACTCACCCCATCGCCCGGAACATGCCACCACCGTGCCCGAAATTGCCGACGTGGCGTCCCAGTGTGATCGATGAAGAAATGCGGTTCGGGTAAGGGCACCTCGATCCCCTTGAGCAGTGCTTCGACAGCCAAATACTCCTTCTCACCTTTCGTGGCACACGCGAGGAGGAAGCCATCATCTTCCAAAGACCTCCCATCCAACGGCTCGAAATGGTCCGAATGCCAGCAGGCGTGGATGACCCGCAAGCCGCCCAAATCCAGCCACATCGGTAGCCGCTTCATCCATGGCAGCCAAAGCGACAGCCACTCGCTTGCCGGATCTTCCCATTCGGGAAAGTCATCCAGCGTTCCTTGGTGGGTCTTATGGTTCTTCTCATCATGTGTCCTAAGCGGCTTCCCATCTGGATCATACGAGTGAAAGCAGATCGCGTTGAACTCGTGGTTTCCCATGATCACCAGCGCGTCTCCGGCTTCCTGCATCGCCTTAGCGGCCTTCAGCACCTTCCTCACGCCACCCGGCGATGGGTGGCCGGGCTTCGGATCGATGAGGTCGCCAAGGAACACCGCCTGGTGACCTTCGGGCGCACGGAAGCCATCTCCCTGCGGCCGGTATCCCATTTTGAGCAAAAGGCTCTCCAACTTGTCGAACCGACCGTGAACGTCGGCAATCACATCAAACTTCTTCATACGGGTTGAGACTGTCACGAATACTTGATTCTGGATACGTGGGAAAACGCTGATACTATGACTTTGTAGTCATGAAGGATTTTGAGCAGCTTTTCAATGTTGGGGGGCTCTCACTGGAGCGCATGAGGTCATTTCTTGCCGTGGCTGAGGCAGGGAACATCTCCAAGGCCGCAAACGGTGACCCCATTCGTCAGTCGCAGTTCTCGCGTCAGATCAAGGAGCTGGAAGGCGTCTTCGAGGTAAAACTGACTCGGCTCATCGGTCGGCGGATCCAGATTACTGAAGACGGCCAACGCTTGGCCCAGTTGATCAGGCGGCACTTTGAAGAACTCGACGGCTTTCGCGAAATCGTCGCCGGGCGACCGGTAGCAATCCGGATCGGAGCGGCTGCAAGTATTCTGGAGTGGATGCTCATCCCCAGGCTTGCGGCGTGCCGGGAAGCGTTGGGCGAAGTGCTTATGGAGATGGAACACCTTCGCAGTGCGGATGTGGTGCGTGGGGTAATGGACGGCCGCCTCGACTTTGGCATCGTCCGAGAGAACGCCGCACCGAAGGGAGTAAAGAGCTGGGAGGTGGGGAAAATCGGCTACGCGCTCTTCGTCCCGAAGTCGTTGCGATCACAGGGAGAGGACCCAGCGAAGATTGTCTCCTCGGTTCCGATCGCCGAGCTGCTTCCTAGTGGGCAGTTCCATGAGCGTTACGCGAACTGGGTTAGCTCGCTCAAATCCCGTCCAAAGGTGCTGGCTCGGGTCGGGTCGTTTCTCCAGCTTGCACAGCTTGTCCGTTCCTCGGCAGTCGCGGCCGTTCTTCCGGAGAGTGCCATCGCCGGCTTCAACCCAGCGTCGGTGAAGGTGATCCCAATCGATCAACTAGCCGAACGCCCCATGGCTCTCCTCGCGAATTCACGCGGCCTGGACCGTGCCGGCATTCCGTTGCGTGCCGCCGGGTCGTTGGCAAAGGTAATTGAATGGAGCGAACCAAGGGTCGGGTAACGACGAACAACGTAACCGAGGGAGGCCAACCTTGATTTACGCCCTGACCCCAAAACCCGGGCTTGATTGCTGGTTTTCAACTGAAAGGGGAAGCTCACGTGGGTGGAGAAGGCTGATCCAGAAGTTCAAAAATGGCCCGAAAATGGCCCGCTACCTTCAAGCAGGGCACGAAAAAGGGAGCCACGAATTCCTCGTAACTCCCTGATTCTGAAAATGGTGGGCAGAGAAGGATTCGAACCTTCGTAGGCTCACGCCAGCAGATTTACAGTCTGCCCCATTTGACCGCTCTGGTATCTGCCCGATACCCCTCGCGAGGGGGCGGAGAAGTAGGAAGCACACTCGCTTTTGGCAAGGGAAAAACGGCTCGAGGACCTCCGATGTCCCAATTTGCTGCCGAACTTCACTTCGAGGCCGGCAAATATCGGTAGTAAACCTCAAGCATCAAGGTCGCCAAGGCCGTCCGGTAATGCTGACCGTCCGGCGTTTTATTAGCGAAAAGCGCACCCGCCGCCTCGACCTTCCCTCCCCCACCCGGCACCGGCCACGAGCCGTCCTCGGATTGGTTTTCACTGATCGCCCGATGGAACATTGGCTGATAGCGACTCCACTCACTCCCACCCCGTTGGAACATCGCCTGCGCAAGGTAGTAATGCGCGTAGAGATCACAGTTCGGCCCGTTCCACTCAAACGTCATCTTCTCAGAAGCATACTTCGCTCCCCGCCGCACAGCAGCCTTCGATCCCTGACCCCACATTTGAAATGAAAGCATCCCGACACCTGTTAGACTCTTGGTTTTGAGCGCACCGGCGGGGCTCGTCCCGGTGTAGCCAAAGCCTCCATCATCTGCCTGACGCGCCGCCACGTATTCCAGCGCGTTCTTCGCACAGCGGTCGAGGTTGCGGAAATCAATCCCGCTGAGCTTGCAGGCTTTCAGCGCCTGCACATGCCAACCGGTAATCGAAAGGTCGCCACCACGCTTGCCTGCTTCATCGTAAGCATAGTCCCAGCCACCAGAGGCATGCTGCGAATCAATGATCAACTGCCCAGCCTGCTGAACCACTTCTCGAAGTTGAGGAACATTCATCCCAAGTCCACGGCACATCGTTTCCGCCTCAGCCAGGGCATAGGTCGCAATCGCCTGCTCATACGCCCAATGACGCTCAGCCGTGCTGTCCGCCAGACGACCATTCTTCGACATCCCTCGATCTGTTAGAAAAACGATCGCCTTGAGGCAGGACTCACCGAACTCCTCGCTTTCCGGCGTCTCACAGTGACCAAGATAGGCCAACAAACTCAGCCCCGTCATCGCCGCGCGATTGCTCGTCCCCCACCCGCCGTCCGCCGCCTGCGTGCCCTTCATGAATCGCAAAGCCTTGACCACCTGATCATCTGTCGCCGCGCTCGCCCCGCTTTCTTGAAGCAAGGCAAGCCGCTCCTGCTTCGAGCAGCGCTCGCGAAGTCCTCCACGCAAAAGCCCCGACTCACCCTGACCCGGCCCAAATTCATTCCCACTCCCAAGACCGAAGTCACCCTCGTCCCCGAAACCCGTCGCATCGACCGCTTGAACTTCCACCGTCGGAATCGAATCCGGGGCCATCAGGTGGGACACGATCACCGGCGGGGCCATCGATGACGGCGCGGACGGCGGACTGAAACGCGCGACTACCGGAGCATCAATCAAAGGTTCATCAGGCAGAGGTGGCAAGACATAGGTTTCGAATTCCGTTGGCGGCACCTTAATGATCTGAAGACCAAAGAACCCTAATACCAACGCCAACAGCGTGGTACCGAGAACAGCGATAACAAGACTCGTCGCTTTGGTTTGACGACGTTGGCGGGCAAGCGCTTCACGCGCTTCGGGAGACAGTTGGGCATGGAGACTCATGGCAAATCATTGGTTCAGTTGGAAAACACACATGGTATGACCCATGCGGAATGAGGCCGACTACGACCCCGACGATTTGCGAAAACTCCTGGCGCCGCATGTTTTCGCCAACACAACGCCATTCACAAAGAGAAACGCGACGCCTGCCACCGCTCTTAGGTCGATCTGATCGAATGACTCGTTTCGCGAAATCTTCTATCGATCATCCATCATCTTCCCCGTATCAGTCGCCCATGCCTATCGACGTCCCACTCCTCGCCCGTATCTGTGAAGCCCCAGGTGCCCCTGGTTGCGAAAAGGAAATCCGCAAGCTCGTCATCGCCGAACTCAAAGGCCTCGCCGACTCCGTCACCACGGACAACATGGGCAACGTCATCGCCTTGAAAAAAGGCCGCTCCTCGAAAAGGAAATCCATGGCCGCCGCCCACATGGACGAAATCGGCTTCATCGTCACCCACATCGACGACAAAGGCTTCGTCCGTTTCAATCCTGTCGGCGGCTTCGATCCCAAGACCCTGACCGCCCAGCGCGTCCTCGTTCATGGGAAAAAGGACGTCCTCGGCGTCATGGGTTCCAAGCCCGTCCACATCATGTCGCCCGAGGAAAAAGGCAAGAACGTCGCGCTCAAGGACTTCTTCGTCGATACCGGCCTGCCGAAAAAGGAAGTCGATAAGCTCGTCAGCGTCGGCGATTTCATCACCCGCCGCTCCGAGCTCCTCGAATTGGGCGAGTGCGTGAATTCAAAGTCCCTCGACAACCGCGTCTCCGTCTTTGTCCTCCTCGAAACCCTGCGCGCCCTCAAGACAGCCAAGAAAAAGCCCGCCTACGATTTCTACGCCGCCTTCACCGTCCAGGAAGAGGTCGGACTCCGAGGTGCTAACGTCGCCGCGCTCGAAGTGAAGCCCGACTTCGGCTTCGGACTTGACACCACCATCGCCTACGACGTCCCCGGATCCACCCCTCAGGAACGCTGCACCGCCCTCGGCGAAGGCGCGGCCATCAAGCTCATGGACTCCTCTGTGATCTGTGACTACCGCATGATCGCCTACATGAAAGAAGTGGCGAAGCGGAACAAGATCAAGTGGCAGACCGAAATCCTCGCCGCCGGCGGCACCGACACCGCCAGCCTTCAGCGCATGGTCCCCGGCGGCTCCATTTCCGGTGCCGTCTCCATTCCGACCCGCCACATTCACCAATCCATCGAGACTTCCCACAAAGAAGACATCGCCGCCTGCATCGAGCTCCTCACCGCCTGTGTCTGTGAGCTCGATAAGGGAAAGTGGGCCTTCTAAAAGCGCGCCGCACCCCAACAGAATAGAGGTGGGAACGGTCGCAAGACTTCCGCTATCCCTCTCCCCATTCCCCTGCACGATCCAACCACCGGCATGAGCCGCACTCCGCCCGTAGGCGAGATCATCGACCCAAGGCGCAATCCGGCGTCTGGGGAAGCTGCGCAGGCGGATACCTACGTCATCGCGGGTAGCGGAAAGAATAAAACGACGACTAAAGTAAGGATGATTCAGAAACCTTAATAGTCACAAATTCAAGACCAACGAATTCTGCGACCCGCTCGTCCACTCACCCCAATTCCCAATGTCGCCAACCTCTTTCGCCGCTCCGTCCCTTGAGCAACTCTCTCTGGTCCTTCCTTCGTATGACTTCGAGTTCCTCATCGCCCAAGGTAGCGCGGGGGCCGTTTACAAAGCTCGCCAGCGCTCCCTAGATCGCGATGTCGCAATCAAGATCCTGCCACGAGAACTCGGTAGCGATCCCCTTTTCCGCGACACCTTCGAGTCCAAAGCGAAAGCAATGGCCCGGCTTTCCCACCCGAATCTCATCAAGGTCTATGACTATGGTGATGCCGACGGCTTGCTCTACTCCGTCATGGAATACGTCCACGGCAAGTCCCTCCATCGCTCGGCCCACGGCAAAAAGGTCGATGCCCACCAAGCCGTCGGGATCGTCGCTTCCGTTTGTCGTGGGCTCGCCCACGCCCATGAAAGCGGCATCCTTCACCGCGATATCCGACCCTCCAACATTCTTCTAACAGCAACATGCGAGCCGAAGGTCGGTGACTTCGGCCTAGCAGGAATGCGCGGCTACATCGCCCCCGAAGTATTGCTCAATCCCGAATCCGCCGACCAACGCTCAGACATTTTCGCCATCGGCATCTTGCTCAAGGAACTCCTCATCGGGGTCCCCGCCAGCACCGCCGCATTTGAATACACCCCATTGAGAGAAGCTGGCCTCGCCGAGATCTGCGACAAGGCAACCGCCGTGAATCCAGAGCTGAGGTTCCCCGATGTCAGCAGCTTCTGTCAGGCACTCGAAAAATGGGGCCCGGCGACCGAGCCAGAAAAGCTTCGATCTCGCCTCCAAGTCCCCGCGCAAAAAGAAACCGCTGCACACCATCGTCCATGGCTTGTCACGGCTTCCGTCAGCGGCACCAGCGGGTCGCTCTGGAAAATCTGAGCCGTCACCACCTTCCCTGCCCGCTTTGCCAATTCCATCACGTGGAATATTTCTTGGCGCGCGATAATGACGTCTTACCTCCTATTGATGATACTCCTGCAGAGCCTTCACGTTCAGCTCATTTTCCCTCAACGAGCGAATCGCCAACACGCAGGCTTCCGCCGCTGCCAGATTCGTCGCGTGGGAAATCTTCGCCGCAATCGCCGTTGAGCGGATCTTCACTTCATCCTCACGCGCGGCCTGATCGCTCGGTGTGTTGATCACGAAAGCAATCTCCCCGTTCTTCATCATGTCGATGACGTTCGGGCGGCGCTGCTCATGAAGTTTGAAGAGTCGCTCACAAGGAATCTCGCTATCTTTCAGGCACTGATAGGTGCCACCGGTCGCCCAAATGGTAAAGCCGAGCTCCACAAGATCACGAGCCACCTTCATCGCCTGCGGCTTGTCGCGATCCACCACCGAAAGAAACACGTTGCCCTCGGTCGGAAGCGGATTGAAGGCGCTGATCTGGCTCTTCGCATAGGCCATGCCCCAATCGGCATCGATGCCCATCACCTCACCCGTCGATTTCATTTCAGGACCAAGCACGATATCGATCCCCGGGAAGCGCGCCCATGGGAACACCGCTTCCTTCACCGAAAAATGCTTCGGAATCACCGTCTCGGTGAAGCCAAGTTCATCGAGCGTTTTGCCGACCATGATCATCGCAGCATACTTCGCCAGCGGCACACCCGTCGCCTTCGAAACAAAGGGCACCGTCCGCGACGCACGTGGGTTCACCTCGATCACGTAAAGCTCTTCATCCTTCACCGCGAACTGGATGTTCATCAAACCTCGAACATCGAGTTCCTTGGCGAGGTTCTTTGCCGCCGCATCGATCTCCTTGAGAATCTTCTCGGAAAGCGAGTAGGACGGAATGCAGCAAGCCGAGTCACCCGAGTGGATACCGGCCTGTTCGATGTGCTGCATGATCGCACCTACTACGGCTTTCGTACCATCGGAAATGCAGTCCACATCCACCTCCACCGCCCCATCAAGGAAGCGGTCGACCAGGACCGGACGATCCGGCGAAACATCCACCGCCTCGCGCATGTATTTCCGCAGCTCGGCGTCTTCGTAAACGATCATCATCGCACGCCCACCAAGGACAAACGACGGCCGAACCAGCACCGGATAGCCGATGCGATTCGCAATCACCACCGCCTCATCTTCGGAAACCGCCGTGCCCGCTTCCGCCTGCTTGAGGCCGAGCTTGTCGAGCAGCGCCGAGAAGAACTTCCGGTCTTCGGCCAGTTCGATGCTTTCCGGCGAGGTCCCAATGATCGGCACGCCGTGACGCTTAAGATCTGCCGCGAGATTGAGCGGCGTCTGACCACCGAACTGCACGATCACACCATAGGGCTTCTCCTGATCGCAGATGTTGAGCACGTCTTCCAAAGTCAGCGGCTCGAAGAACAACTTGTCCGAGGTATCGTAGTCGGTCGAAACGGTCTCTGGATTGGAATTCACCATGATCGCCTCGTAACCCAGTTCCTTCACCGCGAACGCGGCGTGCACACAGCAGTAGTCGAACTCGATGCCCTGACCGATTCTGTTAGGCCCACCACCAAGAATGATGATGCTCTTCTTCTCGGTCTCACGCGCTTCGTTCTCATCCCCGTAGCTGGAGTAAAAGTAAGGCGTGTAGGCTTCAAACTCCGCCGCACAGGTATCGACCAGTCGATATCCAGGGATCAGGCCCGCCGCTTTCCGCTCCTCACGGATCGCGTCTTCGGTCACCGCTTCCACGTCGGATTGCGCATGACCGCTGTCACGTGCGGCGGCGAGGTTGCGGGCCCGGGCGATCTGGCGATCGGCAAAACCAAGTCGCTTGGCATCCTTCAGACTTAGCTTCTCAAGATTCCGGCCCTCATCGGCGATTTCCTTCAGGTGATGGAGGAACCACGGATCAATCGCTGTGGTCTCGAAGACCTCGTCGACCGACCAGCCGTTGATAAAGGCAACTTGAAGCCAGAAAATCCGATCCGCACCCGGAACCGCGAGTTTTTGTTCGATTTCATCCCGTGTCGGCGCTGCCGGCACTTTCGGATCGAAACCAAATCCCCAGCGCCCCGTTTCTAGCGAACGCAGCGCCTTCTGCATCGACTCTTTGAAGGTCCGACCAATCGACATCGCCTCGCCGACCGCCTTCATCTGAGTCGTCAATACGGCGTTTGCCGTAGGAAACTTTTCAAAGGTAAAGCGCGGCAACTTGGTCACCACGTAGTCAATCGTCGGCTCGAAGCTCGCCGGCGTCTCGCGGGTGATGTCGTTCGGCAACTCATCAAGCGTGTAGCCCACCGCCAGCTTTGCCGCGATCTTGGCAATCGGGAAACCCGTCGCCTTCGATGCCAGCGCCGAACTCCGCGAGACCCGCGGGTTCATCTCGATGACGATCATCCGCCCGGTCACAGGATCGATCGAAAATTGGATGTTCGACCCACCCGTCTCCACACCGATCTCGCGGATCACGGCGAAAGACGCGTCGCGCATGATCTGATACTCACGGTCAGTCAAAGTCTGCGCCGGTGCCACCGTGATCGAGTCGCCCGTGTGCACACCCATCGGATCGATGTTCTCAATCGAGCAGATCACCACGCAGTTGTCGGCACAGTCGCGCATCACCTCCATCTCGTATTCTTTCCAGCCGAGCAGGCTTTCTTCGATCAAGACTTCAGTCGTCCGGGAGAGATCCAAGCCCCGAGTGACGATCTCCTCGAACTCCTCGCGGTTGTAGGCAATGCCACCCCCCTGGCCGCCGAGCGTAAAGGCCGGACGGATGATCAGCGGGAACTTGTTGCCGGTGAACTCGGCCATTTCTTCCGCCACCTTCCAGGCCTCCTCCATGGTGTGCGCCGTGCCAGACTGCGGCAAATCGATGCCGATCCTGATCATCGCGTCCTTGAAAAGCTGGCGATCCTCCCCCTTGTCGATCGCCTCGGCCTTCGCCCCGATCATTTTCACCCCGTGCTTGTCGAGCACGCCCGACTTGAAAAGGTCCATCGAGCAGTTCAGCGCCGTCTGGCCGCCGAGCGTCGGAAGCAGCGCGTCGGGCCTCTCCTTGATGATGATCTTTTCCACCACCTCGGGAGTGATCGGCTCGATGTAAGTCCGGTGGGCGAACTCCGGATCGGTCATGATGGTCGCCGGATTCGAATTCACCAGCACCACCGTGTAACCCTCCTCCTTTAGCGCCTTGCAGGCCTGCACCCCGGAATAGTCGAATTCGCAGCCCTGGCCGATGACGATCGGGCCGGAGCCGATGACGAGGATTTTCTTGATCGAGGTATCTTTGGGCATGGTGGGACGTGTTTTTTGACTGCCGGACGCGCGTGGCAGCTAAATTTCCAGTGGTCTGGCAGGACAGGCTGGAATTGTAAAGACCCACGTGGAAGCTTCGTTCCATTCGGCGGGAAAAATCGGGGATATCTCCAGCGGCAGCGCACCGGATTCCAATTAAATCCGCCCGCCACGCCCCAAAAGTATGAACCAAATACCCATCAAACTGATCGCCGCTTCGATCATACCACAGCGTCAACCGCCGCATTCAAGACAATCAGGGCAAAGACCAAAGGCACCGAGTTCCCCGAATTCTCAGCCGTTTCCCCAACGATTCCAGCGCCGTCATTCGTGGATTGTCGGTGGCATCGAAATCCAACACGATCTCCTCGCTGTCGGCGGCCAGGCGGGAGAGGGCCTGGCTGATGAGAAGGCGCACGATGGCCGCATGATCAGCATGGATCTTGTGGACCCCTGAGATGGTATCGACGGTGGTTTTGTGTGTGAGTCATTGATTTATGCAGGGATCCGTCGGGAGCGCCGATTACCTAACGAAAACCTCCGGATTCAGCTGGGGTTGAGTTCTCTAAATGAATCTTGGCGGGAAAACAACCAAGTCATTCCTCCTCGCGCATCAGCAAAGCCAACAGGCGACCCGTCCGCCCCATCTCAACCCGGTAACTATAATACCAAGCGAGATCCGCTGCCGTATTGATCCCGCAGTCGGTGAAACTTCCGACACCTGCCTCCTCCGCTTGGCGAACAATTTCCGCAGCGAAATCGACATCGTAGTCTGGCGGACGAATACACGGACCAAGCACCCCCACCACATCCCCCGGGCGGGTCCCGTAAAGCTCCGTCATCTTCCGCAGCCCCTCTTCCAAAATCCCAAGCTCGGTTCCCTTTCTCCCGGAATGCAGCAGTCCGATCGCACCCGTCCGCTGATCCGCCAAATAGATCGGACCACAGTCGGCCACATAGATCCCCAGCACCTGACCAGGCTCTGCCGTTACCAGTCCATCGACGTCCGGCATTTCTGCAGGGCCTCCACGACCCACTTCTACGATGGCATTTCCATGGACCTGTTCGGCACGCCACCAATCGTCTTTTCCAAATACCTCACGCACCCGCGAATGATGATGCGGCCAGAGGCGATCAAGCACCTCATCACGATCCGCATCCACGTCGACACCATCGACCCGATGCACGAAGTCTGCCCGAAAACCAGGAATCCGATTCAATAGGTCCAAAAAAGAGAGCGCCCCCGTCACGGCACTAACGTAACGAGGGCGCTATCGAATCAGCAATTGGGGGCTATGTCAGCAGATTCGATGCTCACGCGATGGCGCGGCTCTTTAGGGCCCGCTTCGTGTGCTCAACGGCATCTGCTTGGTCCTCATCCATTTCGGACAAGATTCCAGCAAGGTCCGACGCAATTTCAGAACGCATTTTCGATACAAGTCCGACACCCTTTTGAGTGATGCGAACCATAATCTTACGGCGGTCTTCAGCGGCGTGAACCCGTTCGACGTAACCCAACTTTTCCAAACGATCGACGAGACCAGTGGCCGCAGCGGTCGAGTGACCCATCTTCTTCGCGATATCCGACATGGTCAGATATTCTTCGCTGGAAAGATAGGCCAGAAGGAAGAACTGAGGGAACGACACGTTGCCTTTGTTGAGTTCCGTCGAGAGGTTTAGGATGCAACTGCGTTGCGTAAACAAGACGAAGTCAGCGAGGCGATCTGCATCTGCATGCAGGTTTGGTCCGTTAGGACCGGGGGTGGTCAATTTCATGGCTGGTTGTAGTATTCATGTTTCGGGACATGTAAGGGAGCACAGCCATTGCGAAGACCAAGCTAGCAAGAAGACCGGACATTACACAAGAGCTAAATTACAAAAACAGCGCGGTATTGCGGACGCTTTTTTTAAAACACTGAAAATCAGTGGCTTTCATTACCGAATTTGTTCAAATTTTACCCTTTCTCCTCCGTTCGGGTGTCGCTTTCTTTCAAACTTCCCTCCTCTTTCTCCGGCTCTACTTCCTTCAAAGGCCGGGCATAGACCTGATCACCAACCTTCAATTCTCCTGATTTCCAATCAGCAGCCGTGTATCGCCCCATCCTTTCCCCGCTGACCATCAAGGTCGCGGAACGTTCGTTCTCCCCCCCGAAACTGGAAAGCAGCAGATCGTCACCAAGCCTCCACTCGCCGTATCCCTCAATCAGCACAAAGCGCTCCTTCTCATTGATCGACGCAATCCGCCCCACCAACTTCGGTGCCGTCGCCGAAGGCCTCTCCTTTTCTTCGTCCCCCTTGTCCCCACCGATGAACCCACAGGAGACCATGGTCAGAAGCCAAGCTAGGGCCGATACTCGATACCAATTCATACCAACCCAAGCGACACCCCCGGACATCTCCGTGCAAGTCTCACATCTGCTTGATTTTTTTATATCGGAACCATTGACGAGCATCGGCGCTTGTGGTTCAACCTGCGCCAGACGCAAGTCTCCATTGGATCGGTGGCTGAGTGGTCGAAAGCACACCTTTGCTAAAGGTGCGTACCCTAAAAGGGTACCCAGGGTTCGAATCCCTGCCGGTCCGCCATCACCCGACTCCAGTCTGCTGGGGTCGGGTGATGGCGTTTCCGGGGGGGGAGGCAGCTCCTACCGAAGCATCGCGAAGGTGGGTTTGAATTCGGCAGCGGTCAGTGACCGCGACCCCACCCGCTCGCGGGCCGCGAGCCAAAAAGGAATGACCGGAGTGGAACGGAGGCAATTCCTCCCGGTCCGCCATCCCAGTTTTCTGCCTCTCCGCTACAGAGACGAGAATCGGAGACAATTCATCCGGCCAACCTCAGGATTTTTTCAGGTCGCCTTTTTCATCCCCATTCGCGGTGTCGAAGTGGCACCCACCGATTCTGGGCTTCGCGGTTACTCCGGGCCACTCTTGTGATTTGACTCAGAAGTGTTCGTAACCTTGGCCCATGGATGATCCTTTAGTCGCTCAACAAAAATCTTGTTGATGATTTCTTTCCCTTTTTGGGTTTGCGGTTCGAGGAAGACAAGGTCGCTAATCACCACGAACGTGAATCCATCGAGCATCTCACCATTCTCGGGATTAAAATGCGATCCTCCTTTTGGGTCAGGCTTGTCCAGGTGAAGTGCGTCAATGTCTTTCCATTTGTTATCTTTCCAAAGAGGATAGAAGTCATCGAATAACTCAATCAAAATGCGCTTGGTTTTGTCGGGATCTTGAACATGAGCTACAAGTTTTCCGTCGCGGTAAACCTTGAGGAAGCTGATGGTTTCTTGTTTCCCAAAGGCCACTTCAAAAGTTTTTCCTTTGTGCGTATCGAGGGCAATGCCTTTGTTCGACTGAGCTTCCAAACACCCTACTGAGATCCCAAAAGCTACCGAAAGAAGTCTGAGTGTTCTTTTCATCATTCGAAGTCAGGTCCGATAACTTTTTCTTCGCCCTTCTCGCCGGTCGTCGATCGCCTAGCATAGCCAAATATATGAACATACCCTGGCGAATCAAATTCCGTGTTCTGATCATAAACAATACCTGAAGAAACATCGATAACGAACTGAGGCAACTTGAAGGGTTTATCGCCCATTTTCAGATTTTGGGCAGATTGCATGTCGTCCTCGCTAGGACCGGAACCTAGTAAGAATGGGTTACCTTGATACCAATGATGTAGCGGTGGATGCGTGTGAAATGCAGCAACGATGAACGTCCCTGTTTTGTCGGGTGTGACATATGGGTTGGTTTCCTTCTTGGGAGGCGTTAAATTCATTTGGACTTCATCAAGGCCATCCGCCGGCCCTTTGACAGGCCCCTTGGCGTGGAAAGGAACCTCGTAACTGTTCGTCTCCGAATTGAAGTAAATGAAAGCGCCATATTCTGCAACTCTGCCTGTTCCACTGAAGGTATCCGCAGTGTCTTTGGTATTTTCCCAGTACCGCTTCATAGCCTTCTGAACAGTTTCATCCTCCAGTATTTCCCCGGCAGTCGGGAACCTGACTTCCATTTCTTCCCACTTGGCCTCATACCACTCTTTCTCGATTCCGTCCCATCCTTCTGCCCGCATGCTCATGCAGTTCGAAATACCGCATTTCTTGCTGACTGTGTCGCCTTCAGTGTTTTTGTAGAGCCAAACGACCGGCTGAGGAACATCGGCGAAGTTGTTTCTGGCCTGCATCTTCATTCTCGACCACGAGAATCGCCGGTCATGATTTTCTCGGCATACGTGGAATGTGTTCTCGTCCCCAATGAGATGAAGAGGATGCTTGATGTATAGTTTGACGGCTCCAGCAACAATGGCTTCCTGCTGCGGATTCTCCGGGTCGTCGCCTCCCCCTACGGGAGGGTCCATACAGTCTTCCGGAGGGAAAACTACTAGCTCGTCCTTGATGTCATTACAATGGGGCTCGGGCTCTTCGATGTCCTCTGGGTTGGCTACATCCAGGTTGCCTTGCTGTCCATTGACATCATTAGGGGCTTCTTCATCGGACGCAGGATCACTACCCGCATTCACCTCGTCCCCGTCTTCATGGCCATCATCGTCGCTATCGTCGTCCGTCGGGTCAGTGCTTGCCAGCTGCTCACCGAATAGGCTGAAGTTATCTGTATCGCTGTCACTATCTCTAAGGTCAGAATTGTCAATCAGTGGATCAAGTGGCGGAGAATGCGCTGAAAAAGTTACCTCGAATCCATCGGATAGGTCATCATTGTCAGTATCGTAAAGATCGACCCGAGTACTGATAGTGATCTCAGAAATATTGCTCAGGCCGTCCAGATCGAGATCGTCGTTCCGGTCGTCTACAAACACGTTCAATCCAATATCCACTTCCCAAACATCGGGCATGGCGTCGGAGTCGCGATCGGAGCTGAAACCACTATTGCTAGTGAATGGGTCCAAGCCCTCATTCAGCCAAGTTCCGAGCACAAATTCAGCTCGGTCACTATAGCCATCCCCATCGGTATCTTCGGATTGAGAAGACGTCCCAAGAACAGCTTCTTCGAAGTTCTTCAAACCGTCCGCATCATCATCCTCCAAATTAGAGTAGCTAAGGCAGCGCTAAACAATAAACTACCGGACTCACCTATTCATTTGGATGAATTTCATAATTCCACTCACCATGGAACTTGTTGCGCTTGATGGTTATTTCGCCGAATTCTTCAGCAGTGATTTTCCGCCCCTTCATGTA
>CAZVMS010000350.1:0-35727 GCA_964628795.1 uncultured Haloferula sp. | reverse complement strand
GCCAAGAGCATCTTCCGTCGAGGATTCGAAAGCCTCCACCGCATGCTGATCCGCCCGCAACGTTTCGCCGAAGCACTCTCTGAGTTTTTTGAAGTGATTATCAGACGACCTCTGATTCGAAATTTTGTCGTGTAGTGTGAGGACGGAACAAGATGACTGTCGCGACCATTACGAATAGCGCGAAGCTTGTCCGAATCCTTTCAGGACGAAGATCCATCGCATCCTCGCCCCCTGGGAGTATCAGAAATAAATGCCGAAGCATCACCAAACCAATGCATAGAATCACCACCGGCGGAAACCATTGGATTCCTTCTCTAAAACTCAAGTTTCCCGAAATCATTCGGAGCGCCTGATGGCCGTCGATCGATCGGAAAAGCAACCAGCCAAAGATAACAATGAGCATTGTCCCCGCCCAACCCAATACGCACTTTCCAATGCCTTCCAGATCACTTGGCTTGGAGACCTTCCCCCGCCACTGGGAAAAACATCTATTCACCGATAGCCATAGACCATGCCATACACCCCAGAAAATAAATGTCCAAGCAGCCCCATGCCACAAACCGCCAGGAATCTCCTACAGACCTAGATGACTTAAAGCGCCGAAAGGTGCGTGCTCATTGCCTGATGTCGTTCAATCACTTTAGGCCAGGCAAGATGCCCTTCAACTCTCCGGCGCCCCGCTTTAGCGAGGGTTTCACGTGCACCCTGATCCTCCAGTAAGTTGAGAAGCTTACCATAGGCATCATCGACGCCATCGGAAGAAAAGTAGCAGGCTCCATCGTTGGCATAGGCCTTTGTTGCTGTCATGTCGTTAACGAGTAGCGCTCTTTGACAAGCTAAAGCTTCCAATACCACGTTGTTTGCCGTCGCATCGAGAAGGGGAAGAAAGACGAGATCTACCGTCCAATATAGCTCCCTCAAATGCTCGTCACTGATCCCACAATGAGGCACGACCAGCTTCCGAGCCCCGTCACTTAATTCAGCAAGAGCTCCGTCTATCGTCTCACGGTTTGCAAGAATGATGAATTCGATTCCAGCTCTGTCTTCAGCTGCCCGGTTCACAACTTCCGCCCAGAACCTATAGTCACGAAGCCAGTTCCCCGCAGTAAGAACTCGTCTGGACCCTCTCCTACGAAGCGAATCCAGTGGTTTGTCCGGAGGACAAAACCATTCTGAATCAATTCCGTGGGGTATGAATTTAACGACTGCCTGCGGAGCCAATTCCTGATAGATGGCAACTTCGTCCGGACCGAGCACAACCACCCCGTCGGCGGCAGCTAAAGCCTTGGACATGTTGCCGAACTTTCCGCTCTCGATACGCCCCTCTACCACTCGGCGAGGCTGGTGACAACTGAGTAGGATCTTCTTCCTCCCTCTAAAAACCTCAGGCTTGAAGCAGGTGTTCTCTGGATAGAGATAGTGGAAAGTCTTCGCCTCAAGCTCGTTGGCCTTTTTCCAGGCTGCTTTTTCGCTGTACTGGCGCCATGCGGTCAAAATCCTCCGGTTCATCGAACTCGGAATCCGATTGACCAGCCTATTCGTCGAGTCAAACGCCGCATCAGGAGCCTCCACATAGTGCAGAAAACGATGATAGGATGAATAACGACCATGATGGGCAAAAGAAAATGAGAAATGAAAAGTATCGGTCATCAAAGCACTCCTTGAAGATTTAGTCCTGATTCCCAATGGCACGGCGGGCGGGATTCCCCACCCAAGTTTCACCGGACGGAATATCCCTAGTGACAACGGAGCCCGCTCCAACAATTGCGCCATCTCCTATTTTAACGCCTTTTAGAATGATCGAACGCGCTCCCACAAATACCTGTTTGCCAATTTGGATCGGAGCCATCTTAATGGCTCCTCCACTGCCAAGTGGCACTTCATGCATGTCCGAATCACACAGTAAGCAACCGGCACCGACGAATGATCCCTCCCCAATCTCGATACCGATATTCGCCACGAGCTGCGACCCCGAGATGCCAGACTCCTTCTTCAACTCAAGGACAGCGCCTGAACCTGCAAACAAACTGGTGGCTCCTCTGGTATTCAGCGGATTTGACCACAAGCTGCTATTGATTGTAACACCCTCTCCAATCACGATCCTCCCATCTCCTTTTCGTTGAATGTGAGGCACGCCATTAAAAATTGCTTTTCCTTTCACTTCGCAGCCACGCAAACGAAGCCAAAGCCCACCCACTTTCCACAGTAACCGTAGGATCAGGAACTTCATTGTGGATATAATTCAACGAACTAAATACTACTGAAAGAGCCTTCAATACTCTTTTCTTTTCCTGTCGTCCAAATGAGGAAATAGAAGCACTCTACAATAGCGCCGTATCACGAGCAGGAGAGGCACGATGTCCCCGAGCCTGAAAACCTCCCATCTCACCGCGCGAAGGAGCTGACGACATTCCTTCAGTCCTCCGTTCGGTAGAATTCCAGGACAGGCGCTACGTAGAATGAACCGATTTAGATAGGACCTCAGTTCACTTGATTTTGAGGCACTCAAACTACCCTTCGAAAGAATAGCTTCCGCGGCTTGAACGAGGTCGAATGCATATCTATAGAAATCCTTGGGCTCCCGACTTTGACGACTCGCCGAACATTCCGAATCGGCATGGTAAATTGATAGAGGCTGATTCAAAAAATAAAAGTCTCCATCACAGGCGGCTTTCATCCAGCATGTCCAATCCTCGAAAAGCTTTTGTCCGACAACAAAGCCGCCAACCTTGGTCAATGTTTGCTTGGAAATGAGACAATTGGAAGAGTGGACTGGACCAATGAATCCATTGTTCATCCTGAAATAGGACTGCAGGCCGCTAGGAAGCGACGCGGACAACAACATCGGCCCCCCCAGTCCGACATGCTGATTCGCTGAAAGCATCACCACATCCTTTTCAGCTTCAGCAATGGGCATTAAAATTTCGAGAAACTTGGGAAGCCATTCGTCATCCGCATCCAAAAAGGCAATCCACTCCGCGTTTGCCTCCTCGATTCCCCGATTCCTCGCTATCGAGACTCCGGCGTTCTCCTGTCTGAATACGCGGATCCGCTCGTCTTCAAATTCATTCACGAGTTCTGCCCCTCCGTCCGTCGAGCCGTCATCGACAATGATGAGCTCCCACGCTTCAAATACCTGAGCACACACCGACGCGATCGTCCGCCGCACCGTGTCGCTCTTGTTGAAGAGGGGAATGACGACTGAAACCTTAGGATGGCGCATGACTAAAAGAGCCAAGCAAAAGTGGCGGAAGAGGAGAATGAACGGAACCTTTCCGGTCCTTGGCAGAACCGCCGACGGCAGGATCTGACCCAATCCGAGCTAGCTCGTTTAAGAATGATGATCCGCAAATGAACGCGAATGGACGCAAATATTCCGAATGAGAAGTGAACCGTGGCTTGGTCATTGCGCCCCCGAGTTCCGAAACCCTATTCAGGAGCGACCTGATCGTTTCATGATATTCAGATCCGCGTGCAACCGCATCTATGGCGGTAAAACCGACCAGCGAAAGGTGGCCTTCTGACCTAACCAAGAGCGCCTTCCAAATAGCGAAGTGAAGCGACCCGATCCTCCGCAAATTGCTGCTCAATCCTCTCCCAGTCAGGAAGAGTTCCTTCTTCACCTAAATCCGAGGCCTGCCGGATCATCGAATCAAGGCCGAAACGATCCCGCAAGTCCATCAGTCTAGGGGCTCGCACCTCTTCCACATAGGTCGCCAGAAATGGCACGCGATTGCGCATGGAAAAAAGAATTGCGTGGAACGAGTCGGTGTAGACGGCGGTCGCTCGACGAATCACCTCAACCCATTCAAACGGATCAAGATTCCAGAGAATTTCGTCATAACAATCTCTGAAACGAATGGAAATCCCTGTCGGCATTAGGCAGACAACCGGGAGATCTCCATGTCGCCTCCGAAGCTTGGAGATCGCCTTCCGATCCTCCTCATCGCTGCCCATGCCGATGAAATAGACCGCGATGTACTTCCCGGGGAGTTGCAAATTTCCAGCGGGATAATCGTCTACCAAGAGCGTCGGGTCAGCAACCACACTTGGGCTCACCGCATTAACACTGCAGCGCTTGACCCAATCAGCAGTAAAAGCATTTCTCACGCTGACATGGTCAAAATCCTTTAGAGCCTCACCTGTCCAATCCGGACATCCCTGGGCGGGATTTCCACAACAAGCGGCGTAAGAAATTTTTAGTCCCTTAAAGGCCTCCAGCCCTGCAAGGTAGTAGTTCGGATCAGGGTGATAGCGAAGATTCCAAACCTGATCACTTCCGACGACCACCGCATCCAAGCCGGCGGCTTCATTGTCGAGCGCCTGCCTATCGAAACACCGATTCGTCCACTTCAGTTCGCGTTTTTTGAACGCATCGTACTTCTCAGTAAAGGGCCTGAGGTGTCGGATCTCTGCCCATCGTTTGCGGATCCGCTCAAAACGATCCGGATGACTCAGACCCCACCCCCTCCACGGCGCGACCTTTCTGGACGAAACCGGCCAGTAATCGAGCATTGTCACATCATGCCCTAAACGAGTCAGCGCCTTGGAAAGCGCAACTGACTGAAGTGTGCCTCCGAAATTGTAACCGGAGGAAAGACTGAGTATTCCAACCTTCATAAACGAACGAAAGTGATGAAAATCCCTAAAGCGCAACTATTCCTCAACTAAATCCTTAGGGAATACCCCCCATCACAAACGATGGTCTGGCCCACGATGTAGTTGGCAGCATCGCTCATAAGAAATAGGGCAATTTCCGCGATCTCTTCGGAAAGCCCTATTCTCGCAACAGGATTTCCCTTCAGAAAAGCATTGCCCCCGACATCAACACCTTTTATGGATATCGAGTCAGTCGCAATGATCCCCGGAGCAATTCCATTCACAATGATCCCGTGTGGGGCAAGCTGGAGCCCTAGCCCTTGAGTGAAACCATTAACACCCCACTTGGACATGCCATACGGACCGTCAACAACGCCGAGAGACCCCCGCATCGAAGACATATTTATAATTTTTCCCCTATTGTTACTCGCGCGCCATCGCCTTACAACAGCCTGAGTAAGGAAGACGAGCCCCTTCGCATTGACATTAGTAATCTCATCCCACCTTTCTTCACAAAGTTCAAGGAAGCGGCCATTACCACCAAGAAGGCCCGCATTATTAACTAGTACATCAAATTCGCCACCAATGATTTGCACCGCTTCACTGAGCTTCTCATTCAGCTCGCCAACAATACTGACATCCCAAACCAATGAATGCAGATGAACATCATTGAGTTTCTCAGTAGCTTTACGGAGACGGCTTTCAGAACGTCCGGTTATGAGAACGTCCGCCCCTTCCTCAATGCACTTCTCGGCGATGGCCAGACCGATTCCGGATCCTCCACCCGTAACAAGAACCCTTTTTCCCTTGAGAACTTGCCCTCGCTGAATCTGCGTAACTCTAACCAGGGTTACACCGCCGGCCAGCCAGCACTTCCGCACCTGCTTTGCTGTATTCACGATTCGACCAACTAGTTGCTCAATTCTGGAGAACATTTGCATGCGGGTTCTGGAAACTTACTGGATTATCCTTCACAGGTCAGGCCTATTCAATCGAGTAGCGTTGGCCGTTTCAGCATCACCTGCCAATGAATTTCTTGATCCCTGACTTCATCTCGCCGGGAATGCTCGCTTTAAGGGCGTTTGCCATTTTTTGGGACCTCGGAGTATGATCATTGGCATCAATAATAGCCTGAAGTGACTTCGCATCCTCCTTCATTGCCGTGAATACTTCGAGAAGGACGGGACTCTCCGAGGGGCCTATGAATTCCTGCAATACGCTGTCAAGTTCGTCCTTGGTCTTGGCAGACAAATAATTGAAATGATTATTCCGCACCCAACCTTCCGCAGACTCCCCAAAGTGACCTCCTGCGGCAATATGTCGGTTGGAACTGTCACCAAATTTGTCTGCAGCGTGAGTGTTGATTCGAAACTCTCCACCACCCCGATTGTTGATCAGGACGATCCTGACGTTATTCTTTAGGTGGCGGATCCCGAGTGCATTCATGTCATAAAAGAAAGCGAGATCACCAATGATCAGAAAGTTCAAAACGTCACTGACAACACATTGCCCAAGAAACGTCGAGAGATCGCCGTCTATTCCAAACCCAGCCACGTTCGAGTAGCATCTGATTGTCGGAGCCAAGTGAAAAAATTCCCAGAAACGAAGGCTACTCAGGATCGCAAAATGAAGATTCGCGTCCACCGGTATTATAGGTGACAACCGGGACGCAACAAGCGCATGAGTGAGCGGAAAGTCCTCTGGAATTTTGGTTCCTGCGATCTCTGACATCCACCTCTCATAATACTCCGACGACGTCTCGATATCCCCTGCTTCAGCCATGCGCTCGAAAAAGTAATGCTCAGGACATTCGAAGACCCTCGTCAGGGAGTTGTAGGAGTCTGAATAGTTGCCGCTCGGACAGACCCGCCAGTGCTCAATTCCAGACCTTTTCAGATTTCCATCCAAAGGATAATCGCCCAGATGACCTCCAATGGTGACCAGCAGATCCGGCTTTAGACTCTCAAAGCTTCCCGTCGTGAGCCGGAGGTTTCCGTGTACCGTCTTCTCGCCATTATAGTTTGATATATGATTTACATAGATCGCCGTATTGTGTGTCCGGGCAAATGCGGTAAGAGCACGATTCTCTGCGGCGTTCATCGGGTGATGCTGCCCAATTACCAGAAGCACATTTCGCCTTCCAATAGTCGGCCATTCATCGTCCAGTGGCATATGCCGCCTGATCCTTCTAGCGGTCTCCAACTGATCCTCACCCCTGTCCCAGTGCTCGTCGATTCGAAGATTTACATGGGCGGGGCCGCCTCCATTCCTCGTCAGTGCATCAATAGCAACATTCAAACGTCGAGTCGCCAAATGGTGGTCCCGGATGTCTTTGATAATCGAAATATCGACCGAAACATTCGCAGTATCCGAGGGTAATCCGATTTGCCGGACCGATTGCATGTTCAGTTCTCCGGTATAGTTTTCATCATAGTCAGTTGTAACCACAAGCACAGGTGCTTTTCGGTAATAGGCCTCAGTCATCCCGGGGAGGTAATTCCGAGTGGCTTGCCCCGAGGTGCTGGTAATTACTACGGGAGCCCGTAACTCCAAAGACATTCCGACCGCAAAATAAGCGGCGCTTCTCTCGTCGACGACTGAAAAACAAGTAAAGAAAGGATCATCTTCAATACTCCGAACCAGCGGCATGTTACGGCTTCCGGGAGAGATGACAAAATGTCGAATATTATTTTGCTTCAAGAGCGACAATAGGATCCGCACGTTTTTGTGTTTTGCGATCATTGCTGTTTGATGTGTTTGATTTAAAGTGGAGCTGCTTGATTGAGACGGCTACAGCCCTAGTAGCTTATCCAGGGGTAGTCTTTCATCTTTTCCCGACACTTGGACCTGATCGATACGGCTCTATCCTTCATGAGAACTGACTCGATTGAAACCGCAGGGAGTCTTTCATCACACAATTCCTCCCTGACGAAGAATGTGTTCGTCGAAACATGATTAGCGCCAACTAGACGGTAACCTTTTGGCTTCAAAAGCTTGACGAATGCATCCAACGATGCGCCTGCAAATAACATGCCATATCCCTCAACATAGGCCGGTGCACCCTTACCGTCCTTCGGAACAGTCATAGATTCCCCCGGCCCCCAACGGCTGTTGATCTCAAGAACAATCACCCGGGGACGCACTATGGTGATGGCTTCCAAGACCCAGAGGTCGATGGAATCGATATCTAAAGAGAGCAAGTCTATTTCCCCTTTCGCCAAACCGCCTTCATTTTCCAGTAGTTTGTTGACATTGTCTGGGTTCACGAACTGATTGACGATCCGGGGAGGAAGCAACTTAGTAGATGGTGCCTGATGGAAGAAGCGTTCCGCAGCTCGACAATTCTTCGAATCGGCATCGAAGAGGACCCCGTTCCAATAATGATTAACGATGAGATTCGCGGAGTTGTTCTGTGATCCATTCCCGCATCCAATTTCCACAACTTTTCGGTTACCGTGCCCGAGAATGGAAAAGAGATACAATAGCATCCCGTCCTCACCGAACTCTGAATAGACCCCAAAACCGACATCATCAAACGAGACGCAGCCGTGCAAAGTCGAGTAGCTTTCTCCGAGAAGCTTTTGTACTCCCTGCGACCCAAAGGACTGCTTCTGTTTCTCGTGCATCGGAGCAAGAACGAACCCATCCACTATTTCACGTAGCCGACGTTTCAGCCGGGACTTTAGCCAATTACTCATAAATCGTTCTTTAGTGCTAAAACAGGTGCTCCTACAGGTGGGTCATATCGGAAACTCAAAGAAGTGACGTCCGGAGTTTAAGCTTGCGCGCCCCTCCCGCCAGAACGTTAAGAGCGTAGCGCCGCTCCTGATGATCGAGCAGCCAAATCCAGCCAGTTACCCCTACGAAGGCAGTACTCAATCCCGATACGCTCAATAGTCTCACAAGTCCGGGATCAAGAAGGCTCATGACTATTGCACCAACCAAATACGATCCTATCGCTATGCTTCCTGTAGGGATGACCACCCACCGAATCCAATCTCTTGGACTTTCCTTGAATAGAGCCCAGAAGAAAATCACTCTCCCAATGCAATAGATCAACGTCGATACGAACAAAGCCACTCCGAGAGAAGGGGGGCCGTAGCCAAGCCTGTAAAGAATCCAGATCATAGGCAATGTGAGGAAGATTACAGATCCTTGGATGAGCTCATAGGCTGCGATTTTGCCAAAGGCATTCACCGCGAGCATCTGACCCGCCGTGAGCTTGTCGATTAGTAGCATGAGCAACATCCAACGGCACAATACTCCCGAATGCTTTGGTGGATTCTCCAACCATAACACAAGCACCGAATCCATCTCCAGGAACAATGGGACTACGAAGAACATCACCAACAGTGAGCCGAATTTACTGACTTTTGTTGCCATGCCTAGCATTGCCTTTCGATTTCCCTTACCTTCGGCAGAAGTTAGAGCCGGCTGAAAAGCTCCCGTCATCGCTGCCGATAGAGTCGTCGCCTGGATCGATAGACGATTTGCGACGCTATAAGCTGCATTTACAGCTGGCCCATAGAAGAGGTTGGCAAGCACCGGTGTTCCCTGAGATTGAAAGGCAACACAACTCATGCCAAACATCTTCCAGCCAACAAACGCAAAAAGTTTTCTCAGATATCCGCGGTCGTACATGTAGTCCAAGCAAGGTCGGCAGGCGGGGAACTTTATTGCAGCTCTAAAAATCTGGACAATGAGAGTTCCTGCAGTAATTGCGATCATGTAAATGCCATAAAAGACAAGGCGATCTGACTCCGCCCTCATAAGGAACCAGGCTCCAACAAAGGTTCCCAACGAGCGGATGATATTGAAGACCGCGAGTTCTACAATCAATTGATGAGCCGTATACATCGAAGTAAACGGCACCGAAAAGACACCTACGAACGCGCCAATTAGCGAAACCCTGAACAACCAAACACATGCATCAATTCGCTCGGCAGGAATAGTGAGCCAATGATGGATCGCATATTCACCGATCGGCCAACCAATCGGGATCAAAATAATTGGTAACAGCAAATGGATTGAAAAGGCTGTGTTAAACCAGCGATTGAGATCATCGCCTGCGGCTTCTGCTGCAATATTCTCCCCCTGACCGATTGAATATGCGTAAAAACGGCCCACCCCCACTGATAGAGCTCCGTTCAGGAAGGTCACCAAAAGAATAATGCTTCCGACCACTCCGAAGAGCCCGAAGTCCACTTCACCAAGAGCTTTCAGGACCCATCGGGCACTAAAAAGACTCATTACAAGACTCAGTAACGAATGCCCGTAAGTCGCGAGGGTATTGAGAATGATCCTATGTCCAGGGTTCATAACCATCGCTAAAGGTTCTCGGCTGGATAACTTCTGCTTTCCACAAGAGACAGTTTAATAATTGTAAGATTCGTTTGGTGAAGCTTATTTAGGATTCCTTTGGAATAACCCACTAAGCACCAGGTTGATGTTCCCCAGTTTTTATCAGGTTAGTCTTTTCCCTCCAAATCACCCGGGGCTAGCAGCAGTTTTGCGGGTTGTTTGCTCGCGATGATCTGGTGCATTTTGCTCGGAAACAACAGATCGGCTTAGCCCGATTTGATAGATCGCTTTCACCATGCCCGCCATTGCGATCAATTCGGGATAACCCGAACGGTACGAACCAAAGACCAGCCAGTACCAAAACGGATTGATTACCACAGGCATACAGATGAAGATCACGTAGCCCCAAAGTTCGTTTCCCCGATGAAGCTTAATCGCCTTCCACGCGTAGACAGCGAAGACAAGGAGTGCGAAAGTGGCCGCAAGCAGACCAAGCACCCCCGTGAAGCGAATCGTCTCCACGTGGAAGCCATGGTAGTTTCCGACCTCGAGAGAGCGGTCCATCCAAGACATCTGACTGATCGGACTCCCGGGGACACGCACTTCACTCATGGCCTTGATTTCAACGGCGCTGAACTGGAATCCGTCTCCGAGGACCTTGTTCTGAATGAATCGATCCGACCGCAAAACAATCTCCCACATTTCAAACCGGTCCTCGGAACTTCCTTCAGCACTTCTGACCGCCTGATAATTGAGATTCATCGGGATCGGAACCGAGGAAAGAATGCGCTGGACACCAAATGGCAACTTGGTCCCCAGATCGCCCATCGCGATCACAATCACCACGAGTGAACTCGCGAAGACGACGAAGAGAAGGTCAAGCCCCTTACCGCGGATGAAGGAACCAAGGGCGAAGCGAGTAAAAACACCGGCTAATGCTCCGCGGAAGCCACTCAGGAGGATACAAACAATTCCAATTCCGCCGATCAACGCCCTCCAAGGCTTCCTGATGTCCAAAGTCGCGAGCGGACGCCAGAAGCTGCAGGCGATCATGCAGAGGATTGCCCCAATCTGAGCAAGGAAGGCCAAGCGCGTTTCGTCAAGGTCATAACCCGATCCAGAGATGGTTGCCTCCTCCACCGAGACGTTGGAGTAGATTCTAATCATCATCATCCCGAAACCGGGGCTCAATGCGGAAGCTGCCTGGATGAGGCCATCACAAACTCCGAGTATGATATAGAGAATGGCGGCCAAGCGCCACGATTTGGCATCTGGTCGCGAAACCACAATCAGGTAGTAGGCCGAGGCGGCGAAGGCGAAGATGAAATAGGGTCGTCCTCCCGCAGTGGCCCCACCGAGAGATTGAAGTCCCACCGGATTCCTGAGCATCGCTTGAAAAATGGTCAGGCCTACCAAGAGGACGGCGGTCTCAATCCATGTCCAACGAATTGTAATTGACTGTTTCCTGAGAGCCACCCGCATGAGAAAGAGTCCTCCCACCACCATGGTCATGAAGACCCATGGAGGAATCTGGCCGGGCAACAAGTTGAGCCCCCCCTTCATCGACAAGGTGGCCGGGATGAGTACCCAGACGTTTTTACCAAGGAGAAGACAAATCGCGGCGAAAATTCCGCCCGACATCCAAGCCATTGCCTTGACCTGCGCGGTCGCGGCAGCAATTCCAAGATACAATGCGAAGATCGACGCAATGAGAATGAAGAGGATGAGTTTGAATCGGGATGAGTCCATGAAACTTTATTTTTGGTGTTCGATGTCGGGCAACTTGGTTCCGGGTCAGACTTCCTACTCGCTTCCAATTCGGTGCAGTAGCAACCAGGATTCAGCCCCTTTCGACACCTTGGAAGTGATTTCCGAACTCCGGTATTCTTCGAATTCCGCAAGATCGGAAGTCGCACCCAGCCTCACGGCGAGGCTTTCTTTCGTACCGACGATCCAGTCGACTTTGTCAAGATTCTCAGTTCCCACTTCAATGACCTTGATACGCCGAAGGGGGCGAAACAAGGAAGCCGACGAGTGGTCTTCACCTCCGGCAAACCCAACGTTGGCGTCATCCGGAATCAATTCACGAAATGGCTTCAGCAGGTCATTTCTCCCATCATAGACACGGTAAACTTCGAGCATCCTCTCTCTCACACCCGCTGGAATCGCAGGTATGCTTTGGATCAGGTGACTTGGGATCAGCGGGCGATTCGGATTGAGTAGCAGGGCCGGAAAAATCATCACGGCTGGCATTGATGCGAGCAGGTGGCTGGAGCCGAAACGGCGGGCCGAGCCGAAGGCGGCCACCACGAGAAGAATGGCGGGCGTCCAAGGCAACATGAGCCTCGCAGTCGCTCCGCCGCCAACTTTGGCGAAGAACACAGCGGCCGACAGAAGCACACCGAGAGTGAAAAGCATCAGCAATACACCCTTTCTTCGCCAGCTTCTCAAGCTTCCTCCTGAAATCAGGTAAGCAATCGCTGCCAGGGTAATTCCGAGGCCGATTCCCGAGTACTCCTCCGAAGGCATTTCTCCTCCGGAAGTGATCCTGAATCTGGGATAAGACTCTTGCATCCATGGATACCAGGTCGTGGTGTCCAGCTTGTCCGTGATCAAGGTGTCGATCTTTCTGCTCCCCGGCAAAAGTGGTGGCTGGAGCGCTCCCATGGAGTAATCGATGAAGTTTCCCGCAAGGCCTGCAAGCGGGTTCGAGAGCTCTATCTGGTGTCGATTGTCCGGATTCCCTGACCAGACTCCGGTGTGTTTGGAGCACGCGAAAGCTATTGGTAAAAAGGAAACGCCAAGCGCCAAGGGGGCCAGTCCGGCACCAAGCACCAGTATACGCTTGGTTGGCAGAAGTTGCCAGGCGTTTGCCACCCAATAGATGAATAGCGGCAGACCAAGTGGGAGATTGGAAACCTTCAGCCCAGTTAGCAGAACCGCGGATAGCGCCGAAAGACCAAGGCATAAGACAGTATGGCTTTGTCTTGCCCGCGAAGTAAATGCCACCGATGCAAGGAAGTAGAACGCGCCAGGAAGATCGTTGCCAATGCTGGCGGACTGAAGAACAAGGCCATAGGCGCAAGGGGCAATCCACATCCACCATCTCGCCTCCCTTCCTCCGATACCGAGCCCTCGGGCTGCAATAAAAAACAAGGCAGGCAGCAGCAGAAAAGAAACCTGGTTGAGAAGGAACAGCCAACGGTCACCTCTCGTCAGAAGGACCAGAGGAGCCGAAAGCCATTCGAAGCCCGTAGCCGCGATATTCAGGCGGAAACTGGCATCTTCAATCCAGAACCAATGTCCCTCTTGAAGCCAGTAGAACAGGCGGGGGATCCTGTAAGTGAGTGCATCATAATTCGTGGGGGCATGCACCAGTCCTCCGCAGAAGGCGAGCGTCGCAACGATTACCCAGGGAACAAATCCGGGCCGCCGCACGCAGGCATGCAAGCGAAGCGAAGAACCAGTCTTAATGCCGGATCCGGTACAGTGCCACAACCATCCCGCCACCAACAGCAGTGGAACTGCGGCTCCCGCATACCCCCCCGGATTCAATTGCCCCACCATGGTCAACACCCACCCAGTCACGGAGGACCACACACCATAGGCGATCCAGATCGCGGAGGTTCTCAGGGCAAGCGGCAATCCCATATTCATCTAACAATTATGCTTTCGCCACCGCTAGCAAACTCTGTCCGAATGGAGGACGCATCAGGCCTTTCTCCAGTCGATGGGCCAATGGAAAAATCTTCCGGTCGAACAAGCGCACCTGCTCGATGTCGAAGCTCATCCCCTTCATGAGTGTATAACGCAAGCCCCAAGCAAAATAGCCAACGAAATTGAAGTAGCACAGGCGCTCAACCTTAAAGCCCGCCTCCTCTAACGCGCCACGGAGACCGGGTTTGTCGTAGCGCCGAAAGTGGCCAAAGTGGGCATCGAGCTTCGAAAAAAGCTCCTGCCTCGCTGGAACCAAAATGCATAGATGTCCCCCCGATGGCTGAAGGATCCCCCGCAGACGCTGAAGTTCGCCAATATGATCCTCGATATGCTCGAGAACATTGACCATGACCGCCGAATCGAAATGTTCGCCAGGTTCAAGATCTTCAGTCGTTCCAGCAACGAGCTTGATGTTGGGAAGCCTCTCCCGGAAGCCATTCTGAAATCTCTCGTCCGGCTCCACTCCAACGAGTTCGGAAACGGATGGCAAGGCAAGCATCGCCTCGCTCGTCTGTCCGATTCCCGCCCCAACTTCAAGCACCCGGCCCCTCAGGTAATCGGAAAACTCCTCGACTATTGCGGCGCGGTAATTAACGGCCTCAGAAAGCGCCGCAAACTCAAAATCTTCGGTGTCGCCAACTTCATTCGGTTTGGCACTCATTATCGAAAAAGATTGTATTTAAGAATGCACACGATGGCTTGGACACCATCCTTCCATCCAATTTTCTTACCCTCCTCATAAGTTCTTCCATAATAGGAAATTGAAACCTCATAGAGGGGAACCCGAAGCTTCGCGATCTTCGCGGTTATCTCCGGCTCGAAGCCAAAGCGATCTTCCTCGATAGTCAACTTCTCGATTATTTCACGCCGGAACACCTTGTAGCATGTTTCCATGTCCGTGAGATTGAGATTCGTGCACATGTTCGAAAGCAGAGTCAGGAACTGGTTTCCTATGGAATGCCAGTAGTAAAGAACCCTGTGCATTCCAGAACCAAGGAATCGTGAGCCGAAGACGACATCGGCCTTTCCAGTAAGGATTGGAAGAAGGAGCTTGGGATACTCGTCCGGATCATATTCGAGATCGGCATCTTGAATAATGACGATATCAGACGACACCTTCTCGAATCCCGTTCGAAGCGCCGCCCCCTTACCTTGGTTTACCTCATGAGAAAAAATTCTAATCCTCGGGTCAGTGGCGGCGATCTCCTCCATCCGCTTCCAGGTCCCGTCACTGGAGCAGTCGTCAACCATCACAAGCTCACCAACTTCAGGGCGGGAAAGTACTCGCTCGACGATGACATGAAGCGTTGCCTCTTCATTGTAGACCGGCATGACGACCCCGAGGCAGGCAGCGGGTATATCTATTGCTTTCATTGGTTTTTCCTTGCGAGTTTCTCTTTTATACTAATGCCGTTGCTAACTTCGGCTGACGCCCCCAGCGATACGGAAATGAACAAGTTTCACCACGAGCCCGGCCACAACAATCAGGCAAACTCCGGTAACGGCTCGTCCCAGTTGACCCTCGAATACAGCTCCACCGGTTAACACGAAACCGAACACATACAGGCCCGTCAGAGGAAGTGCTGTCAGTAGGGAGTGGGCTAAAGGCACACCAAGTAGCCCGAGGACGTAATTCTGGATGAAGAGCGGCACGCCGGGTGTAAGCCTCAGGATAACGGCAAGCTTGATTAGATCGGTGCGTGGCTGGTTTTTCCACCGCTGCCATCGCTCGCCAAGGAGTCGAATGACGAGATTACGACCGGGACCATTAGCAACTGCGTGGGTCCAAATGATATTCAGGGCGACCGCTGCTAGGGCTAGCAATGCACTCGAAACCTCCGGGCCCCAGACCATGCCAGCCAATAGAAGCAGGATGCTCGCCGGAAAGCCGAATCCGGGGAGAAAAACCAGAGCCACGAAGATCAGCCACGGATATTGCTCCCCGTATCCCTCCATCAACTGTTTAACCTGTAATAGAGTTGACTTCATGGATCCAGACACTCGGCGAAGAGGCGGATTACAACCCACCAAGCTGAACGATTTACCGCTGACGGCCTAAAAGACCGTGCAGATTCATTTCCCGCAACTAGCGAACAGTGGGACCCAACCAAGACGACCAATCGTGATTGTGGTCGCCCATCGAGTCCACTTCCAGTTCCAGATCGCGAGTCGGCTCGAAGCTCGCTTCAAATTTCTGTTCTGTAATCTTGCCGCTGACTCTTTTTTCAAACACCAGCTTATCATCAGCTTTGATTCTGAAAGTCACATCCCCCCCGGCATTTCCGAGAAAGCACTCACCACGAATTGTCGTCACCTGATCCTTAAGCCTGAACTTAATTTTCGCCGGCGCAGGTGACATCAAAATCTCGCCCGCCGGAATCCGCATCTTTTTCAACTGCTCAACGATAGGCGCATAGGCGCGGTCCGTAGGACCTGTCGATGCGAGAACGCCGACATGCCAGTTCCCTTTGGAAACGATCTCAAGCTTCTCGCTCAACAACGGACGCCAATCTCCCGGATTTGCATCGGAATTCTCACGGGCTTCCAATTGTAGCTTCGCGGCAACGACCTCAGGATCCTTCCCCAACGCTTCTCCCACTTTTTTTGCCTCTATTGCGGCATCTATCTGCCCGTTTCTTGTCAATTTCTCTTCCTCCGCTTTAAGCAGATCGTTCATTCTACTCGCAAGTTCGACCAATGCCTTGGCCTTCGTATCAGCAGCCGCATTTCTGGCGTCGATATACTTAGCTCGCAACTGCTTGAATTCGTAAGCGCTGTTCCCGGCCAGAGAGGGAAGAGGTTCTGTGCCGGCCTCGACCGCGCTGATCTCAGCTCTTACAGGAATAACCCTCTCAAGTTTTCCTGACTTTTGAACCTTCTCCTGATATTTGTGCAATGCAGCCAAATAGCTCGTTTTGAGCTTCTCAGTGCGGATATCATGATCACCTTTGATTTGGTCAAACTTTGCCAGATAAGACTTCTCCAAATCCTTGACCGAATCGGCGGGACAGCTGTCCGCAAGTGCCATGAACAGGACTGCAGCGGCTGCCATTCCATGGGAAAAGATGTTTTTCATAGTCAGATTTTCAGGGAGTTTTCGGAAACAATCGGTAAAAATCACAGTGAACTATTCCGCAATTTCAGTTTTCCACCAGCTTTGATTGTCGAGATACCACTGAACGGTGCTTCTCAGTCCTACCTGATGGTCCCGCCGGGGTTCCCAACTGAGCTCACGTTTGATCTTCCCTGCATCAATCGCGTAGCGGAAATCATGGCCGGGACGGTCCGCGACAAAGGTGATTTGCTCGGCGAAGCTCTTCCCTTTTCTTCTGTCGGCTTTCAGCTTTCCGCTTTCGACGCACTCGTCGAGCAAACGGCAAAGCATCTGGACCAAGTCAATGTTCCTTAGCTCGTTATTTCCCCCGATGTTGTAGGTCTCGCCGGGTTCTCCTTTGCTGGCGACGGTGAGTAGGGCGTCGGCGTGATCATCGACATGGAGCCAGTCACGGACATTCTCTCCGCGTCCGTAAATGGGGATCGCTTGGCCACTCAGAGCTTTCGAAATCACCACGGGAATCAGTTTTTCGGAAAACTGATAAGGGCCGTAGTTGTTCGAGCAGTGAGTGACGATGACCGGCAGGCCGTAGGTGTGATACCAGGCAAGCGCGAGGTGATCTGATGATGCCTTGCTGGCAGAATAGGGTGAATGCGGGTCGTAGCGAGTGGACTCCGTGAAGTGGCCGGTCTCACCGAGAGAGCCATAGACCTCATCGGTGGAGACATGGAGGAAGCGAAAGGCTGAGTCCCGGAGGTCGGAGGACGGATGTTCGGAGGGCGCGTATTCCCCTTCTTCTGAAACTCCAGCTTCCGAAATTCGGAAATTCCAATGTTCCCGGGCCGCTTCGAGCAGAGTGTAGGTGCCGACGATGTTGGTTTGAATGAAGCTCGCGGGATCATGGATCGACCGATCAACGTGGGACTCGGCGGCGAGATGCATAACCCAATCGGGACGAAACTCGCTGAAGGCTCGCGTCATCGCGGCGGCGTCGCAGATGTCTGCTTGGAGAAGTTCGTGGGCCGGGTTTGAATCGAGATCCGCAATCGTCTGTCGGCATCCCGTGAAGCTGAGGCGATCGACATTGAGAACCTGATGGCCCTCAGCAACCAGCCGTTTGACGAGGCTTGAACCAATGAACCCGGCACCACCAGTGACGAGGACGTTCATGATTTGAAAAGTGGAAAACGGAAATTGGGAAAGCGGAAATGACGGTTTGCCGATGGAACGGAAGAACCAAGCATCACGCTTTCGTAATTTATAATTTCAGATTTCAGATTTCAGATTTCAGATTTTCTTGGACACCTCCCACTTATCATGACGATGGCGGATGCTCAGGGCGTTTTCTTCGGCAAAGCGTTGGACAGCAAGTCGGACGCCGTCCCAAGTCCAGTCGTCACCGAAAAGCACACCGCCATCGCGGACGAGATCCCACCAGGAAACGAGGTCTTGATAGACGTCTTCTTCCTCGTGGCTGCCATCGATGTAGATCAAGTCGGCCTTGATTCCGTGAAGCGCACACCACTGGGCGGCAGTGACGGAGGGAACCGGGAAAGGCGTGATGCGCTGTTGGTGACCGGCGCGGACAACGTTTCCCAAAAAGGTGTAGAAGAGTGTGGGGTAACCCTGCTTGAGATTCAGTGAGCCATGGCGCTCGGGATCGTCCAGGTCAGTCCACATTTCCAAGGCACCGAGCCAGGTATCGACGCAGAGAATTTCGGCATCGAGATTGAGTCGTTCGAGGTGGCTGGCCAGCGTGAGGGCAGACCCGCCTTTCCAGGTGCCGACTTCGATCAGCCGCTTCGGTCGGACCTCTTCAATGAGTTCGGCGAAAGCCGGGGAGTCGGAACCCCAGCCTGAGGCATCATCCGGCCATGCGCTCGGGTCAAAGCCTTCATAGGGATCGGTCCGATGAAGCAGTGGTCGGATTCTACCACTGTCGTCCTTTGCCACTTCAAGTCGACTGGCACTGCGCAAGCGCCGTAGACTGAATCCACAGCGATAGGCCAAGCTTTTGATCAAGCTTTGGGCATAGCGGCTAATCGACATAATGGGAAGGGCGACGCTCTCGTTGACCTAGGGTTGAGGTGAGGTTTCGCGGGGACAAGCTTTGACGAGGTGTCGCGGCCCAAAACTTGGTTTCGGCCACCTAGGGTGAGGCGGCAGGGCAGAAATGCCCTTGCTCCGATACGGAGGATTAGCGGGAAAGCTCGTGAACGAAGGATTCGAAATCACCCAGATGGCGCTCAAGGATGGCTTCCAGGATCGGACGTTGCAGATCCTGATAAGAATGCACGGCGATATTCCTGAAACCCACCATGTTCTTCATCGAAGCGGAGACCTCGGAGCTGATTTTCCCAGCTCGCTCCAACAGGCTGAAGGCATCGCGACTGGACTGCGGGACACCGAGGCGACCATCCGCCACATAGTGCATGGCCAGATCAATGGCTGCCTCGCAGGCACGAAGAAGGTTCAAAACCACAGAGTCTTGAACGGTAAAATCGTCGAGCCGAGCTGGATGCCCCTGATACTCTTCCGAAATTCGAATCAAGCATCGCTGAATGATTGCAGATTTATTGCGGCTGATGTCGTCAATCATCGCGCTAGAATCTCCGCTCTCTCTTCATTCAGTCGGGCGTAACTCGAAAGTGTTCGCATTTCAAATTCCCCAGTCGCGAGTGGGTCGAGCATCACCATTCGCTCTCCAGTCCTGAGCACCTCTTTGCACATGACAGTCGAGGCGGTTGTGAGATCGACCAAGTCGACATGCACATCAAGTTTCGATGAAATCCGGTTCGCCAGATCAAAAGACTCCACGGGATCCATGGGGGAGCTGGGGAGGATGGCGAGGTCGATATCAGAGTCCGGATGCTCTCGGTCCGTCCCCTTTGAGCCGAAGAGGTAAACGACCAACGGACGAAGAGGGGTCAATACACCCTCGATCGCCGCGCGTTCTTCGGAGCTCAGTCTTGGCTTGCTCATATCGGAAGCGTAGCACGCTTGGTGACCGACGAAATGTCTTGGCCCGTACGAGCGACTTTGAGCGTCTGAGATGAGGCGGCAGGGCAGGAATGCCCTTGCGCCTTAAATGATCATTCCCGCCGCCACCGTTTCGTTGGTGCCGGGGTCGACGAGGATGAAGCTACCAGTGCTACGATTGCGGCGGTAACTATCATGAATCACCGGGCTGGCGGTGCGGATGGTGACCCGACCAATATCATTCATCGCAAGACTATCGACCCCTTCGACTTTGTGCAGGGTATTGATATCGACGAGGTATTTCACATCCCGGATCACCGCCTGCATTTCGCGGGTGGTGTGGCGCAAGATGAGCTTCGCGCGCGAGGCCATTGGTTTGTTGGAGAACCAGCAGATCATCGCCTCCAGATCCTGAGAGACTATTGGAGGGTTGTTCTTTTTGACGATCATATCTCCACGGGAGATGTCGATTTCGTCAGTGAGTGTCATCGTCACACTCTGAGGCGCGAAGGCTTCATCAAGGTCTCCTTCGGTGCTGTGGATTGCTTTGATCCTAGTATTAAATCCGGAGGGGAGGACCGTGATGTCGTCGCCCGGTTTGAAAACCCCACCGGCCACTCGTCCGGCATAGCCGCGGAAGTCATGCCATTCGACACTCTGCGGACGAATGACCCACTGAACCGGGTAGCGCGCATCCACGTGATTCTCTTCGCCACCGACGTAGACGTTTTCGAGGTGATAGAGAAGGGATGAACCTTGATACCATGGCATGTTCTCGGACTTGTCGACGACGTTGTCACCATTCAGCGCCGAGATCGGGATCGGGGTGATGCCGACGATGTTGTCGAGACGCGACGCGAAGGATTCATAATCCTTCACGATCTGCTTGTAGACTTCTTCGCTGTAATCAACGAGGTCCATCTTGTTGATACAAACGGCGACGTGCTGAATCCGAAGCAGGTTGGCAATGAAGCTGTGCCGCTTGGTCTGCTCGATCACGCCCTTGCGTGCATCGATCAGGATGATCGCGAGGTTGGCGGTCGAGGCACCGGTCACCATGTTCCGGGTGTACTGGATGTGGCCCGGTGTGTCGGAAATGATGAACTTGCGTTTCGGCGTGGCAAAATAGCGGTAGGCGACATCGATCGTGATCCCCTGTTCACGCTCGGCTTTGAGACCGTCTGTCAGGAGGGCGAGATTGACCTGTTCGTCGCCGCGACGGCGTGAGCTTTCCTCCACGGCCGCAAGCTGATCTTCGAAGATCGACTTGGAGTCGTAAAGAAGGCGCCCGATGAGGGTCGATTTGCCGTCATCGACGGAGCCGGCGGTAGTAAAGCGAAGAAGGTCCATTAGTGAAAAATGCTGGGAGAGCTAAAGGGGAGGTCAGAGGTCAGAAAACGGAGGTCGGATACTCAGCGACTGGTCTTAATGAGAAAGGGAGTGGGGTTGTTGAGCATAGAACCCAGCATTCGCCCTATGGACCGATTCATTTCGGTCAGGCTTTGAAAATCTTTGTCAGCGAGATAATCGCAGTCACTTGCGAAGCAAAGGGAAGTTTCGGTTTCGGAATTTTCGCCATCGCAATCGGTTAACTTGGAAATGAAGTGGGCTTCATCCCGGCGTTTCGACCATGCCTCTCTGAGATTGAGACAAACCGACCTCGATGATCGACGAATCTGAGACGTGAGTGAGTAGATCTCTTCCTTTGGAAACTGCTTGCTGATCTCGAATATGTCCATCGCGAGCGTGTAAGCCATGCGGTAAACTTCCAGCTCTGTTGCAGAATTAATTCTCATGTCCCTTCCGTCTTCCGTCTTCCGTCTTCCGTCTTCCGTCTTCCGTTCTCCGTTCTCCGATCTCCGATCTCCGAACCTCAAAAATACCCTTCCTTCTTCCGATCTTCCATTGAGGTTTCGGAGCGTTTGTCATCGGCGCGGTTGCCGCGCTCGGTTTGGCGGGCAGCGGCGACTTCTTCGATGATCTTGTCCATGGTGTCGGCACTGGACTCGACGGCACCGGTGATGGTGGCATCTCCCATGGTGCGGAAACGGATCATTTTACGTTCTACTGTCTCGCCTTCACGTGGCTGGACGAATTCACTCACGGCAAGGATTGTGTTATTGCGAATCAGGGTGTCACGTTCGTGGGCATAGTAGAGGCTCGGAAGGATGATCTTCTCGCGCTTCATATACATCCAGATGTCCATCTCGGTAAAGTTGGAGAGAGGAAAGATGCGGAAGTGCTCACCCTGATGCTTGCGTCCGTTGAAGAGATTCCACAATTCAGGGCGCTGGTTTTTGGGATCCCACTGACCGAAGTCGTCGCGATGGGAAAAGAAGCGCTCTTTGGCGCGTGCCTTTTCCTCGTCACGGCGGCCACCGCCGAGCACGGCGTCGAACTGATGCTCTTCGATGGTATCGAGCAGGGTCGTGGTCTGGAGACGATTGCGGGAGGCATCGGCTCCGGTTTCCTCGACGACGCGGCCTTTATCGATGGATTCCTGCACAGATCCGATCACCAGGCGAGCTCCCATGTTTTGGGCGAACTCGTCGCGGTAGGTGATGGTCTCCGGGAAATTGTGGCCGGTATCGACGTGGACCAGCGGAAATGGCATCCGCGCCGGGTAGAAGGCTTTGCGGGCGATCCAAGCCATGACGATCGAGTCCTTTCCGGCGGAGAAGAGCAGGCCCGGTTTCTCAAACTGAGCCGCCGTTTCGCGGAGAATGAAGATCGCCTCGGCTTCGAGTTGATCGAGGTGGGAAAGTTGGTAATTCGGCATGGTTGAGTGACCGGTTGGGAGGCTGCGATAGACAGCAACGGCGCAACGGGGCGCAGAAAAGCGGCCCGGTGCGAAGAACGCAAGAAATAAGAAGCTACTTGGGTAACTTAGTAATGATTACTTGGCGATGCCCTTATTGCGCAGGTATTCCAGAACTTCAAAGACGGAGTCCTCGACGCTGAGAACTTCCGTATCGAGCACGAGATTGGCTTCCTGAGGCTCTTCAAAAATGCTGTCGCGCCCGGTAAAGTTGGCCACCTCCCCTTTTCCTGCCTTCGCGTAGAGGCCCTTGGGATCGCGAGCTTCGCAGGTGGCGTAGTTGGCTTTGACGTAGATCTCTGAAAAATCGCGACCGAGGATTCCACGCGCCAGATCCCGGAAGGTCCCGCGCGGCGTGATCAGCGAACAAAGCACGATGACGCCATTGTTTGCGAGAAGCTTGGCAAGCTCAGCGGTGCGGCGGATATTCTCCAAGCGGTCGTCGTCGGTGAAACCAAGGTTGCCATTCAATCCAGTGCGGAGGTTGTCGCCATCGAGGCGCACACAGAAGCGGCCCTTGTCATGGAGGACTTGCTCAAGCGCACTCGTAATTGTCGATTTACCCGACCCGGAAAGACCGCAAAACCAAAGGACGCCACCTTTCTGACCGAGAAGAACTTCCTTGGCGTAGCGGGGAAGCGTGGGGTGAGGATGAATGTCAGTGGTCATGTACGATAGTAGGCTGCTAAATCAGGTTTTGAAAAGCGGAGATGGTGTCTCCATGCAAACAATTCACGAAGTCAGGAGCCTCTCGAGTGATCAAGAAGTGCATACCAGACAAAGAGGCTATTGTGGACGAGGTATCGCTTGAACAGCCGACGTGGCTCAGCTGCGATCCGGTATGCCCACTCAAGCCCGCACTTCTGCAAGATCGCGGGAGCCTGAGAGACCTCGCCAGCGTGGAAGGCAAAGGCGGCCCCTATTCCGAAGTATACCCCAGGAGGCAATCGATGCTTATTCTTCGCGATCCAATGCTCCTGCTTTGGGCAGCCGAGACCCACCCAAACAAGGTTTGCTCCAGAATCCCTGATCTTATCGCAGATTCTCTCGATTTCGTCGTCTGGCCACTGACCAAAGGGAGGCGAGTAGCTGCCAGCAATCGTTGAATCCGGATGTTCTTCGCCGAATTTTTTGCAAAGCTTCTCGAGGGTGCTTTGCTTTCCACCGAACAAGAAGTGACGATACTGAGCCCGGCCTTGCGTTGCCTTGATCGTCTCAAGCATCAATGACGGCCCATAAACGCGATCCTTCAGCTTCTCTCCATCCCCTAGTAAAATATTTAGAGACCAAACCAGCGGCATCCCATCCGGAACTACCAGATCAAACTGATCCATGGCACTGCGAAATTCAGCATCATGCCGGTAGAGGGCTGCCACGTGAGTATTTGCTGCTTCTACTGCCGTTACCGTAGTTGCACCATTCGCCTTCGCAAGAATCCATTCAACTGCTCCGGCATAGTCCGTACACGCGAGGGGCAATCCAATGACTCGGGCTATTCTCATTCCTTTCAATCAGAAATCCAAGGAGGGCAAATTAAAGCGGAGGTCGATGGCATTCTCTACCGCTTGCTCGCTAACCATCATCAGATAGCCACCTCCGCAACCGGAGTAGCATGACCCGAGGGAGTCCTTGCTGAGACTCTCGCGAATTTCCATCAGCTCGTCACTGACCGTGTGGGGCAGCAACTGCTTCCAGGATTCGAGGGTCTCATTGAGTGCCCTACCGAGCCCTGCCGCATCTTTGGCAAGGATTGACTCCCAGGCCAAGTCACCTGCTCTTCCAAGACGTGCCGCAAACTCAGGAACAAGATGTTTCTCGATCAATGGATCATAGCCATCGGGTCGCTCGGCTATCGGCACAAGATGAAGGACGCTTTGCAGCCATTGAGCCACATCGGGGTCCGTGCAGCGCTCGATTCGATCCGGCCAGAAGTTACCGGAATAGACCAAGCGATTGATTCCAGGAAAGACCAGGCCAAGAGCATCTTGTGAGCCTGAGATATATCGATTGCCCGGCGGATTCTCGCAGGCGAAAAGCATGCGGGCCTGCTCTTCATGGTTCGTGGTCGGCATGAACTTGCCCCACAACTTTGCAGCCATTTCGCGGGTGCTCGTCGCCATCCCGGCACGCTTCATGTACGGGATATTCGGCTCAAGTCTCGCGACGACTACGGACCCACCAGCCATCTCGGAAACCCAGGGCTGATCCATCCATCCGCCTGCAAGGCACAGCTGGTATGGCAGTTCCGCACGGGCTTTTGAGTCCGTGCTGCTCCGCGGTTTGAAATCCGCGGCGGGTTTCCTTTTCAGCACCTTCAACTCCACTCCAAGCCTTTTGCAGAGCTCCTCCTTCTCCGGCGTATAGCCGTCTTCATTGACGACGAAAAGGTCCGGCTTCAGCTCTTCCATATCTGGCTCAAAATCGAGCATCCCAATCCCTGCGCCCACCCGGGCTTCGTGGACGCAGTCGACATGACCGACAAGATAGACCCTTTCATCCTCGCTGAACAAAGGTGGCCGCCCTTTCAGCATCGCAATGTTAGAATCCGCGCCAACGGAGACGATCAACTTGCCAAAGCGGGAAGCCTCTTCGAAAAACGCGATGTGTCCGGCATGCAACAGATCGAAGCAGCCAGAGACCATCACGGTCTTTGTGTTTTCTGACACGTATGGAACCGTCGAAAATTTCGATCCTTACTGAATCACGTGCTCGCCGCGCTTACGCTTGTCGAACTCATCCTTGATCCAAGCATAAGTCTTCTTCATGCCGGTCACGAGGTCCACTTCAGGCTCCCAACCGAGCTTCTCAAGGATCAGGGTGTTGTCGCTATTCCTACCGCGCACACCGAGTGGAGCATCGAGCTTGTATTTGCGGTTAAGCTTCACCCCGGCGATTTCCTCAACGATATCAAGCAGGCGATTGATCGAAACCAGTTCGCTACGGCCGAGGTTGATCGGTTCGCGGAACTCCGAAGCCATCAGCTTGTCGAGACCGGTGACGCAGTCGTCGATATACATGAACGAGCGGGTTTGTTCACCGTCGCCCCAGATCTCAATGTCGTGATTACCGGAGTCGATCGCTTCAATCACCTTGCGACACATGGCTGCGGGTGCTTTCTCGCGACCACCGTCCCAAGTGCCAAACGGGCCATAGACGTTGTGGAAACGAACGATGCGGACATCAACGCCGTAGTCTTCATGGAAGTGGCGGCACATGCGCTCTGAGAAGAGTTTTTCCCAACCATATCCATCTTCAGGCATCGCCGGATAGGCGTCCGCCTCTTTGAGCGCCGTCACTGAAGCGTCGGTCTGTTTCTCTCCGTTGTAAACGCAAGCGCTCGAGGAATAGAGATACTTCTTAACGCCGAGATCACGCGCCGCCATCAGCATGTGGGTGTTGATCAGCACGCTGATCATGCACAGCGCCTTGTTGTTCTCGATGAAGCCCATGCCGCCCATGTTGCAGGCGAGGTTGAAAACCGTGTCACAGCCTTTTACCGCCTCGTAGCAAGCGTCCTTTTCTTCGAGGTTGAGGACATGATTTTCAGCGCTTTCGTGCAGCTGATACCACCTATCCGTAGACTTGACGTCGGCGACAACCACTTCATGGCCACGCTCAAGAAGAACTCCGGCAAGTTGTCCTCCGATGAATCCGCCACCGCCGGCGACCAATATACGCTCTTTCATTTATTCTATTTTCCGATGTTACTGAGCTAGGGCTGTTTCAGGCTGAAGGAAATCTCACTTCAGAGACGATAGAAGGGTTCGATCGCCCGCAGTAGCCCATTGTTAAGTAATGCTTGGCTCCGTGAGGCTTCATCGGGAAATAGGTAAAGAGCGTATCCACCGTAACCACCACCGCAGTATTTCCTGGCCAATGCTCCGTCAATCGAAGGCAGGGGCTCCATCCCTTCATCAAGCTGCACCTGATGATAGAGTTCTATCCCTTCTGCCAATCTTGCCAAATCCGATTCAAGAACACCCGCACGGGCGATTTTCCCCGATTCCATGATCCGGTCATAGTCGCGAGGCAAGTCTGCCGTGCCGGGCGTATCATGATCACTACCGGTCCAAAGCACCGCAAGTTTCCCACGCAGGCTGTCTCCATTATGCTTAAAATCAAGAATGGGCCGGTGCCCCGAACGCCAAACGCACAAGCCAGTTTCGCGAATCACCGCTGGATCCTGCCAGCCCACTCCGAGATCGAGTTCGGCATCGATACCGTCGTGCCCATTCAACAAGGCCCAAGCACCACTACCACCAAGCCCCGCCTGTTTTTCATAAGGCCAGTGTTTCAGCGAAACGAGCGGCGAGATCGCACAGTTCACGATGTATCCGCCAGGCCGTGAGAAGCGTGGCACATCGAGCCAGCCTCCCGCCAGATCGACTCGGAGCGGAGCTTCAGTCGGAGCCTGAATCCAGCGAACGATCGATGAAGAGGAAATCGATTCAAAGCGAGGTGGACTTTTGGGTAATACCAGATAGCGAGCTCCGATCTGAGCACATAGCGCCCTCTTTTTCCCGCCATATTGGTCGTCTTCCGTGACCACTAACAGATCAGGGCGGAGACGGAGGAAATGCTCCTTGAACTCCAATCCCTCTTCCGGGCTGGACCCGATCACCACTTCATCGACCGTCCTGAATTCCTCAAGCAAGGCCTTCTTGTGATCATCAGGAATTGATGGTCGACGCTGTTTCTGAGCCCAAAGGATTTCCTCCGCGGCGAAGGAAACAGTCAAATGGTCACCATTGGCACGCGCCTCTTCAAAAAACTGTAGATGCCCTGCATGAATAATATCATAATAGCCACTAACAAATACTCGGGTCATCAGATCAAGAACGGAGAATGGATTTCCTCGCCGCGCCGATCACTCCTTGGTGACCGCAACGTGATGGCCATGAGTTTCAAGCAAGGCATGACGCTTGGCCTGGTTGAGGTCGTTGGCAACCATCTCCGCACACATTTCCTCGACGGAAATCTCTGGCTCCCATCCAAGCTTTGCCTTGGCCTTGGCGGGATTTCCCAACAGTGTTTCCACCTCGGCGGGTCGGAAGTAGCGGGGGTCGACTCTCACGATGACGTCGCCCACTTTCAATGCCGGAGCATCATCGCCGGAAATTGCGCTCACCGTGGCGATTTCATCGACACCCTCGCCGCTGAATTCCAATTCAACGCCAACTTCGGAGGCTGACATCCGAACGAATTCACGGACCGAAATTTGTTTGCCGGTCGCGATGACGAAGTCGTCTGGCTCGTCCTGCTGAAGCATCATCCACTGCATGCGGACGTAGTCTTTGGCGTGACCCCAATCTCGAAGCGAATCCATATTACCGAGGAACAGGCATGGCTCGAGTCCTTGAGCGATGTTGGCGATCGAACGAGTGATCTTCCTCGTCACGAAGGTCTCCCCGCGGCGTGGGGACTCATGGTTGAAGAGGATGCCGTTGCACGCATACATGCCATAAGCTTCACGATAGTTCACCGTGATCCAGTAAGCATACATCTTCGCCACAGCATAAGGCGAGCGCGGGTGAAATGGAGTCGTCTCTGTCTGAGGAATTTCCTGCACCAGGCCGTAAAGCTCGGAAGTCGATGCCTGATAAAATCGCGTCTTCTTTTCAAGCCCGAGGAAACGGATCGCCTCCAGCAAACGAAGCGCTCCGGTAGCATCGACATCTGCGGTGTATTCGGGCGACTCGAAGGAAACTGCCACGTGGGACTGGGCTCCGAGATTGTAAACCTCATCTGGCCTGATCTCACTGATGATGCGGGTCAGATTCAAAGTGTCGGTCAGATCTCCGTAGTGAAGTTTAAAACGGGTATTCTCAAGATGCGGATCCTCATAAATATGATCTACCCTTTGAGTATTGAACGACGAAGCCCGGCGCTTGATACCATGAACTTCATAACCTTTTTCGAGCAAGAACTCGGCGAGATACGAGCCGTCTTGCCCGGTGATTCCTGTGATGAGAGCTTTTTTCATTTGAGTAAATAGTTCGGATTCAGAGCCTTGCCTGACCTGCTGTCAGAGTTGCGAGAAAATCCTTGTAAGCAGCAGCCAGGCCTTCGCGGAAATCAACTTTCGCTTGCCAGCCAGTCGCGTGAATCTTCGTGACATCGACCAACTTCCGCGGCGTGCCATCGGGCTTGGTTGGATCCGTGATGATTGCGCCTTGATAACCGACTGTTTCTGCCACCAGTTTCGCCAAGTCCATGATGGCGATATCATCGCCCACACCGACGTTCACCCAGTCAGGAGGATCTTCAAGACCGAGCAAGTGAAAGCAGGCATCTGCGAGGTCATCGACATGCAAGAACTCACGTTTCGGCGTGCCGGTTCCCCAAATCGCAACTTCAGCCACGCCACTTTCCTTGGCCTCATGGAAGCGGCGGATCATCGCCGGAATCACATGGGAATTTTCCGGATGGTAGTTGTCGCCAGGGCCGTAAAGATTCGTCGGCATCGCCGAGTGATAGATCAGACCGTGCTGCGCGCGGTAATGCTGGCATAGCTTGAGCCCTGCGATTTTCGCCACCGCGTAGGCTTCATTGGTAATCTCTAGCGGACTTGTTAGAAGGCAGTCTTCCGGCATCGGCTGAGGTGCCAGCTTTGGATAAATACAAGTCGAACCAAGAAACAGGACCCGCTCTACGCCAGCACGGCGGCTTCCCTCAACCAGATTCGCAGCAATCGCGAGGTTCTCGTAGATGAAGTCTGCGGGATAGGTCGCATTCGCATGAATGCCACCGACCTTTGCCGCCGCAATGACGACGATGTCGGGTTTCTCTTTAGCGAGAAAGCTGAAGCTAGAAGCCTGATCACAGAGATCAAGACGATCACGACCTGCGGTCAAAATTTCAAAGCCGCCACGCGACTCCGCTCCACGAACAAGTGCCGAGCCCACCATCCCACGATGGCCGGCGATGAATATTTTCTTCATGAGGTGATGGATGATCGGAATTCGTTATGAAATATTCAGGCCTTCACCACGAGACCATCACGAGTTCGCGTATCAGCCATCGCGTTTCTCGTATCGACAATAAGGTCAGACCAAGCCGCGAGTTCCGCCAGATTAAAGGCATCGTGCTTTGTCGCAATCACCACGCAGTCTTGAGCCCGCAAGTTTTCCTCACTCCACTCTATGGACTCCTCACCCGCCCATTCCATGTGCTCACGTGTCGGGCCAACAACCGGCACATGAGGATCATAGTAAGAAACCTCGGCACCAAGACGCTTGAATCCGTCCATCAGTGAGAAAGTTGGAGACTCGCGCATATCGTCAACATTGGACTTGTAGGCCAGACCCAGCAGTACGATCTTGCTCCCTTTGACGGCTTTCCCCCGACTATTAAGCGCCTCCATCGTGCGATGGACCACGTAGTCCGGCATGGATCGATTCACCTCACCGGCAAGCTCAATGAAGCGGGTGTGAACACCGTATTCGCGGGCTTTCCACGTCAGGTAAAAGGGATCGATCGGGATGCAGTGACCGCCAAGTCCCGGTCCGGGGTAAAAGGCGTTGAATCCAAAAGGCTTGGTTGAAGCGGCACGAATCACCTCCCAGATATCAATGCCCATCTTGTCGGCGGCAATCTTGAGCTCATTGACCAGGCCGATATTAACTGCACGATAGATGTTCTCGAGCAGCTTCGTCAACTCTGCCACTTTGCAGGAACTAACAGGAACAACTTGATCGAAAGCCGAGTCGTAAAGAGCCACGCCAGCAGCAAGACACTCCGGCGTCGCACCTCCGACGACTTTGGGAATATTCGTCGCAGCGAATTGGGCGTTACCCGGATCTTCACGCTCAGGCGAGTAAACCACGTAGATTGAATCCCCGACTTTGAAACCTGCTTCTTCGACTCGCGTGACGAGCTCTTCGTCCGTCGTGCCGGGATAGGTGGTACTTTCGAGGCTAACAATCTGCCCGGTTCGCAAATGCGGCACGATCGACTCAATCGTCTTCACGACATAGCTTAAGTCAGGTTCGAAATGCTCGTCGAGTGGTGTGGGAACGCAAAGGATTAGCGCATCGCATTCACAGACGCGGGAAAAATCCGTCGTCGCATCAAGCTTGCCTGAATCCTTTGCCTCTTCAACTTGCTCGCCTGAGATGTGTTTGATGTAGCTCCGACCTGCAAGCAGAGCGACGGCCTTATCCTGATCAATGTCGAAGCCTATTGCCCGGAAGCCAGCATTTGCGTAAGCAAGCACCAGTGGCAAACCAACGTAGCCTAGTCCGACGACACCAACGACCGCCTCCTTGGATTGAAACTTATCAATAATTGTCATGATTGGGTAGAATGAGGTGTCCCGTACTTGGCGAGCAACTTTGACGCCTCGTTAAGAGCCATGCCCGTTACCTGATCCATGTTGTAGTAGCGATAAGTCGCGAGACGGCCGATGAAGCTCGTGTGTTCCTCTGCTTTGGCGAGTTCGGCATAGCGTTGATAGAGACTCGCGGCGTCATCTGCGGGCACTGGGTAGTAAGCTTCTTTAGCTGGCGTCCAGTCTTGCGGATATTCGCGGACGATCGTCGACGCATCGATCTTCTGGCCGGTCGCGTGCTTGATTTCGACGATGCGCGTAAAAGGCACATCGGCATCCGGGTAGTTCACCTGCATCGCAGGTTGCCAAAATCCGGGCTTCCCGGAAATCGCCTCTCTTTCTCGGAGTTCTTCGGCGGAAAAACTCTCGTTTTCAAACCGAAGCGACCGATAAGGCAGAGCGCCGAAACGGCGGCCGTAAAATTCATCAAGCGGCCCGGTAAAAATCAGATGTCGATGCTTCCATCGAGCGCGGGCTTCATCGGCATCGATTCCCAAGTATAACTCAAGCCCCGGAGAAGCCTCCAACATCCGCTCGAACATCACAGTGTATCCGTTCTTCGGCAGCGCCTGAAATTTCTCTTTCAAGTAGCGATCATCTCGATTCGTTCTGATCGGAATACGCGAGCAAAGACTTGGATCGAGATCACGCGGGTGGCGCTTCCACTGCTTGATCGTGTAGCCTTCAAAGAATCGCTCGTAGAGTTCGCGACCGACCTGAGAAATGATGACTTCTTCCGAGTTCTTCGGATTATCGATCGGGGTGCGTTTGTTTTCCAGCCAGCACTCGAACTCTTCCGTGCTCGACCCTCGGCCGAGCATCTCCTCAAAGGTATTGAGGTTGATCGGAAAACTCCAGTAGCGCCCGCCGGTGTGGCTTTTGATCTGATAGTCGACTGGATGCCAGTCAGTGAACTGCGATAAGTAATCGACGATCCGTTGCGAATTGCTACGAAAGTAGTGGGGCCCGTATTGATGAATCAGGACACCCGCCTCATCGGTCTTATCATAGGCATTCCCACCGAGATGCGTCCGGCGATCAACCACCACACACTTCCAACCCGCTTTGGCGAGTTGCTCGCCGACGACCAGACCAGAAAAACCGGCACCGATGATCAGGAAGTCGGTGGAAGCATCCTCGGTCATCGATCAGACAAGCCCTTTGAAATAATCGATTGTTTCCCGGATCCCCTTATCGAAAGGAACTTTCGGCTCCCAACCAAGCACCTCACTCGCCCGAGTGATGTCTGGCTTGCGAACCTTCGGATCATCGGGAGGCATCGGGCGATCATCGACCTTGAGTTCGATCTCAAAGATCTTCGCAATCTCCTCGGCGAACTCGCGAATGCTCATCTCATGCGGGTTGCCGCAATTGACCGGTTCATGGAAATCACTGCGGGCAAGCAGCCAGATTCCTTCGACCAAATCACTGACATAGCAGAACGAACGCGTCTGCGAGCCACCACCAAAAATCGTCATCGGCTCACCACGCAGCGCCTGCCCGATGAAAGCCGGAACCACACGACCATCATCAAGTCGCATGCGCGGACCATAGGTATTGAAAATTCTAACGATCCGCGTTTCAAGACCGTGCGCCCGGTGATAAGCCATCGCCGCCGCCTCCGCGTAGCGCTTGGCCTCATCATAGCATGAGCGGACCCCGATCGAATTGACATTTCCCCAATACACCTCGCGCTGAGGGTGCACTTCAGGGTCGCCATAAATCTCAGAGGTGGAAGCCACCAAACAAGTCGCCCCTTTCCGCAGGGCCAAATCGAGGGCGTTGTGGGAGGCATAGGAACCTGCTTTGAGGGTCTCAATTGGGATCCCTACATAGTCGATTGGACTTGCCGGGGAAGCCATGTGGAAAACGAGTGCGACCTCTTCTTCCACATCAAAAGGCTCGGAGACGTCGTGCTCGATGAAACGAAAGTCCGCGTTGTTCTTCAGGTGCTCAAGGTTCGCCTGCGCACCGGTCACGAAATTATCGAACGCCACCACTTTCAAACCATCAGCCAGCAGACGATCAATAAGATGGGAGGCCACAAATCCGGCCCCTCCGGTGACTACTGCGGTCTTTCCTGCATATAGAGAGATTTCTTTGATCATCAGGGGAGTGGGAGCTGCGGCACGCTGCCGCCCACGGTCGATTGTCCATAAATGGGCAAAACCGAAGGGTTCAGCGAGGTTGATAGGATTCCAAGACTCAGACAGGCCTTGGTGACAACCCCATCGATGAGCCAAATCGCGAATTGTTCAATCCAAAATGAACAAAACTCCCGCTGAAATTGCCGGAATTTCTAAGGAAGTGGCTTGCGAGGCAGCAGCAGAGAAAAGAGATCCATCTCGATCACCTGAGGCTGGCCGAGGAACTCAAGTAGCACCTTGACGCGCTCTTTTCCCGGAAGGACCGATACAATCTTCCCCTGGAAGCCACCCAGCGGGCCACTTGCGATCTCAACTTCCTCACCTGCCTCGACTTGCGGGCCAACGGTGAGGGTATCCTCGATTCCCTCGCCCCCCATGTTGTTGACGATTTCCTGACGCAGCGCTTCGACAAATTCCTCGGCAACCGGCGGCACCTCCGTACCAAACTTGACCAAGCCCCGGACACCCGTCGTATATGTTACAGCTCGCCCATTATCAACGAGTTGGAACTTCGCTAGGACATACCCCGGGAAAAGTGCCTCAATCCACCAGACTTTCCCCCGGCGGGTCGCTTTCCGGTAGCGGAGGCGGGGACAAAATACCTCCACGCCTTCCAATTCACGCAAGTGCCCAGCCGCAATATGCTCTCGCTTGGTCTGCGTTTTCACGCAGTACCACAGTGGGGTGTCCTTAACATCATCCGTCATTGGCCAAGAACCTTTTGGAGTAAGGGCAGGACCATTCTCCCTCGGCGCATCCAGGTTTCCAGCTTGGCCACCCGCTCATCATAAAACTCCCGAAGCACCGGGTCTTCCTCATCACCAACCGCTTCCAGAAGCCGACCCACCTTCAGTTGGCCACTTTCGAGATGGGGCCGCACCTGCTCACGGACAAATCCACCGACCAACCGCTTCAACTCGACATCCGCCTCATAATAAACCCGTCGAGCGCCTTCGATCGAACTCTCCTTGACTGCTCCGAGGTCCCTTAGCGTCCTCAAACCCTGACTTGCCGAGCCCTTGCTAATCCCAAGTCGACTCACGAAGTCATCCAGCGAAAGTGGTTGAGGTGCAATGAATAACAGACCGTAGATTTCCCCAATCGAACGCGGCAATCCAAGCACGCGCACCCCATCTACAAACACATCGACCACCTGCTGCTCCACAGCGGTCATGCTGATCGCAGGGGTCGATCCTTCTTCTTGAGTGCCCGGCACGGGCGACGGGATAGCCTGATCTAGAGTCTTGTTCAATCTGAAATGAACATTCCAGCACCTAAAGGTTGGTATACTTTTCGATGCAACATCCCTTCGCCCCTTCCATTGTCTTCCCCCACTAAGAACCATAGACCCTTAACCACGATATCAGGCACTGTCCTTTTTGGAGCGATCTAGGACCCCTCCACCGCGCACACCCTCAGCGCCCGCAGCGAAAATAGATCCGCCCTAGTCTCGCCGATCTTCCTCGCTCCACCTTTCCGCTTCGCCCCGAAATGTTCCCGGCGCTCAGCAAACACCCCTTCCACAAAACTCCGGCTCCCAATCGCCACCCCATCGCTGAAATACCGCACCATGCACCTCAACAACCCCGACAAACTCAGCTAACCTCCTTTCTCCAAAACCTTCTTCGCCTCCTCCGTCGAAATGCCCGTCCGAGCTGAAGAAACCGCAGAAGCCTCCACCTCCACCCCTTCTCCAAACAACCAGCAGCGATACCACTCAGCAGCTGTTAGATCCGACGGCCGCGCCTTGTCATTCCACGAATCAAGCGGCGAATCCACCACCCGGCAAAGCCCACGCCGCGCCCGCTTCGACCCCGCCGTCGCCTCGGCATAACCGCACCAGCGGTAGTCCTTCGGATCCTTCGCCAGCCCGGCTCTAACAGGATTCAAATCAATGTAAGCCGCCATCGTCCGTAGCGCATCCCCATCCTGCACCAGCACACTCTTGTAGCGATCCATCCACAGCGTCCCGCGCCGCCCGTGGTGCTTGTTGAACCAGCGTGAAAAGCGCTCCTTCAGCTCTTTCACGAACAGCGAAAGGTCACAAAATCGACTCCGATAGCGCTCCAGCAACTCCTCAGCAGGTCCCGTCATGCCCTTTGAGCGCAGATCGGAAAGCTCATGGCGGAGCGCCCTCACATAAGCCTTCGAGTAGAGCAGGGTCAGGTGCTCCAGCAACTTCTCCTCGCCCTGAGGCCCCTCGAAACGCCGCAAAAACCTCGCCCGATCCGGCACGCGAGCCAGCAGATGGAAATGGTTACCCATCACCGCAAAAGTCAGAATTTCTACCCTTGCGAACCGCTCCAGCCTCCGCATCACCCGCACAAAAGCCTCCTTCTCCACATCGCCGAAGAGCATCTCTCCACCCGCCGTGCGGCTCATCACGTGATAGCAATTCGACTGCCCCTCCATCCCTAGGATCCGCCTCCGCCCCAGTCCCTTCCCCCTCCGAAATCCGCCCGGCACCGGAGCCGTCGGAAGCCCCGCCTTTTCCACCGGATCGATCACCTTTTCTTCGTTGGTTTTCATCGTGTTACGTAATCTTTAGCAAGGTCTGATCCGGCCGTCAATATACTGTTTGCCTGGCATCTTTTTTCCTGCCGTATCCAACGCCGCAATTCACCGACCGACCCACTCTAGAGTAAGCGGGGTAAATCCGCACCTCGCTGAATTCTGGTTTTCTGGCCGGGCCGGTTCCACGCTGGCTGGATGGCCAAGAAATCCATACCCAAGCCGTGGCGCGTCTCCGACGTGACCTTCGTCGAAATCGAGATCACCCACC
>CAZVMS010000349.1:0-7537 GCA_964628795.1 uncultured Haloferula sp. | reverse complement strand
CGGCGGCGGTGGCGGCGCTGTGCCCGAGCACCATGCCGACCGGCTCCATGCGGATGGAACCGAAGGCGATGTGGGAGGACGAGAGGCACCAGGGCACCAGCAGGTTTTCACACTCGCCTTTCGCCGGAACGATCGCGCGGTAGGAGATCGGATACGGTTTGCCGCCGAGGCTCATCTGGATGTCGCCCTCGTTCTTCAACTGCCCCTTCCAGATCACGCGCTGCACATGGTGGGAATCCATGGTGTAGGCACCCATGCCCACGGAATCGGTCACCTCCGGATATCCGGGGTCCTGACGGCACTGATGCTCGGTCATCACAAATTCCGAAATCATCCGCCGGCCCTCGCGGACATACAGGTTGTATGGCCAGTGCCCGTTGTCGGGAAACTCGTCCTTAGGCAGGCCCCAGCCCGAATACTTCTCCCGCACGTCCTCCGGCACCCGCGGGTGGTTCTGCAGCGTCCACACCAATCCGAGCTGCCAGTGCTTGTGCTCCTCCGCCAGGGCGTCCCGCTCGTCGTGGGACAGCGTCGTCCAGTCCCAGTAATCGGCATGATCCGGTGGCAGCGGGCTATAGTTCCTGCCGATGAAATCGGTGGAGATTCCGCCGTTGTTGTTCGAATCGGTCTTGCGGTTGGGCATGGCGGAGAACTTGTAGAATTGCCCCCATTGACCCCGGTGGCCCGCATCGAGCGCCCTGAATAGGATCTCGTAGTCCGCCTCGTCGTATCCCTCCGGCTTCTCGATCGGCACGAGGTTGTCCGGGGCGTCGGTCAGGCACATCCGGAAACAGAAGGCCTGAAGGCGGTGGTCGCCCTTGCCGACATCCGCCTCGTCGTACGGGTTCACGCCCGGTAGCAGGCCGCTTCCGGGATCGCCCATGACCCGGTAGGGATCGATGCCGTCGGGCAGGTTGTTGCTGTGGACCGGCAGGGTGATCGCGTTGGATTTCTCGTCGTATTTCGCGTTGGCTTCCCGCCCGACCGTGAAGCTCACCCCGGCCGCCGCCATCAGGTCCCCCTCGTAGGAGGCATCGATGAACATCCTGCCGCCGATCTCGCGGCCATCCTCCAGGCGGATGCCGGTTATCCGTTGTCCGTCCATGATCGCACCCTCCTCCAGGTCCAGCCGTCCCTCGACAAGCTCGACGCCGGCCTCCGCCACCATCTCATTGAAGATCCGTTCCGCGACCTTCGGCTCGAACACCGAGCCCAGTTCGGTCTCGTCATCGAAGGCTGGGGCACCCTGGCCCATCCGGGGAAACTCGTCCTTCGTCTGCTGCACCCAGGCCTCCTCCTTCTGGTAGTGGAGATAAACGCGGTGATAGAACTCCCTGGAGATGCCACCAAGGATCTTTCGGTTGCCGATGTCGGTGTAACCCAGCCCGCTGCTGGTCAGGCCGCCCAGGTGTCCGTATTGCGAAACCAAAATGACCGACTTGCCCATGCGCGCCGCCTGCACCGCCGCGGCCACACCCACCGACGCATCGCCGTAAACGACGACATCGGCATGGAGATCGGATGTTTTGTTTTCCGGCTCCGGAGTGCAGCCGAAAAGCACCGGAAGGAGCAGTATCGGAATGAGTCGGAAAATCATGGCTTGGACTCTCATTGGATTACCTCCACGTTGAGACGGGCGAACATCTTGCCGCCTGCCGCGAGGGACTTGGGAATGGTGACGATCACGGGAGTCAGGCCATCCGCAGAAGCACCGCTGTCGTCGATCCCCACTCCGCCGACTCCATCCACGGCCGTGGTCCAGCCGCTCAGATTGGAGCCGTATTCCACGGTGATCGTGGTTGTGGCGTCCGCCTCGGCGACGTCGCTGCGATCAAAGGTGAACACGAAGTTGTTCGGGTCGCTGTTGTCGAGGGTCGGCAGCAGGCCGATCGCGTTCTCGGTGGCGTCCGTCGCACCCAGCGCGTAGGCCACGGCGTTGGGTATGCCGTCACCGTTGGCGTCGCCATCCGGAGGCGCGCCACCGGACCAGGTGGTGTAGTCGGGATCCGTGCCACCTGACACACTGCCGAAGCGGATTTCATACAGGGCGAAATATTGGGTGTCGCCGTGGTTCTGCAGATTGCTGAACCGGATATGCGTGATTCCGGACAAGGTGTCGAACGTCGCGGTCCTCGCAAACGAAGGATCCCGATCGTTGCCCCCGATGGCCCAGTCCGCCATGTTGAGCGAGGCAGCCGGAACCGGAGTGCTGAAGGTGGCGCCTCCATCGGTCGAGAAGGAGATGTCGAAAGTCCTCAGGTTCCGGTCGCCTTCCCGCTCGTAGGTCCAGTAGTAAACCCGGTCCACATTGAAGGACCCACCCAGGTCAAAGTTGAGTTCCTCCGTCCCGCTCGAGACCGCAGTCGAGGCACTCAACCAGTAGGCGGTGGTATCGTAGGCATGGGAGTCGTCCAGAACACTGGAAGGATCGGACACGTTCGTTAGACCACTGCCGTCGATGGCCTTGTCGATGGTCCTGTCGCCGCCGACCGTCGAACTTGATGCCGCACCGACAGGTGTGATGACGCCTCCCGCCGGAGGGGGCGGTTCTTCGGAAACCACGTTGACATGGAGGGTCGCCTCAACCGGGGCGGCGATGCTGTCGCTGACGCTCACGGTGAAGACATTCGCACCCACATCGCCGGGGCCTGGGGTCCCGGAAAGCCCCCCGCCGGAGGAGACGCTCAGCCAGGCCGGACCACTGACCTTGGAGAAGGTCAGCGGATCCTCGTCGGCGTCTTCGGCATCATCGGACAGGGTGGAAACATAGGGGCTGTCCTAGGTCGCACCGGTTTCATCGACGGGATTGCTCAACCAGTTGGGCGGGGTATTTCCCGTGGAACCCGCGGGCGAGCCGAGAAAGGCGACGTTGTCGAGGACACCGGACGAGTTTCCACCCCCACCCGTGAAAGTGAGCGTGAAAACAGCCGATTCGCCGTCCGCCAGTTCCGTGTCCGACAAGGCGCTTCCCAACGTGAAGTCGAAGTCCGGGAAATCGACGGCCCCGGACGCGTAGGATCCATCCCATGTCAGGCCGGTCACGGTAGAGATCGTGTTCCCGGCCGGACCCAATCCTCCGCTGACATACTCGATGACAATTCCATCGGGCGCGCCCTGTCGCATCTTGTAATCGAAGTGCAACGATTCAATCGAATAAGCCGAGCCGGTGTTGTTGCTAAGGGTCAGGGTCAGGATATTGGGACCGTTGAAGCGCAGCAGGACACCGTTTGTATCGGTCGTGCCGGCCCCGGCCACGGTGCCGAAGGTGCCGTCACTGGAGGTGTAGGGGGAAAGCACGCGGTTGATACCCTGTGAGTCCGCGGTCGCGGTGAACCCGCTGGCTTTCGAGTCGGCCGCATAGGGTGTCGAGGTATCGGCCCAGGCATCCCAGGTGGCGAGGGTCGGCGGTGGCGGAGGCACCACCGTGATTTGCAACGTCGCCTCGACGGCGGGAGCGATGCCGTCGCTTGCGCTCACGGTGAAGCTGTTTTCGCCCAGGTCAGCGCTGGTGGGTGTGCCGGAGAGAGAACCATCGGTGGCGATGGCGAGCCAGGCGGGACCGCTGACCTTGGCGAAAGTCAGACCGTCGCCATCCGGGTCGCTGGCCGCCCCCGCGATGCTGCCACTGTAGGGCACGTCCTGGGTCGCGTCCGCCGCGGAAAAGGGATCGACGGCGAAGGCCGGCGGGTCGTTCACGTTGGCCACATCGATGTTGAGAGTCGCCTGCACCGGTGCGGCGATGCCGTCGCTCACGCTCACCGTGAAGCTGTTGGCGCCGACATCGTCATTGGTCGGCGTGCCACCCAGTGTTCCATCCGGAGCCACGGTCAACCAGGCCGGCCCACCGACCTTGGCGAAAGTCAGCGGATTGCCATCGGTGTCGCTGGCGTCATCAACCAGCGTCGAAGCGTAGGCGACATCCTCGGTCGCCCCCGCCTCGGTCACGGGATCGCTCGACCAGGCCGGAACGGCATTGGTCGAATCCACCGTAATGGTGGTGTCGTCGAGGATCGCCGCGGTGGTGTCGAGGGGATTGGCCGCCAAGTCGCTCAGCGCCGCCCCGGCATTGATCTGCAATTGCAGGCTGCCCAGGGTGGTGGGGGTGACCTCGACGGTGAACACACCCGGCGACACCTCGCTGATGCTGCCGAACGTGATGTCGGAACTGCCCGCGTTCGAGAAGTCGCCGGCGTCCACGGACGTTCCATTCATGTCCTCGCTGAAAGTCACGGTGTAGGTGACGAACGTGTTGGTGCTGAGCGGGCCACCGGACTTGTCGTCCACGATGCTGGTCAGCGTGGGCGGCGTTTCGTCCGGATCTGCTTCCAAGACCCGCTGCAGTTCGGGCGTCAGCACGTTGGCCTCGCCGAGCGCGCTGGGATGCACCGCGTCCCTCATGTAGGTCTCCCAGGTCGGGAAGTCGTTGGTGTAGATATCCAGCCAGTTCGGGTAGTGGTCCACCAGGATCGTGCTACGCTGCACGGCGACATCGCGATAGATCTGGTAGTAGCCGTTCAGATCGACACGGGGGCTGAAGGGCGAGGTGTCGGGAGGGAGGCAGTTCATCGTCTGGAGCACGATGATGACGTTCGGGTTCTGCGCCACGAACTGGTCGATCATCCAGTTCAGGTTGTCCTCGGACTGCTGCTTGGTGATGTTCTTGACTGTTGCCGCATCGTTCATCGAAAACTCGATGAACACCGCATCCGGATTCTCCAGAAGCGCGGCGGGGGTCTGGGTAGAGACCCCGTGATCGGAGGCCGTGCCGCCGACGGCGAGGTTGACCACCGTGACCGTTCCCGGACCCGGGGATTCGCCATTCAACCAGGTTTGCAGCGAGCCGGGCCAGCCGCCGCCGTCGGTGAGGCTGGTGCCGAGCATGACGATCTTGACGTCGTCACCGGTGCGGACCTTGGCCAGCAGGGCGCTTTCGGCGTGTGCGTTCTGCAGCAGGCCAAGGGGACCCAGCAGGCAGGCGGCGAGGAAGAATCGGGTCGGGTTTTTCATCAGGATGGGCATGAAAAACCGCGGCGCCGACATCCCTTGCACAGGGGCATCCCGACATCCGCGGTTCTCAAGTTGGGGTGGTTTGAGATCGGCCGTTTTTGAGGAGATTCAGCAGGCCGAGCGCCTGCGGCGCAGGAGCATCAGGGCACCCAGACCACCGACCAGGGCTGCCGAAGGCTCCGGGACGACGACCGCACCCTGGAAGGCGAGGTTGTCTAATACACCAGACGAGTTCCCACTCCCACCCGTGAAGGTGAGCGTGAAGACAGCCGATTCGCCGTCCGCCAGTTCGGTGTCCGACAAGGCACTTCCCAGCGTAAAATCGAAGTCCGGGTAATCCACGGCCCCGGAGACATAAGAACCGTCCCATGTCTGGCCGCTCACCGTAGCGATCATCGTGCTGGCCGGACCCAAACCTCCGCTGACGTAGTCGATGACAATTCCGTCGGGCGCGCTCTGCCGCATTTTGTAGTCGAAGTGTAACGAATCAATCGAATACGTAAAGCCGGTGTTGTTGGTCAGTGTCAATGTCACGACATTGGGTCCATTGAAGCGCAATAGCACACCGTTTGTATCGGTCGTGCTGGCCCCGGCCACGGTGCCGAAGGTGCCGTCATTGGAAGTATATGGGGAAAGCACTCGGTTGATGCCCTGTGAGTCCGCAGTTGCGGTGAAACCACTCAAGGTCGAATCAGCACCGTAGGGTGTCGAAGTGTCGGCCCAGGCATCCCATGATGCGATCACGGCGGCCCGAGCCGTCACTGTAGTCAGAATGCTCAAGGCTAGCAAGATCGTAGGTGTTTTTTCTGTGTGCATGATGTTTTTGGGGAGCATGGCCGGTTTGGAGTGGTTCGGTCGCTGAAGGGCCTGCCAGAAGGCCTGACATTTCAAGGAGACGGGAAAACTTCGATTCACGCTTACATGTCCGGCAGCCGGGGAATTCGACATGGGAAATGGAAATTTCTTGGAGCTTCCTGCCGTCACGGGCTCACCACCACCTTGAGGCGGGCGAAGAGCCTGCCGTCGACCGCGAGGGTCTTGGGAATGGTGACGATCACGGGAGTCAGACCACCCACGGAGGCACTGCTGTCATCGAGGGTGACTCCGTCCCCCGCATTAGGGGCGGTGGTCCAGCCGATGAGATTGGAGCCGTATTCCACGGTGATCGTCGTGGTGGTGTCCGCCTCGGCGGCGTCGCTGCGGTTGAAGATGAACACGAAGTCGTCCGGATCGCTGGCATCGAAAGCCGGCAGCAGGCCGGTCGCATCCTCATTGACGTCCGCCGCGCCCAGAGCGTAGGCCACGGCGTTGGGCACACCGTCGCCATTGGCATCGCCCTCGGCCGTTGCGCCGCCGGACCATCCGGCGTAGGTCCCGCCGGCCTCCGGATTGTCATAGGTCAGAATGATGGTCCCCGACCAGGTGCCACCCTGCGGGGACTCCCAGTTCGCACCCCGGTAGCCGTTGCCGAGAAACAAGCCCGTGGTCGCAAGATCGATGTCGCCGGTCCAGTCCGCGGCGGTCTTGGTCTCGTTCAGCGTGGTGCCGATCCCCCCGTCGCCACCGCTCCAAGTGAGCGACTCGCCCAGACCTCCGAAGTCCTGATTGGCGCCCGGACTGGTGATTCCCAGCGAAAAGTCACCACCGGGCGCACCGGGAGTGGGATCGAATAGCACCGTCAGATCCGAGGTGAAGTTGCCCTCGTTCCCGTTGTCGGTGTCTTCGAGCGTGACGTTTTCGAAGGTGACCCCGCGCAGGATCGAGCCGACGGGCAAGGCGGGAAGCGGCAGGTTGCTCGGGCCGCTGCCGATGAACTCTCCGCCCTCGATGACGGTGGCAGGCGGGAACGAGCCCAGTTCGATACGCAGGGTCGCGGGAGGTGGCGGGCCTTCGGTGACGGTCACCGTGTAAACATTGGTGCTGACGGGATCGGTGGTCGTGTCGGTCACGGTGTAGGTCGCCGGGTTATCCACGGCGAAGGTCGGCGAAGGCGGTGAACCACTGGCCGGGTCGCAGGTGCCGGAACTCAAGGTGAAGGTCGGAGCCAGGGTTTCTAGGTCGGTGCCGAAGGGGACCTCGACGGTGATCGTCCCGGCCTGCTGGTTGATCGAGCCGCTGGTGCCGGCGGCCTCGAAATCGGTGATCAGCGCCGGTCCAGCAGGACCTGCGAAACGGATCTCATACAAGGCAAAGTAGGAGGGGTCGCCATGGTTCTGCAGGTTGCTGAATCGAATGTCCGTGATTCCGGACAGGGTGTCGAAAGTGGCCGTCCTCACAAACGAAGCATCCCGGTCGTTGCCGCCGATGACCCAGTCCTCCATGTTGAGCGATGCAGCCGGAACCGGGGTGCTGAAGCTCGTGCCACCGTCGGTCGAGTACGAGATGTCGAAGGTTCAGACTTCCTGATCCCGTCTTTGAATTAACGGGGAATTGACGGTTATTCCCGGAAAATGACTTGGCACATTTTAAAGCGGTCCAAGCCGGGTCAAAAACGCCGCGGTCGGGCATGTTGCCGGGCGTGACAAGCAAG
>CAZVMS010000348.1:0-48242 GCA_964628795.1 uncultured Haloferula sp. | reverse complement strand
AGCGAAGGAAACCAGAAATCAACTAACAGTACAAGTGACGGTTTTGTCACATTCAGAAATTCGTTTCAACAAGCAGCGAGCATGCCGAACACTACTGGAAGCTGCCCGAGTTTGAAATGCTTAGCGATAGAGAAATCGAGGGCATGGAGAAGATTATTCAGGACGCGTTGGGATTCGCTCCGGCAGCTGGGGAATCATGAACCGATTGCGGACATTCTGGAACGCGATCGAGAAGATCATTAGATCTCTTGCTCGTCTTCGTTTGATTGCTCCTGTTCTTGCTGCGCCTTCAGTTCTTCTTCCTTAGCCTTCTTCTTTTTGCGAAGTTCGAGCAGGCAGAGAAACTCGTTGGCAATATCTTCCAGCAATTGAGAAATCCTGAACTCTTTGGCCTTCTGCTTCCCCTTGAGTACGATGGAAACTGAGTCCCGATCAGTGTGATACCGCGAAATTTGGTAATCCGATTTCCCAAGCCCGTGCAGCAGGCTCAGACATCCTGACCTCCCGGGAAACGGGGTGACCTCAGGGGGACGCATTTCAGCCGCAAGTCCGTTCCGGGATAGTGAGTCTCAGTGGCGTTGAGTTCGGCGCAAAGGAGGCCACTGCGTCGTCGTGAATGGGGTTGGCCTGACCTTGCAATTCGACGCGTAGTTCCCTGCGGGCGAGGTTGGGACGTAGGTTGATGGTGGTGTTCATCAGGCCGCGCACGAAACTACGACCGTCGTCGGTAAGCTTGTGACCCAGCCGGGGCTCAGCGGGGCGAAAGAAGCCTGCGGCTCCCTCGTCGCGGAGTTTTTTACAAGATCGCTTCACCGTGACGAGCGGCACACCGAAGGCGCGGACAATCTCGCCCTGCGAAGCATTACCATTGGAGATGAGTTGGCTGGTGAAGAAGCGGAACGAAGCAATGTCATCCACCGGATGACTGAAGACAGGCAGGTGGCCGTTGAAGTAGTAAACGGTCCCCTCGCGCTGCTCAAAGGCGAGTTCCTGAGTCATGGCGGTGCAACTCGTCGGGAAGATCGGCCGTTGGATTTGCGGCATGGCCGCAGGGTGAACCCGTCCCCGCCAAAGCTCCAGCCGGGTTCATCGGCTTTTCCCGCTAGGTGCCGTTTTGCCGGTAGAGGTCAGGATGTCTGAGGCTTTCGCAGCAAATCCGCCTCGATTTTAACGCCTAGGAAGCGGTGCAAATCATTAATTTATAAATGTTTGCAACAAATTTTAAAACTTTTTGCCTGGCATCTTTTTTGGCATCTTTTTTTCTTGGGATGCACCCAAAGCCGACCTGAATGTTCGCTTCGGGCGTCGCTTCGGGCGTCGCTTTGAAGTCGTCAGCTTCCGCTGGCTGTCCCCAACGGAAATCTGAACCAAGCATTTCATGAACTTCCGCCCGCTCCTCTTGCTCCTCGCTTTCGCACATGCATCGCTGTCCCAGGAAGCACCCCCGAAGATTCCAACCTATGTCTATGCATTTGCCTACGCCCCGGGCTTGAAAAGCATTCAACTCAAGACCGGTGACAAAGCCTACCAGGACCTTCGCCTTTCCACCGCCAACATCGTCAGCCCCGTCAACGCCGTCATCAGCGATGGTTCCATCTCTCTTCATCGCGAGCCAGAGGCGAACTCAGAAGTCGAAAACCCCGTGCATCCGCTGATTGGGAAAGCCAAGTTGAAAGAAGGCACCAAGAGCGCCCTTGTCGTCCTCCTGCCTTCACCACCCGACTCGAAGCTCCCCTACCGTAGTCTGGTGCTGGAACATGCGCATGCCAACTTCCCCATGGGAGTCTATCGACTAATCAATCTCAGCACCTATCCCATCCGCGGAGCGGTTGGAAAATCCATTGTTAGAGCCAAGCCCGGAGGCATCGCCGACCTCAAACTTCAGGGCGAGCCCGGCGCCGTGCTTCCCGTGCGATTCGAGTTCTTCAAAGACGAACGTTGGAACCTTCTCACCGAAACCCGCTGCGCCGTCCGCAACGACCGACGCTGGCTGATGTGTCTCTACGAAGACCCTAGAACCAAAAGACTCAACATCCGCAGCATCCCCGATCGCAGCGTTCCGCCAAAGGAGTCAGAGTAAACGGGGCTTTTAGCCAGCCGCTTAGGGCGGAGGATGAACGGCGTGTCCACCCGCAAGGCCTCAATTAAAAGCGAGGAAGCAGATCAAACTCAAGCCACTCCGAACGGATGCGTGCCCCATCGATCCACGGGGCACCCCATATCGAAGCGGTCGCAGAACCTTGAAGACCCCGTCCATTTTGGCCTTGGCACGTCCTGAAGCCCGGTCACCCTCAAGGGGTGCTTGGGGCCAGCAGCAGACAATTATTTCACTTCGTCAGAGGGGCCGCTATCGGGGCTGCCTTCGCCTTTGCAGGATGTCAGGAGATCAACGAAGAGCGCTCCGCTCAGGAGCCTTCGGGCAAGGTAAGGTTGATCGAGCAAACAGTCGATTTGCGAGCATTGATCGGAGCCGAACTCGCTGCAGGAAACAAGCGCATCGTCATTCCTCAGGGACGCTACCGTGTGCAGGCAGAACAAGGACAGCATCTCGTCTTCAAGGACCTGGATGGGGTGGAGATCATCGCCTATGATGTGGAGCTGGTTTGCACCTCGACCGTTCGAGCCCTCCTGTTTGATCGATGCTCGAACGTTACGATACGGGGCCTGACGATTGACTACGATCCCCTACCGTTCACTCAAGGTAGGATCATCTCTATGGCGGAGGACAAGAGCTCGATGGTCTTCGAGATCGCCGAAGGATATCCGGAAGATGAACTGGTTGAACGGATTCAAATCTATAATCCCGCAACCGCCGAGCTTCGGAGGGGCGACGCATCTTGGGATCAGACGATCGAGCCGCTTGGAGAAAGGCGATATCGCGTCAGAAAGGCCGAGAACTACCAATTCAATCCCAGCTCCGATACCGAAAAAGTCGGGGACATCCTCGTCACCAACAATGCTGCCGGCGGCCCTGGTCCGCCGCATGCCGTCGACTTGAGGAACTGCAAGGACATGCGCTTTGAAGACATTACCGTCTACGCCTCACCATGCTTCGGTTTCCTCGAAAGGGATTGCGATGGTTCGACTTACATGAGCTGCCGGGTGATCCGGCGCGATCCTGCGGATGATCCTTTCAAACGCGCACTTCCCCGCATGCGCTCGCTGAATGCCGACGCCTTTCACAGCAAGGACCCCGGCAAGGGGCCCTCCATCGTCGCCTGCACCGCGCACTACCAAGGAGACGATGCCGTGAACATCAATGGAGAGTATCACTACGTCGCCAGCAGCGAGGGACGAGTCTTGCGCATCGCTGTTCTCAGCAAGCTAAGGTTCCGCCCCGGCGATCCCGTGGAGTTTCTTCCTCATTCCGGTCCACGTCCACCCGATGCCATCGTGGAATCGATCCAGGCTGACCCCAATCCGCCCACCGAGGAAGACTTAGCCGTCATCCGCAAGCAGCGCATGGACCACGGCATCAAGACTCGCCTGCTTTCCGGCAAAGCCAAGTGCTTCACGCTGACTCTCGATCGCGAGGTCGCATTGGCGCCCGCCTCTGCAGTCTGTTGCCCACTGCGGCTCGGCAACGGATTCTCCGTGACGGACTGCGACTTCGGACACAATCGTTCCCGAGGGATCCTGATCAAGGCCAGCAAGGGTGAAGTGGCGCGCAACCGGATCATCGGCAGCCGGATGGCCGCCATTCTGATTCGCCCGGAGTTTTGGTGGCTGGAAGGTGGGATCTCAAGTGACGTGGTGGTGAGTGACAACACCATCAGAGGCTGCCTGCAAACGCCGATCCAGGTCGTTGCGATCGGAGGCAACGGTCGCCCTCTGCCTTTCGGCGCCCATCGCAACATTTCGATCCTCAACAATCAGATCGAAGACTGCCATTGGCCACTCATCCGGGTGACCTCGACTGAGAACCTGACCATCGAAGGAAACAACCTCCCGGATCGACCAAAAGATCAGGAGATGGGTCGTGATGGCAGGCCAGTCGAGCCGATCCTGCTTGAATATTGCAAGTAAGGATCGACGCCCTACCTGCAAGCGGATCGGAAACTCCTCACTCAGAGACTGGTACCGCCTTCTCGGAAGAAACCGTCGCCGGATCCTCGACCTTCACATTGTCAGAATCCGTGATCATGAACAGCTTTCCTTCCTTTCCTTCCGGCACAGGATAGGCCTTCGTTTTCTCCAAGCGGTTGCCGACAAAAGTCAGGCCATCCACCGAGTAGATCGACAGCAGGGGCAGCGGGCTAAAGACGCGGAACAGGTTGTTCTCGATACGGATGTTCCTGTTGTAGCGGGAGCTGCTCTTGAACTCGTCCGCGATGCCTGAGCCAACCTGGATGCAGCCGGTCCCCCACACTCCGAAGTTGCAGTTATCAAATGTATTGTCCCGGATCACAACGTCCCTCACCCCCGCTTGTTCGAACCAGAAACGAGAGTCGCCTTCAAACAGGATCGCCGCACCAGGCGTGTGGAAAGTGTTTCCCTCCACGACTATCTTCCCCCGGGAGCCCAGCAGGATCCCCCTCGCCCGGTTCCCCCGGATCACGCAGTTCCGAATCAGGACATCCGCAGTGTTTGCCTCCGCGTCGGCAACGGAATCCCCGACGGTAACGCTTTCCGGTAAGGACTCTTCAATCTCCACGATCGTGCGCTGCTTGTTGATGCGCTCCACGGATTTGACCCGCGCAAATCCTTCCTCTTGCAAACTCGGGCCATCGTTCAGTTCCAGACGGGTCCCGGCCTTGATGAAATCCACCCCGGCCTGCTGCGGGTGGACCATCGTGACTTCAAATCGATTGGGGGAAAAGATGCGGGTGATTTTCGCATAGAGCCCGTGGACATTCGTGGCGTCGTCCTTCTGCTGTTCGAACAGACAATCAATCATCTCAATGCGACCCTTGCAGTTCACAAAATGGGTAGCGTCCGCCGTAGTGCTCACAATTCGCTTCCCGCCGGGAGGTGGCGTCACCTGAAGCTTCTCGATGAACAAATCCGAGCTCCGCTGGGCAATCACTCCCATGCCGCCACAATGGTGAATCGTAATCTTCGATAGATGGACGCCCGAACTATCGGAAATGACAACCCCAGGGACATCGCGGTTCTTGGGACTGAAAACCAGAATATCTCCCTGCTCGGCTGAAATGTTCGGGATCTTGATCCTTACCTGATTGTCGGCAATCCTTTCTGCCGCAATTCCTTCCCCCACCCTGTAACGATCCTTTGCCATGAAGGCGGTCTCACGTTTGACCGGATCGAATGCCAGCAGGCTGCCGTATGGGTAGAGTGCCTCTCCGCTGGTCACCGTCGTGGCCGGTCCAGATGCCTTCTTCCCGCCAGTGAAAACAAGCACTCCATTGCGAATCTCGTGGGGGAATTCCTCCGAAAACTCCAAGTCGACATGGTTTGGCGTAATTTTCAGCAATTGCCCCTCCGAGTGAAACGGACGGCTGAAGTCGACCGAGAAATTGCTCAAGGTGATATCGTTCGAGTCCGCCAACAGAAACGGCACGGTCGAGCCGTGGAAGACAAAGGTCGCCCCACCGCCGTCGATTTCCAGACCATCTACTCCGTTCAAGGGAAAAGCGATGCGCTTGAGCCCCTCGTCATTATTACTGACAAAGAGATACTGCTCAGACGCCCGCTCAGGCCAAAAAACATAACGCCCCGCGGAAAATGATATCTTGGTCGCCTTGCCGCTGCGCACCGCCTCCAGTGCCGCTCTCACGGAAGGTGTCGTGTCACTGCCATCGGCCTTCGCGCCGAAGGCCGCCATGTCGATCACTCCGGCTTCGCGCCCGAGAGTGGTTCCGATCGAAAGAATCGATGCCAGACAAATGCAGGCGATCAGGTGTATCCGGGTCAGTTTCATCAATGGTTTCATAAGAGTTTCATATAGAATGCCGTGATCAATCCGTCGGCTCCACACGTACGCGCATGAAACCCGACGCATTACCTCTGATCGACGGAGAACGCCAGATCTCACCGACGGTACTACCAGGATTCGGCGTCGAACTTACAAGCACGGCATCCGACTGCCATATCGACAGATCGGTTGAATATTCAACATTGATCACGATGTCAGTGGCCGCAACGCGACGTTGCAATGACAGGGTCAGGAAGTCGTCGGTCAGCCCATCTACATCCAATGTCATGACACCTCCGCCAGTCCGGCCCGCCATCGTCATGGCCCCGAATGGCAATGCGTATTCCATGACATTCAAGATTCCGTCCTGATCGTCGTCAGCCGTGGGCTCGAAACTCACCCCATTGTCCGAGGCCCATGTGACATAAGTGATATCGTTGAAGGATGGTGTCCAGAGTTGCCCCGCACCCGATCCACTTGTGAGCTGTTGGACTGTTTCCATCGTTGCAGTGTTATTCACTGTAGCGGACAGACCGCTGAGCTTGTTGACAAGTTCAACGGCAGCCCTACCAACCGGAGCCAGCGTCCACCGTTGAGAGTCGCCCTCCCTGTTGGGCTCAAGGATTAGTGGGGCTCCGTGCACCAGCGAATCATTGATGCCGAGAGCGAGGCCGTTGGCAGAGGAAATAATCTTCGTATAGCCGCTTCCATCCGCCTGCAGGACCCAGCGCCCCGCAGCGTTGCATTCCGTGTATTGCTGCGCTTGCCCCGTTGCGGCGTTGCTGAACGGAGTGGCGAGAAGCAGTCCACTCAGCGAGTTGCTTAGGGCATAGGCGCGACCGGAATAGAGCACGCCGTTTTCTTCGCTCTGCAGATTGGTCACATTGGAAACGCCTCGCAGGATATTCATGCCACTCGGATCATGGTCAACAAGGTTGTTTGCCAGGGTGATGTCTTTTGAATATTCGAAACGGATGGCTTCGGCAGCAAGCGGTGCACCGAAGCTATTACCACTAATGGTCGCACCATCGCAGCCTTCGAGCCGGATGGCGTGGGATTGACTCATGGTGCCGAAGGTGTTGCGGCGCACGGTGATATTCCTATTACCCATCGCGCCGTCGGCGTTGACATCGACGCCCAGCCTGCAGTCGCTCACGGTCGTGTTTTCAATGGTGGCATTCCAGCAATAGCCCGATTCGTTCCAATAATACTCGGGGCCGATCTTGATGGCGGTGTCTGCGTACTGGATCTTGCAGCCCGAGATCAAGCCATTGTCTCCCTTGGTGATGATCGCCCGCGAGTGCGTGCCCGACAACTGGCAGTTGATGATTTGAAAACCATCACCATCGAATTTCGGATTGCAGACGCGCGAACCTACGGGAATCGGCAATGCCTGACTCAAGGTGAGTTGATAGTTTCCCCCGCCGACATCCACAATGCCGGCACACAGAGCCTGCGCGAAATAGCCGGTATCATGGGGAATTCGCACCGGGTCGCCCACCGCCAGTTTGCCGAGACTGGAAACCGTGATCGTATTGCCTGAAACCGCAGTGACTTCATGGAAGAACCCATGAATCGCGATGCAATCGTCGAGCAACACCCCGGTGGTGACCAGCTTGTCAATGTGGTTCCCTGGGTAAGCATCGCGCGCGTGCACACCATCCGCAGAACAACTGACCACCGGAAGTTCAGTCCCCTCCGGCGGAATCACTGGCGAACACTCGATCCGACAATCGATAAGCCGATTTCCACCACCTCCATTTTCGAAAAAGGTAGCGAATCCCCCACTCTGGCTGGTCACCGATTTGATCGTGCAGTTGGTGCTGTTATTTAGGAAGATCCCGTGACTCTGAGCACTCGCCTTGGGAAGTCGCGTGACGAGCCAATCGTTCACACTAAAGGGCAGCGAGTTTCTGTTAGGAAAATCGATTCTCCATGTATTGTCACCCTGTGGAGTCAGGATGCAGTGATAGTTGTCCCCGGTCGCGGGGTCGATGATCCCGGTCGTTCCATTGACCGCGTTGATGGTAAAATTACTCCAGTCATTCAGAGGAAAGGCGCTCTCCCAACTTGTGCCATCCGCCAGATGATAGGTTCCCGGATTGATCGTCACACTGTTGTGACCAGCATCGCGAACCGCATCAAGTCGAGATAGAAGTAACGCGGGGAAATCCGGCGAGCCGATCGCGATACCGGCCACGGCAACTGTAAGGCGGCCATCCGCCGCCAGACTGCTGAAATCCCATGTCAACCCGGCATCAAGATCGGGCAGATCGAAGTTCAGGTTGTTCAGGGAGATGCTTCCACTCACGGAGAGCAATTGGAAGGTGTCTCCCGCCCGAAGTGCTGGCCCGGTGTTCACCCGCAGCATGAGGTTGTCGAGATCCGTACCGTTGCGCGCCGCCACCCCGTCGTCATCACTCGTGATGTTGCCGTTCATCGTGGCATCGTTCCAGTCGTGGGAGATGGTCGCGTTGGCGCCGAGCGTGATGGCTCCGCTCGATATGGCGTTGTAGGCGAGATTGAGGGCTCCGTCGCCGCCCGTTCCGGCACCGCTCAAGGTGAGCGCGTTGGTCAGGTTGTTTCCCGCGAAGTTTTGCCCGGAATAGAAACTTGCTCCGGAAGCTACCGTGACGGCACCGGTCATGTTCTTGAACGATGTGCCATTCGTGCTTCTAAGGATGCCCTCATTGACCTGGATCTCACCCAAGAAAGTGTTGTTGTGCGCGCCGGCCAGCGTCAGCTTTCCTCCCGGAACTCCACTAGCAAGAGTCCACGACGCGGCCGAGTTTGTGTTGGTATCACCAAAAACAAGATGCCCGAGCGTACCGTCCACGGCCAAGTTGACCGTAGCATCCGCAGTGATGTCCAGTGTACCAAAATCGGCACTACTCCCGGACCCATTGGCGATGACATTTGAAACCCAGTTACTATTGGTAGCCCACGAAGCACCGGTCACCGTCGTATGCCAAGTGCCGTTAGCAGCTCTAGCGGCGGGCAGCAGTGCTAGCATGCATCCGGTGATGGGGGTAATGAAGTAGGATTCCCCAACTTTTTTCACTTTGGAAAACTGAGCTGAAGGGTTGAAAACAAAGTTTGGTTCACGGAATGAGGTATGGCTTCAGAGACCGACATCCGTCATAAAAAGGTAAATATTCAGGCAGCTTGCCGATTCCGTTCCTTAATCATCATTGTCCCTAAATCGGCGGCCTCCCGGATGAAGGCCGCCGTGGAATTTAGAAATATCTGAAAACAGGCTTAGGGGGCGGCTTGCAACACCTTGAGGCGAGCAAACTTCTTCGGAGTGGCGGGAATTGGATCGAGGTCATAGCTAATGGTCGGAGTGGCATCACCGGGGTCCTGAGTCACCGCGTCCGACCATGAGCCGGCTTCGAGAGATTCGGAGATTTCAATGATCCAGCGCACATCCGCGTTGGCGATAGCTTCAGCTCCCTTGGTGAAGCTGATCGTATTGCCGGTGAGCATACCGGCTGGTTGACTGGATTCGGTCGGACTCAGACCGAGGCCGTAAGCCACACCGTTGGTGATGCCATCGCTGTTGAAGTCATCGTCGAAGGGTTCGCCCGCGATACCGTTGGCCGTAGCCCAAGTACTATAGTCGTCACCACCCTCATCAGGGATCACTCTTGCTTCGACTTCAAAAGCAATCAGACGCGTCGCAGCCTGCTCATTGGTGCGGGAAACTTCGGAATAAAGACCCACTCCCTCGACATCATCGAACGTGACCGGTGCGAAGGTGCCCCAAGTGTAATCCGTCGTGTTGAGCACAGCCCAGTTCGTCGACGTGAAAGCACTTGTGACATTGGCTCCTCCGAATCCAACGCTCGCTGTAGTCCATTCGCTGATATAAACGACACCGCCCTGTTTGACGACCATGCGGAACCTCTGACTTCCATCCGCCGTCACCCAGGAAAAATTATAGCTCACATGACTGCCGGCATTGAACTGGACGATATCGGAGGATCCCACTAGGAAATCCGCCTTGTTCCAGAGATAGACCGCCTTGAGTAATTGGGTCCCGGTCTTGTCGGGCGGATTGACCTGCACCGTAAAGCCCCCATCTGGAGCATCATACATCGGCGGGGTGTGTTCTTGCGGGACACTCCATGTGGTGGATACGCCGCCGTAAATTCTGCCATTCTGTCCGGTCTCGTCGCTATCATCAAGCAGAGGCGCCGTATCCGAATAGTCCCAGGTGGCTCCATCAAGCGTGGTGATGTCTGGTCCCCTCGCACCCTGCGCATCGACTGCAGAAGGGTAATAAGCCACAATCAACTCGTCGGTGCCCGGCGCGGGAACAACGGTCGCATCGATCTGGAAATCAAAGATACGTGCCAAGCATTGGTCACCCGTGACGGAAAGCGTGTAATACACACCAGCACCCTCGATGGCTTCGAGCGTGAGCGGCGAAAAGTCACCCCAAGTGTAATCGGTCGTATCGAGCACCGCCCAGTTGGTCTCCGTTGGATCTTTTGTGACATTCGTATACCCAGCGGTCCACCATTGACTGATGTAGGTGATTCCGCCCTGCTTAACGATCAGGCGAATTTCCTGATTTCCGCCCGTCATGCCATTAAAGTCATAAGTGATGGAATCGCCGGGATTCAATTGGACGATTTCGGTGGTTCCCTCCAGGAAATCCGACTTGACCCAGAGATAGGCCCCCGTAGCCGATTGGGTACCAGATTTATCGGGTGGAGTCACATGCGCCACAAAGCCATCGTTGGGGTTCTTAAGCACCCACGGGTTGTAGTCTGGTTGCGGCACACTCCACCCGGTGATGACACCGCCGTATATCTTTCCGCTCTGCCCGTTCACATCGTCCAACAGAGGAATCGTGTCCGAATAGTTCCAAATATCCCCGGTGTCCGTGTTAGCGTCCTTCGCCCGAGAATTTCTGTAGTCAGAGGAAGTGTTAAAATCGACAACCAGAGTTGCCGAGGCATTCATAGTCATTAGCAGGCCGGCTGCGGTCGCGGCTAGGAATAGTCTTTTCATGGATTTTTTGTCTTTGGGTTTTTCGTGGATTTCAACCCACCGGGTCCAAGATTTTCTCCAAGCCCGCATGGGAAGACATACAGGTTCCTTGAAGATCACGGGCTGTCGTTGGTCAATGGAGAAACTGGCACGCCATTCGAGAAAAATCATTGAACCTTTGCGGAATTCCCCTGAACTTTTGCGTCACCTATCTTGCCTTGAACCTCATGAATATCAGCGTTCATCCGAAGCGAGAAACGAGCCTTTCAGGTCTTTATCAGGCAGGAATATGCCTTTCACTGTGCCCACGAACCAGCCAAACTTGGGGACTTCCGGAACTCGCCAGGCGTGATCCCCTTCTTTTTCTTGAACAAACGGCTCATGTATTCCGGGTGTTCGAAACCGGCTTTTTCAGCCACCTCGGCGAGCGAAAGGTCGGACTCGGCCAGCAGGCGGCACACACGGTCCAAGCGGACTCTGAGGATTTCTGCCTTGGGTGACGTGCCGAGGATTTTCGAAAAGCGCCTTTCAAGCACACTTCTGGAGAGCGGGACCAATCTGAGCAGCGACTCAACGTCGAGTCCATCGCACGCGTGTTCACGGATGTGTTTCAGTGCGGAGGCAAGGTGTCGGTCATCAATTGCCAGCACATCCGTAGACTGCCGTGCCATCACACCAATGGGAGTGACAAGAATCGTCGAGAACTCGGCGCTGTCGCCTGCCATCAGTCTGGCCAACAACGCGGCGGCTTCGAAGCCGATCTGCTGAGTATTCAGAATCACGCTCGACAGGGGCATATCGGACAGTTCGCAGAAGATCTCATCCTTGTCCACGCCGATAACGGCCACTTCGTCCGGAACGGACACGTCCACCTCACGACAGCAGTTCAGGACCTGCCGTCCGCGAGCATCATTGCATGCCATGAGCCCGCAGGGTTTCGGCAGAGATTGCAACCATTCCATCAAGTCCTGCTCATGGCGCTCGCCATGTTCCTCATAATCTGAAGTCGAAAAGGAGTGCGATGGGCCCGGGCTTTCAAATGCCTGACAGGCGAAACCTGCCTGCTCAATCCGCCGCCCGAAGTTGGCCCGGCGCAGGTCCGACCAATCCGTGCCATTGAACCCACAAAACGCGAAATTCTTGAATCCGCGCTCCAAAAGGTGTTCAGCCGCCATGCGCCCCACGGCGTTCTCGTCGGAGCGGATTTGTGGGAACCTCGCCTCGCGCTGGCTCCCGCTCAAGTCGACCACCGGCACTCCGGTTTCACGAAGCAGTTCGGCGATCGCTGGAGTCGTGACCCGCGCGATGATTCCATCCCATTTCCAGCGGTCAAACCACTTCGGGAACTGCTCGCCGGGATCTCCCTCCTCGAACTCAATCGACCACGGGCCGTGGATCTTCACATACTTGGCGATTCCCATCAACAACTCCCGCCCGTAGCTACGCGATGATTCGATGAGCAACGCCACCCGTGGCGTGGGCCTGTTTCTGGAAATTTTTCTCATGCTCTGGAGTGGGGCATTACCAGCCCTACATTCTTCCCTTCAAGTGATTTCCCAACAACACCAGCATTCCGATGGCTAACAAGCCACTTACCGACCATACACCGGCATTCGGCCACTGCGGAGCCATCATCAGACTCAAGGCCCCAATGCCCGGGCCCACCAGATTCCCTGCCCCCATCATTGCCTCATGAATGCCTCCCTGCTCGGCCCGCGCTTCGCCCACGTCCATCGAATAGAACAAGGAGGCGTAATACAACGAGCCAACCGCGAGCCCGAAGAGCACCTGCCCCATACCCAGCCACCATAATCCATCAGCCGTAAGCACGAGAACGAAACCCATAATCAACATGATGTATCCAGCCAACAACCAGCGGAACCGGTAGTGCCAACCCGGCCACCGCCACATGACGACGAACGCCGCGAGCCGTGCGAAAAACCAGATCGAACAGAATAGGCCAGCCTCCGTGGTGCTCAGGCCGAGCCTGCGCGCAAGTTCCGGAATCATGGCCAGCAAGGTGAATGCCGCGACGCAAGCGAAGGGGTTCGCGAACCAAGCCATCCTTTGGAAGGACTTTGGGTCCGCCCGGACCCTCGCGTCAGAAAGCGGAGCTTCCGGCAGAGACGATTCCGGAACCTTCGCCAGGCCAGCTCCAACGCGCCGCCCGAATCGCCACAAGACCACAATCTGCAACAAATGAATCGCCGGGGGCAGCCAGAAGATGCTGGAGCTGCCAAGCCATTCGAAAAGGCCGCCACCAAAAAAATACGATAGCGCCGAGCACGTCGCCCAAACCACGCTGTAGACCCCAACAACATTCGCCCGGGCGCCGCCCGATACGCCTTCGGTCACCAATGCCTCAAGTGCGGGCCACACCATGAACTGCGAGGCCGACCAGACAACCAGCACCGTGAGCTGCACTGGCAGCGGGTCGAAACTAGCCCCGGCGACCAACGCCACAATCATCCCGAAAAGACCCGCATACATCGCCCGGAAATAGCCCCGGCGCTGCGCGAATCTACCGCCCTGCCAAGAGGCCAGAGCGATGACTAGGCCCATCAGGGCAGCGACACCAAGGTTACCTAGATTCCCGAAGCCATGACGGTCGCGGAAAAGGAAGAAGACATAGTTCCCATAAAATCCGCAGGCCAGTGATCCGAGAGCCTCGAAAGCAAATAGCGGAAACCTTGCCCGGACCTCACGTCTCCGATTGAGCCGGTCGCTACCAATTCCCCCTGACGAAGTTGTATGGGCCATTATGGTGGGGCTTGTTTGCGAATTCCATGTACTCGTCATACCGGAACGATGAAACATGTCCATCCACCCATAAAATATTACCACTGCCGCCGTGCCGGTCGGCAAAAGCCATGTTCTCCCCCTTCGACGCCCCGGAACGGAAGATCCATTCGCCGAAGTTGTTCTGCTTGACCGTGTCCTGCACGTACGGCGTTGAGGATGGCTGTTTCACCGAAGCGATACTCCGAACACCATCACCCTCCCGACCAAGACGCAGATTGGCGGCGTAGTCGCCCGTGTAGGGCCAAGCGGGCTCATAGGCTTCGCCATGTCCCGCTGGACATCCGAAAACGTCCGGCAACGGATCTCCCTTGTGATAGGGGAGGTAGTTTCTCCCCATGTCGACCGAAGCAGCATCATACCAGCAGGTGCCCTTCCCAGACCAGGATACATCGGCCGAGCCGTCCGGAAATCGCCCGTTGTTCTCTGCAATGTAGGACTGCAGCCCAATTCCGATCTGCCTCAGGTTACTTACGCACTTCGCCGACTGCGCCTTCGTTCGGGCTCTGGCCCCGACTGGAATGGCAATCGCGACGAGGACCACGATGATCACAATGACAATCATTACCTCAGTCAGGGTGAAGCCTGCTGAGCGTGGAAAATGCGCCTTGGGAGTCCGCCTTTCATGGCGGTGAACAGCCATCATGGATTTATGAGTGGTAATGATTCGGCCTGAGCGGGTTGACCAAGAGCCGGTAGCGTCAGTTGGTTTCAACTCGGTAGAATGCCTTGGTTTCACCCGGAGGCCCACCAGTCGAATCCAAAAGGGTCTTTTGGGTGCCATCGCCAACCACCGACTGCCCGACAACATCCTCCCAGCTTCCAAGACTCATGTCAGAACTCTTCTGAAGTTGGTAAATCTGACCGTCTGTACTGAGAAAGGAGATCTTCGGAAACGGAGCGAGGACCAGGCTAATCGCCGGGATCTCCAGATTGCCCTCGGTAAGGTATCCGCTGTCAGTCAGAGTGTAGCTGCCCCCGTCGATCGCCGCCAACTGGTCCTGGGTCAGGCCATTGGAATCAGTACCGAATCGAATCGTGTTCTCCCTAAAGCCGATGATGCTGATGGAGCCGCTTCCCCAAGCCTGGCCTGCGCTGTCCTTGAAGAACAAATTCGACAGGCCCGGATCGACATCGACGGTTAACTCACCGTCGGCGATATTGACGACGCCCATCGCGCTCTGGTCGGCATTCACGTCTAGAAGGAAGTCGTTCGAGCCTCCCACGACTACATTGGCATCATTAATGGCATCCGGCGCATTCAGCTCCAGGACAGCTCCGTTACCGTTCACCTGGAATTTCCGGCCGGTGTTCAGCACCAATCCTCCGTCCACTGTCAACTTTGCGCCGGTGAAGAAGACGATGTCTTTCCCAAAGCCGCTACTGTCGTGTCCATTACCGAAAAAGACGTTGTTCGAGTTGATGATAAGATTTTCGTCACTGGCGTCAAAGCTGCAGTTGAAATTGATGGTACCGCCAACCCCTTGGATCGTCTGAAGTCTTGTGAGTAATCGGAGACTGCAACCGGTATCGAACAACAGGTTGTTGCCCGCGCTGTTCGAATTTCGGATGGTGGTAGTGGCACCACTAGCATCGGTATTCTGAATCGTCAGGAATCCATTGAAACGAAGCGTTCCGCCGGCATTGCCCGTCGCATTGTTGATTCCAAGGGCGGTGATGCTGCTGTTCGTGTCGATGGTCAGCATGCCCGCACCATACAGCGTGTGGGTGAAACCCTCTCCCCCGAAGCCGTCAAGGTAGTTCTTGATGGTGAAGTCCTGATCCACGTCGATCGCAACGTTGGCGGATCCGAGAAAGGCCGCCTCGACGGTGTTGCCATTCGGAACTTCGTCCCCAACCCAGTTGTCAGGATTGGACCATAGGTTGTCCACGCCTCCCCATTCCCAGTCGATGGCATGAACGGGCTGGGCCAGAAGCGGAAGTAGCGATAGAAGGATCGTTTTGTAGGGTTTCATGGGTCTTTGTCAGTGGGTTCTTAGATTTGATTGCTCTACTCTCAGGTTACAGGATCCGGCGATCATCATCGCCCCAGCCTTCCACCCGTCAACTTCAGGGCAGAGGGGGAACACCAGATAACTCCACCGCGAGTGAGCACGGTAGGCAACATGATGATCGAGGATTTAACGGTGAAGACAAAATGGAATTTGAGGAACTTCATCTTGGGTTGATACCGGGTAACCCGATAGCCTGCAGATTAAAATGCCATGTCGCCCATCCGGATTCATTGAACATTCACGGAAATCTCTTGAACTTTTCCGTCACTCAAAAGCTTTAGGATTGCCAGCACTACCCCGCCCCATTTACCCCCAGAAAACTATCATGCAAACAAACCCAATCCTACTCCTCGGAGGTCTTGTTTCCTGCGCCTCCATGGCCGCACCGATTCCAATCTTGAACTCCTCCGGCGAGATCAACAACGGTATCGACCGGAGCTTAATTTCGGATTCATCGTTCATCGGCTGGGAGGGAGCCGGGACCGCCCAAGTGATTGACGGTGACACCGACTACGGCAACGGCAAGTGGCGGCTGAGTATCGAGGATAGTGCGGAGGCGTGGCAGATAACAAGCCATTCGATCGCGGCTGGGGACGCGTTTTCGTTGCGCTTCGATGCCGCAATGTTTGCTGGCAACCTTCCTGGCGGCGGGAGCGGTTTCATACCGGCCGAAACTCTGGTGGGAGGTGCCATGCGCAATGGAAACTTCAACGACACGGCGGTGACCGGAAACACCTTCGCGGAACTTCCGGAGTGGTCAAACATCGGTGGCGGGCAGGGAGCGGAGGCGACGAACACAAATCTCGATTTCGACGGCACTCGGAACGCCGTGCTGTCGAACAATGGAGGCCGCAAGTTCGCCGCCGATACCGGCCACACCCTGACCGCCGGTGAACGCTTCCGGGTGAGCTTCGTGTGGCGCGATGCAGGAAACTGGGATGACGCCAATGATACCGTGGCGGTGACCCTTTACACTACGGCTGACAATACGATCGACGGATCCAGGACGGTGCTGCAGACACTCCGGTCTCCTGTTTCGACGCAGGACAGCACCTACGAGGAGGCGGAGCTTGCCTTCAGCGCCGTGGCAGCCTCGGCAGCCGACAAACGACTATTCGTCTTCTTTGAAGGGATCGACGGAGACAGCGGGAACACCACCAGCACTGGCTACGCAAGGCTCGACAACTTCGTATTGGAGCGCGGCACCTATGAAAACTCGGTGCCGGACCGCCAGATCATCGCCGAACTCTTTGTCGATGACGGTGGCTCGATCTTGCCGGTCGCGTCCCGAACCTACAATTTCAAGACCCCGGTGATTCGCAGCTGGGACCACTACCACCTCGCGGTGCCCGCAGGCACCCTCGACGCCCATGCCGGGAAGACCGTGGGCGTACGATTCCGCTCGAATGACGAGGCCTCCGGAAATTTCCAGAGTTTTGATAACGTGCGACTCGACGTCTGGCCGGCCGGCTCGACGGTCGGCTCCTTCTCGGACAACTGGAACACGACCCCCAATCAGACATGGGCCGGCCCCGGCTACTGGGCGAACCGCCTGCAGGACTGGGAAGTGAGGAACGGCCGCGTGCGATGCATCAACGGCAGTCGCGACCAACTCACGCTCCACCGGCCCGGCACCTCGATCCGCGGGAATGGGGGGGACTTCACACTCAGCGTGCGTACCGGACTGAACGCCGGCAGCCTCAGTGCCGGGTCGCGGGCCGGTTACCTGCTCGGGGCCGGACCGAATCTCGACTGGCGCGGCGCCTTGCTCGTCCATGACGGACTCGGGCGCGACTTCGGACTCTTCCTCGGCATCACCGGAGATGGCAAGCTCGTCATCGAGGACTACTCGACCGGGCTGGTCACCGCGCGCGCCTCAAGCACCGCCACCGGCGGCTTCGGCCAGAACACCCGCCTCGAGCTCGACGCGTCCTACAACGCCGGCCCCGGCACCTACACGCTCACGCTTGCCGCCTTCAATGCCTCAGACGCACAGGTCGGCTCGGTAAGCTTCGACGTCCCTTCAGACCGGGTGCTCGGTGGCTTCGGCCTGCTGACCCACCGCGGATCGTCCTCGGCGACTCATTGGTTTGATGACTTCAGCGGAAGTGGCACAGCCCTCCATCCCGAGCCCGAGCGCCACCTCGCCATCCTCGGGGCGATGCACACCCTTTCGAAGGGAAAACTGAAGCTCACCGCCCAGCTCCCGCCACTGAGCCTCGCGTCGAACCCCACCGTTGCGCTCGACACTTGGAACGGCGCATCGTGGGAGCAAATCGCGACGGCCCCGGTGGACAATACCGACAAGCTTTCCTCCTACACCGCGACCTTCGCAATCCCGGAGTGGAACGATACCGTCGACACCAACTATCGCCTGCGGGTGAACATCGGCGGCACCGACTACGAATGGACCGGCACCGTCCGCCACGACCCAGTGGAAAAGGAGGAACTGGTCATCGCCATGACCACCTGCCAGCGGATCAACGACGGCAACTTGCAGAACAACGGCTTCGATTGGTCGCCAGTGATGTTGTGGCATCCACACCCTCAGTCCTTCGCCCACATCGCCAAGCACCAACCCGATGTGCTGCTCGCCCACGGCGACCAGATTTACGAGCCCCAGCCGACCAACAAGGACACCTCGAGCGACACCAACCGTCATCTCGATTTCCTCTACAAGTGGTATCTATGGGTGCTGCAGGCACGTGAGCTCTCGCGCGACACCCCGACCGTCGCCATCCCGGATGACCACGACATTTTTCAGGGGAACCTGTGGGGCGAGGGCGGCATCGCGACCACTGACGAGTCCACCGGCGGCTACATCGAGCCGCCCGAGTGGGTCCGGATGGTCGAGCGGGCCCATACCTCGAACCTTCCCGACCCCGACCCCTACAACCCCGTCCAACCGCCGCCCACTGTCGAGCAGGGCATCGGCGTCTATTTTACCGGCATGACCTACGGACGCCTCGGCTTCGCCATCCTCGAGGACCGCAAGTTCAAGACCGGGCCGAACGGAAGCGCTAGCATCCCTCTGGATCAGCAGCATCTGCTTGGTGAGCGCCAGCATGATTTCCTGCGTGCGTGGAACGAGGACTGGGCCGGACAGGATCTCAAGCTCGTCGTCTCCCAGTCGCCTTTTGGCATCCTGAATACCCACGCCAGCTCGGGATACAACTTCCGTCTCACTGATCGCGACGCCCATGGCTGGCCGACCCACCGCCGTAACGAGGCGTGGCGCTTGCTGCGTGCGAGCCGGATGTTCCAGCTCGCGGGTGACCAGCACCTCGGCACCCTCGCCCACCATGGGGCCGATATTCCGCGCGACGCGGGCATTTCCTTCACCGCCCCGGCCATGGCGAACTTCTTCCCGCGGATCTTCGACCCGGTCCACAATGCCTCAGGCACGACTCCGACGGTCAGCCCTTACAAAGGCGACTACTACTTCGACGGCAATGGCACGCTACCGGACGGGGTGACCCCGAATCTCAAGGCTAATGACCCCCATCACTTCGCCATCCTCGGGTCGGCCAACTCGCCGGAATACTACCAGCAGCCCACTGGCTTCAATCCGCCAAACTACCACGACCGTGGTGCCGGCTACGGCATCACCCGCATCGACCGGACGACCCGCGAGATCACCTTCGAGTGCTGGCCAATCCACGCCGACCCGGAGTATCCCCAGACCGGTGGACAGTTCGCCGACTGGCCTCAGACCTTCCGCCAGACCGACAACGACGGCCGCGTCCCAAGCGGTTACCTCCCCGTGATCGATACGCTTTGGCGCGAGAATCCGATGGTGCGGGTGTTCGACGAAGCCACCGGCGAACTCGTCCATGCCATGCGCGTGCGCGGCAGCCGCTACCGACCGCCGGTTTACGATAATGGCACGACCTACCGGGTCGAGATCGCTTACGGGGATGCGAGCGTCTCCGAGACTCTAACAGGCCAGACCGCGGCCTTGGCGGGTCCCGCGGCGATCCACTTCTTCGGGGCGGTGCAGCCGTCGATCCTGCAGGGCGGCACAGCCACCCTTGAGTGGGATGTCAGCTCGCCGGCGACGCTCACGATCGATCAGGGAGTGGGCGATGTCCTGAGCCAGACCCTCGATGGCATCGGCTACCTTCAAGTTTCTCCCGCCACCGACACGACCTACACGCTCACGCTGAACGGCACGGTGGTCGCCACCACGACGATCCGCGTGTTCGCCGGACGCGCGGCCTGGGATGACCTCCATTTCACCCCCGCGCAGCAAGCCGATCCGGAGATCTTCGGCGGTGACAAGGATCCCGATGGCGACGGCTTCACCAACGACGAGGAGTTCCAGTTCCAGACCGACCCGTGGGAGGCGGCTTCCAAGCCGAGGCTCCAGGGCAACGTGGACCTGGACGGATCGACGCTGACCGTCGACTTCGAGGTGTCCTGCCCGCTCGATCCCGCCACATCCAAGGTGCTGGTCGAGACGTCCAGCGCCCTCAGCGGCTGGACCGAGGTGCCGGCCAACAGCTACGTCGAGACCGGCCGCCAGAACTTCCCCGCCACCGGCACAAGCCGCGTTTCCCTTCGCCTCACCGACACGCTGGCACCCCCCCCGGGCATCCGCTTCTACCGCGCACGCTGGGAGTTGCGCTGAGCCGGGCGAACGGGAGCCGGTCGGTCGGTCGGATTTGTGCGCGACTCCAAGATTGGCGGACGGCTCGGAGAGCCGTCTCTGCCATTCAATCACGGGTGGGAGGGGATTGGACCCAAAGCAAAGGCGGAAGCCGGGAACCCCGCGCTTCCGCCTTGCGGTCAAACAATGAAGCCGATCAGGAATTCCTCTTGCGGCGCAGCAGGGCGAGGGCCCCCACACCCAGCAACGCAGCCGATCCCGGCTCGGGCACGGCGACGAAATCCGCACGGAATCCCTCGAAGTTCATTTCGTCCGTGGGAGAGGTGGGAATCAAGGTGACAAAATTACCGCTGACCGATGGTTCCCTGTTGGCGAAAGTGATGTTGCCTGTCCCACCCGCATGGTTGAAAACGCCTGTTTCCCCGTCGGTCACGCCACCCGCCCGGGCGAAAGTGAAGCCCGAAAATGAGAGGTCCCCAAAGGTGGAGCTGACCAAGCTGATCGTCGCGGTCAGGGTTTCTGTTCCATCAACCTGATTGTCGTCCCCGTCGGCGGCGCCAACGTCTCCGACCGAGACATTCCCGAAGCTGTTGAAGCGCGCGATGCCGGGGGTCGATCCGTCGGTCGTCGCGGAGTACGTCACGGTGAAAGTGAACGACTCGGTTGCCGTGCCCCCGACCGATGTGAGGTCGATGTCCGGGGTCGTGTAGGTGGTGACGGGCATGCCATTGTCACTTGCCGTCCCTGGGAGATTCGTTGCAGGGCCGCCATTGATCGCCAATGTGAATGCTCCCGTACCGCCTCCTGATCCGCCGGAAGCAATACCGTTGGGGGCGAAATTGCTCACGGTGATCGTGACAGCGGCCGACAGCGTGGTAGCAGACACCACGGCAAAGAGGAATGCGGTAATGGGGGTTTTCATGTGGTTTACAGATGTTTGGAGAAAACTCGGAGAGCTCCGAATCTCGTTTAATGAAGAATGCTTCAAATGAAGCATGCTTCTCGGAACGCTGCACGTTCCCCTTCGGTCAGTCATTGAACTTTTGCGGAAATCTCCTGCACTTTTACGTCACTCTCAATACCCCGCCGGTCCGCATTCCCCAAAGTCCATGCGAAGGGCGTTTCGGTGGGCGTCGGATGTAAGAAACGATAAATGCGGGTGAGAGACAGTGGGTTGAGGCTTCAGGGTTTGACCGTTTGCGGCCAGCCGGGGAATTGGCGGGCACCGGGCTTGGTGACGTCGGCGAAGCGTGGCCAGCATTCAAAGGTGACCTCATGGGATTTCTTGAGGAAGCGGATCAGGCCATAGCCGTGCGCCCAGTCGGCGTCGGCATTGCGCGTGTCACCGGGTTTGATGCCGGCGATGTTTTGGAGGCGGTTTTCAGGATTGGCGTAGGCGAGCATGGTGATTTTGTTATTGAAGCCGTCGAGATAATCGCCGGTCCATGGTAAGGGAGATCCGACAACGGGATTCGCGCCGGGTTTTTCATCCTCGGGCCACCACCAGCGGCCATAGTAGTTGTTGACGATGGCAGGCACCACGAAAGCCCAGGGGCCATCGCGGAAATCGTGGATGCCATGCTGGATCAAGGTGGCGATGTGCTGGTCTCCGGCGATGTGGACGGCGCGGGCTTGCTGGATGAGTTCGAGCGCCTTGTTGCGGCCGGTTTGAGGCCAACCGTTGGAGTCGAGATCGGCATGGAGCCGGTTGTCGCGCGATCCGTGGAGATGCGCGCCACCGCAGAAACCGGTTTGCGAGAGGACGGCCTTGATGGCCACGCCCTCGCGCATCTTTGACCATTCAGCGAGGAATTTTTCCTGACGGGTGCCGAGCAGTTGCAGTCCCGGAGTGTCGATCACCTTCGGATCGTATTGCGGATCAAGAATATGATCGGGACGCGGGCCTTTCATCGGGTGGCGGCCAAACGGACCGGTCTTGAACTTGCGGTCCTCGATGATGGCAAAATCAATTCCGCCTAACAGAAGGCGCGTATAATAAACGCCGATGCCTTGCTCGACAGGTGTCGGGTCATAGGGATCCGGTAGGTGCGCACACTGCTGGCGCTCGACCATTTTGACATATTCGTGATGGAAAAAATAGCCGCCATCGTGGCCGGCTTCGGCTTTTGCGATCTTGCCACCCTCACCCCAGAGGTTGCCCTGGCCGATGTCGTGATCGTCGGGAATGGTGACGCATGGGCGCTCGCGGAAAACCTCGCGGAAGGCGAGGCCGAACTTGAGCCAGGCGGCGGTGTGTTGCTTGTGGTCGTAAGACTGGTCGCCGGCAAAGAAGACGAGGTCCGGATCCTGATGGTTAATGTTGCGCACGTATTCCGGGCGCAGGCCACGATCCTTGTTGGAGTTGCAGGACAGGGCGGCGACGACGATTTCATCCTTGTCCACCGGGTTTTTGCGGATGAGCCCCTCGAAGGATGCTTTCTCACCGTGGAGAAGCCGGTAGTTGATATTTTTGGAGTCGTCCCAGTCCGTCACGCGAAAGGTCGTGGACCAGCCGAGGTCGTTGACCTCTTGCCGTGCGACTTCGGTCCAGACTCCGTCTTTCTGGATTTCGAGCCGGACTTCGCGGGTTTCCTTGGGATAGAGCGGATAGAGCTGCGCGGTGAGTTTCAGGGTGCGGTTGTGACAGGTGTAAATGCCAAAGCACACGACTTGGTCGCGCGGCACCTTGAGGTCGATGATGTCACTGGTGGGACGTTTCCACCAATCGTTGACGCAGAGCGAATCCTCGCCTTTGAGAAACGGTGCCTTGACCGGCGCTTCGCCGTCGTCGCTGGGCGCGGCAGCCGCGATGGAGGTAGCGAGAGAAAGCAGCAGGAATATTTGGTTTTTAAGGTTCATGAGGTGGCATGGTTCAGTATCCGGGGCGCGTCAAAAGAATGCCGTCCGCCATCGTTTTCGGCTGACAGCGCCCGAAGAGCACTCACGACTCCGCCGGATGTCGATGGCCCGTAAACCTGGCTTGGGATTAGCGCCGACGCAATAGGCCGTCGGTGAGGATGAAGGATTTTTTCGGGGAGCATGGTGATTGAGGAGGGTCGAATTTTCCGGGCCCAGCTAGATTCGAGGGCGGTGTCTTTCATCTGCTCGCTTCGGGAAGTGCCACGCCTTCCACAAAAAATCATTGAACCTTTCCGGAATTTCCCTGCACTTTTGCGTCACTCTCAGCCGCCATGATGATATGGGGAGGAGCATTCCACCCCCTCGTCACCCGACAGAGGGCCCGGAGTATCCCATATTCACAAGCTCGCCTCCCCCGAGCCTGACATTTTGCTACAAGTCCTACCCCGACTTTCGCTGTTAGATGGATTTTCGGGTCGGAATCCTTGGGATTGCGTTCGTTTTCGCAAAAGGTCTACACCACAGGCTTTGGATTTCGGATTTCAGGCGGGGGCTTAGGGGGCAGGGTGAAGCCGAGTTGGTTAAGTATGAGATGGTGGATTTTCTCGGGTTTTGTGAAGCGCTTCATCCGCAACTCGCGTCCGTCGGTGGTGGGGATCGTCACGTCGAGCATCTGGATCTCGCTCAATCGCTCCAGCACGCTGCGGGAACTCAGGCCGGTGGCCGCCTTCTTGTTGTATTTCTCAAGGCTGACGTGCAGGCAGCAGGCGAGGAAGCAATCGAGTGGAGCGAGATGGACAGGAGCGAAGCGACGTGCCCCGAAGGGGTGAGCGCCGTGAGGCGGCGCGAATCAATCCATGATCCAAGTCCGCCGCTCTTTGCTGTAGCGGGCGGTGATTTTCTCCAACATGCCGACCAAGGTGGTTTTGTCGGAGGTCTGGCCGCGCATGACTTCGTAACCGATGGGTAGGCCGTCAGCATCTCGTTTGCCTCATCTTGTTTGCCCGGCAGTTTATTCCAACCGTAGCAAAGGGCGAAAGCAAGTGTCAGCATACCCATGAGTTTCTCGATCCGGTCCTTCTTGGCCGTGTGCGTGTCTTCGAACTGGTAGCCTCGCTTCTTTAGGTGTCCGAAGAGCGTTTCAATTCCCCAGCGTTGCCGGTATATCTCAAGCGCCTCTGATCTGCGGAATCGGTTGCTGATCACTGCCAAATACGCGTCGCGTCCCTTCTTGAATCAATAACTGTCGGAACCCGTTCACGAGACGGCAAAGTCTCAGAGGGAGGCATTGGCGAAGCGTGTGCCCTTGTTCGCGCTCTGCTCGTGACCTTAGCCCGGCCGTCTGGACATGTAGTGAGCCACAGCTTCCGTCCGCGAGCGGACGTGCATCTTGGTGTAAATATTCTTAAGGTGGCTGCGGACCGTCTCGATGCTCAGACTCAGTTGATCCGCGATCTCCTTGTTAGAGTATCCTTTGGTAAGTAGAACAAGCGTTTCCTCCTCGCGTGCCGAGAGGGAAATCGATGGGTCCAAACCGCTACTCCTGCGACGGAATGAAGCCACCACGTGGCGTGCGATCTCGCTGGTCATGGGTGCGCCACCACTCAGAACGTCAAGCATCGCCGCGCGGAAGTCCGCCGGTTTCGTGCGCTTGAGCAAGTATCCGTCCGCGCCGGACTCCAGCGCCAGAAACAGGATTTCATCCTCGTCTGAGGCGGTCAGCATCACGATCGGAGTTCCAGGTTGCATGGCCTTGAGCCGGGCCGTGCATTCAATGCCCGACATGCGCGGAAGAAAGACGTCCATCAGAATCAAATCTGGCTTCGCTTCGGGAATCATCCGCAGGGCCTCCTCCGCCGAGGCACAGGTGCAGGTGCACTCGAAGTCGGAAAATGAGGAGATCAGACGGCTCCAGCTTTCACGGGTGTCACACTGGTCTTCCACCAAAGCCACCTGAATCGGAGGTTTTGCTACCGTGTTGTCTGCTTGCTCTGAAGGGCTTTGTTTCATCGTGCTGAGTGATCCTTTCCTCTGGGTGGGATTGTATTTGAAACACTGAATAGGCGGACAAGCGGCAGTTCGTCCTGAACATCTGGTTCAGCGGGCAACCGAGTTTCCTTTGGCAAGGGTACTTGGAATTCGACCTGGCACCCGGTACCCGGACTTGTGGTGATTCGACAATGACCTCCGAATTCGTTCATTCGCTCCTTCATGTTGGTTAAACCGTTGCGTTCCGGGTCGGCAAGATCAAGGTCAAAGCCGATGCCGTTGTCCGCGATCACCACGCTCAAAATTGGCCCCTGACGATGGATGCGCAGGAACAGCTCGCTGGCCTCGGAGTATTTGGCCGCGTTGTTGAGCGCTTCCTTGACCCCGAGGAGCAGGCTGCGGCGAACTGGCAATGCGAACTGCACCTGAGGCAAATCGGCATCCACATCTAGGCGGCAGCGGATCGACGATGCTTCCAAAAAGCGCTGTGCGTATTTGCAGATATAGGTCGAGAAATCGTGGAGCGTATCCCGCCGTGAATTCACGACCCAGACGACTTCGTCCATGGCACCGGAGACCGCGCGGGCCTTCTCGCAAAGCGCCTCGAGTTTGGAGCCAACTGGTGATCCAGGAGGCAACTCCGTCTGGATCACTTCGCCTTCGAGCGCGAGTTCGGTCAGGCGGGCCCCGAGCTCGTCATGGATGTCCCGCGCGATCCGTGCCCGTTCGCGGCGGATAAGTTCATTGGCTTTGGACTGCATGGTCAAGCGTGTCATCAGACTCAGCGAGAGCAACCCGGCGAAAGCGATCACCACCCAAAGCGTCACTTGGAACCAACCGCTCTGCCAGAATCGATCTCCCACGGGTGGAGGAACCACGACTCTGAGGACCATGGTCGGGATGCGTCGATCCCAGTGTCCATTTCGCGGCAGGAGTGAGCTGACTTCCACGGCCTTAAGCCAGTGGGCGGGTGCCTCGAGCTGTTCTGCCCAAGCGTTCTCTCCTCGTGGCGCGACGCGCCAGTCGGTGTCCGAGAACACCTCGACCACTCGACCGTCTACCAATTCGACCTTCAGTCCGAATTGCAGCCCGGCCTCGCGATTGTCATTGAAGCCTTCCACTGCTACCACGTGATGCCCGGACCTAAGCAGTTGGCCGATGTCGTATTCCGTGATGCTGCGCCAGTCGCTTCCTGTCCCGATCTCCCGCCCGTCGAGCATCAGCCGGTATCCATTGTCAACCGAGATGCGCAGAAGCGCCTCTTTCACCTTTGCTCCCGCTGGGATTTCAAACGACCGCCACAAACGGCATGTTTGTTTGTCGTAGGTTTCAGGGCCCCAGATCCACGGTCCAACCCTCCAGTCGGTATCGATCGGACTGGCAATCTCCCCGCTGGGGGTCTTTTCAGGAGGTTGAACTTCAGCTGCCGCTTCGGCCATGGCTGCTGCCACCAGCCAGGCACTCAAAAGGCGGATCATGAGTCGAAGCAAAAAGCTCACGCGGTGCAAGCTCGGCTTGAGGGAGCCGGGATTGATTTCGAACTCATATCTGGCGGTGGCCGGTGAGAATTGACGGGAAGGGATTTGCAAGGATTTTCTCTGATTCAACATGATCTCACGAAGCGTGCAAGCTCATAGCCTTCTTGCGGAATTTGTCCGCATGGGCATCGCCCAAATGGGTGAGTCGTTTTCACCCGCTCATGGGATGGATTGCAAGCTTGGGAAAGGGAGGTATCTTGGTGTTCGGAGGAACGAGTGCCGATTCGCGGTTTCATTTTCCCTTTTAGGTTCATCCGACACTTCAGCAGCTCAGACAGACTGAGATCGCCTCCTTTGTCCGAAGTTTTCTTCGCCTCCTCCGTCGAGATCCCTTCTCGACCTGAGGTGAGGTCGGCTATCAAGGTTGCGGCACGGGGGGCATGCCACCTCCTAGGGACGGAGGCCGAGGCGGAAGCGGTAGAACTGCTTGGTGGCGGTGGGGGCGGGGCGGGAGAGGGTGTATTCGTTGAGGCCGGTGGCGGTGGCGGCGTTGGTGCTTTCGGTGAAGGCCGCGGAGAGGGTGCTGCCGGAGGATTGGAGGAGGAAGTAGATGCGGGCGCCATACTCGCTGGGGAACGTGAGCGAGAAGTGAACTTGTCCGCCACTGCGGGTGATGGTCACGGGAGGGATGCGGTTGGGGAGTGGCGGCGAGTCGGGAGTGGAGCTGGCATCCATGGGGTTGGTGGCGTCGAGGGCTTCCTGAAGGTTGATGTAGCCGTCGTTGTCGGCATCGCTGAAGGGATCGACGGGGCCGCCGAAGAAGTAGTTTTCGTATTCGTCGTCGATGGCGTTTTGATTGAGGTCGCCGATGGTGCCGGCGGGGAATCCGGTGATGGTGGCGCTGATGGTTTCCAGGGCGGTGCCGGTGCCGCTGGGGAGGTCGCTGCGGTCGGTGAAGGCGAGGATTTCAAGGGTGGTGCCGACGGGGAGGTCAAGCGATTGGGGGAAGGTGAAGGGGTTGCCGTCGGAGTCGTAGAGGCGCAGGACACTGGTGGTGGTGCTGTCCTTGAGTTCGGGGATGCGGCTGGAGAAGGTGGTGGGGGTGACGGTGGCGAGGAAGGTCTGGGTGGGGCGCGAGGGAAGGAGCGTCAGGAGGCGGGCGAGCGAGGAGTCGGCGCGTGTTAGATCGGTGGATGTTAGGGTGTGGGCGGTGGCGTAGCTGGTGGGAGACGGGGTGGCATCGGTGCCGGGGAATGGGATGAGGCCATCGATGTCTCCGGAGTCGGTGGGTAGGGTGCGGATGATGGTGCGCAGGGTTTCGAAAGGGGAGGGGTAGAGCCCGGGGTCGGTGTCGTTGAGGGCTGCGGAGATGCGGTAGATCTCGTTGGCGAGTTTCTTCAGTCCGGTGGTGGGTGGGCCGGTGGGGTTGGTGATCTCCTCGCGGATCGAGGATTCGATGGTTTGAAGAAGGAAGATGTCGGTGCTGCTTTCATCGAAGGACTGGAGTTCTAGTAGTTCGTCGATGCTGGCGGATTGGGATTCATCTGGAAGGGTATCGCGGAAAGAGGCGAGGCCGAGTGGGAGAGGTGATGGGATGATCCCGCGGGCTTCGAGCTTGAGTCCGACGATCCTTTCCCAGAGGAGGTAGATGAGGGTGTCGTTAAGATCGAGGGGGGCGGAGATTTCCTCGCGTGGGAGCGAGGCGTAGTGGGCTTGGGCGGCGGCGATCCAATCGGCGGCGAGGGAGGAGGGGCTGCCAGTGAATGGGACAGGGCCGGCATCGAGGGTGGGGATGGGAACGAGTCCGATGAGTTCGCGGCCCCAACCCGGGAGGCTGGATGTTTGGACGCAGTCGAAGGTGGTGGGCGTGGAGGCGAGGACGAAGAGGTCGCGGCCGGTGGCGGGGACGGCGGGGATGCTGGCGTAGGGATTCTGGAGCGGCCCGGAGGCGTGGTTGCGGGTCGGGGCGTAGCCGATGAGGTTTGCGGCGAGGTCATGGACGCGGATGTCCGTGGGGGAGAAGGTGGGGTGGCCGGAACGGAAGGATTCGCTGGTCGGTGCGGCGCCGATGGTGCCGCTGTGGGAGAGAGGGCGGACGTTGAGATCGAAGGTGTTGCGGTATTCGACGAGTGAGGAGGCGCTTGGGGTGGAGGCGTTGTCGAAGGGATCGGAGCCGGAGGCCCATTCTTCGAAGTCGGAAAAGCCATCACTGTCCGAGTCCATGGTGCGCGAGGGCGGGAGTTCGAGGGTGTTGCTGCCGTAGGTGGCGGTCTCGCTGCCGTTGCTTGGATCGGAGCCTAACAGAAGTTCTTCGAGGTCGGAGAGGCCGTCGTCATCGGAGTCGGGTCCGGCGAGGGGATCAAGGCCTTTTTGGATTTCGACGAAGTCGGGAACGCCGTCGCCATCGGAGTCGAGCGATCCGGGATCTCCGGCGAAGCTGTAGTCCGCCTGCTGAACGGTGGAACGTTTTCCCGAAGTACTATCTTCGGCGTAGAACCAGATGGTGAAGGGGGTGAGGGTGTCACCGGGAGGGGTGATGGAGGTGCCGAAGGTGTAGCTGCTCCAGGCATCGCTGAGGCTGGTGCGGTAGTGGGCGGTGATGCCGGTGGGGTCGGGGACGCGGAGTTGGGGGGCGATGGAGCGGGTGTAGGTGCCGGGCGGGGGATCGATGGAAATCTGAATGGGAACGGTGCCGAGGAAGGTGGAGGCGGTGGAGACGGAGGCTTCGGGGAAGGACTGGTTGATAAGGGCCTGGGGTAAGCCTGCTCCGGCGGGGAGGCCGGGGATGGTGCTGAGGGTGGAACTGTCGAGGCCGGTGGTTTGGTCTTGGAAGGTTTCGACGGTGATGCGGAGTTCGTCCGGTCCGGAGCCGGCGGAGAGGGCGAAGCTGAAGTTGTTGGTCCAGTCCGGGACGTTGAGGGTTTCGACGAGTTTGGCGTCGGGGTTTACGAGGGGTTCCTTGTCGTAGATGAAGACGTTGGCGCGGGTGCTGGAGGTGGTGAGCCCGGGGAGGGTCGAGGGGCTTCCGGGTGTCCATGCTCCGCCGCTGCGGGTGAAGGGGGTGGTGGTGGTGGATGGGGATCCGGGTGGGCCGGAGAGTGAGGATAAGTGGCCGTTGGAGGTGGCGAGGATGCCATTGAGTTCCTCACCGGCGGGTGGGGTGATCATTCCGGCGAGGACGGGATTTTCGGAGGCATCGAAGGTGTAGAGATTGGCGTAGTCGCCATCGTTGTAGATCACCGCGATGCCGAACTTGGTGCCATCATGGGTGAGGTGGACGGATCTAACAGGATCGATTCCGACTGACTTGGTGGCGGCGCTTGTTAGAGCGCTGCCGTTCCATGCGGAAAGTTTGATGCCGGAGTTTCCAGGGACGAAGAGCACGAACTGGGAGAGGGTGCTGCCGAGGAATGGGGCGTGAACGAAATCGGTGCCGGGGGCGAGTGAGGGAAGCGAGGAGAGAATGGGAATGACGGCGCCGGTGGCATTGAACAGACGGAGGGTGTCGGTGGAGTTTCGCAGGACGGCACCGAATTGCTCGGGACCGGCGGTGTCGAGTTGGACGCGGGTGAGGCGTTCCATGGCCGAGGTGGCGGTGCTGGATGTGGAGACTGCCGTGATGCCGGAACTCAGGGATTGGAGGAAGTGGCGCTGGTTCGGGATCGAGGGGGAGTTCCAGTGGGTGGCGACGACGAGGTCGAGGAGGGCGGGGTCGTTTCCGACGAGGTTCAGGTCGACGGCGGCGATGGATGCGGGACCGATGCCGGGTGGGGTGAGGGTGAGCGGGCGGGTGTAGCTGAGGGAAGGATCGATGAGGAAAATCTGGTTGGCGGATTTTCCGGTGACGGCGAAGGTCGTGGAGGTGGAGTTGATTTTGCCGACGGCGAGGGATTCCGCGTTCGGGCAGCCGGTGGGTTTGGAGTTCGACCAAACGAGCGAGCCGTTTGGCTGGGCGAGGCCGATGCGGTAGTTGCCGGTGCTGCGTTCGATGACGATGGCATCGAGGCGGGTGTCACCATTGAAATCGCCGAAGCCCTGAAGTTCTTCTGCGGTGGTGTAGGTGTGGCGTGAATTGAGCGCGAGGGCCGGGAGGGCTGTTAGGAGAATGAGGAAAAGGGAGCGCATGGCGGGTCGGGAATGTTGGAGTTTGTGGCGCTGAGTGTTGGGCTCGGCTGGAAGAGGTGGATAAGGGCGAAACCTGTTCTTCAAGGATCGATGAAGGGGATGAAGAGGGGGTTGGTGGGAATGGCCCGGTCGATTTCTCCGTTCTCTTTGAAACGAAGGAGGACGTAAACGTAGGTGGAGCCACGCACGACGCCCTGGGTGTCCTTGAGATAGACGCCGTAGCTTGCGGTTTCCGGATCGTAGAGGAGTTCGAGGAAGGGATCTTGAATGAGGACGGGAGATAGGTCACCGACACCGGGAGAGGTGCGGATGCGATCTAACAGGGGAGAGACCTGGATGACGTCGCCGGAGACTTCGGGGAAATACTCGTTGGCGGTCTGGTAGCGATAGAGGACGAAAGGGAGGGCGTTTTCTCCGCCGTCGCTGGTGTAGAGGCTGAGGTCGGTGGAGTCTTCATAGTAGCGTGGTGGAGTGCGCAAGGGGGCACCACCTTCGTATTCGTGTTTGCCGGAGTCTGCTCCAAACTGCTGATTGCTGCCGACGATCTCGCCGATTTTTACGACGGAGTAGAAGCGGCCTTCGTAATCGTTTTCGAGGTATTGGGCTTTGACGCCGTCGATGAATCCGGGGGCAAGTGGAGGAAGGGAACGGGCGGGCCATGGGACTTGGGGGCCGGTGGGAAGGGCGGCGGGTGACCAGGTGAAGTCGATGGTGTTGGATGGCTTTGAGAGGTCGCCTGCGGCGGACTCGGACTCGATGTAAAACTGGTAGGTTCGGCCGGGTGCAAGGTTGAGGGTGAGTTCAAACTCGTTTGGCGTGGCGGGGTTGCCGAAGTTGCCGCCGACGCGCCCGGTTTGATAGGAGGAGAAGCCCATGGCGGTGCCACCGAAGGAACCGCTGGAAGGCGTGGGGAACCCGCTGCCGAATGAAGGTGAGCTTGGGGAGGTTAGAACGGGACTCCGAAGTGTCGTGGTCGTCAGTTCTCGGGAATAGCCAACCGGCACGGCGGTGTCGCCATCCTGAATGTAAACTCGGAAGCGTTCGACGCCCTCCGTTTCGCAGAACCAGTGGAGTTTGACTTGAGGGGCGGCTTCGGTGCCGGTGCGCTCACCTTGGGAAAGGATCGGGACGGGCATGTCGACCTTGCTGGTGGTCTGGACACAGCCGAGATCGACGAGTGGGCTTGGGTTTCCGTGTTCGTCGAAATACTGGAGGAAGTAGCAGACTTGCGCGGAGTTCGCGGGAAGCGCGTAGTCCTCGACGGTGATGTCGAGGTCGTCGTCGACCACCTCGCCCTGATCTAACAGGAGGAGCGGGCCGCCATCGATGCGTTTGTAGAGTTTGAACTCCTTCGATTCATCGGAGGGATTGAAGGTGACTTCCGTCGGGATGATGGCTCCGGTGGAATCGATGGAGGTGTGGATCTCGTCACCGGCGACGCCACCGCCGCTGTAGGTGCGCTGGGTTTCCGCGATGTCGGCGAAGAAGGGAACCTCGACGACCCGGTTGTTGTCAGGACTGTCGATTTCAGCGCCGGTGAGGGATTTGAAGGCGATGTTGCCTTCGTTGTCACGGGCGAGGACGAGGATGCCTCTGTCTTGAAGGCTGAAGAAATTGGAGTTGACGCTGACCCTGACTTCGAGAACTTCGTCTCCTGTGGTAAAGAGTTTCGAGCCGAGGCGGGTGTAGGTGGGCGGGTTGTTGCCATTTCCGACGACGAAGTAAACGATGGCCCCATCGATGCGCGGATCGACGCGGGTGACGGTGATGCGGATGAAATGATCGCCGCTGCCTTCGTAGGAGTCGGCGGTTTCGTTTGGAAGGAGGCTACGGCGAGTCATGGGGCCACCGGAGACTTCGGGGCCGATGCGGGTGGTGACAATCGAGGAGGCTCCGGCGGCGGAGGGACCGAAGCGGTCGCGCAGGACGCCCCAGGCCGGGCTGGAGTTCGCGCTGCTAAGAATGCCGCAGGCGGTGTTTTTGACGGCTCTAACAGAATACCAGTAGGTCTTTCCATCATCGCCAGCATCGCGGTAGAAGCCGGGTGTGAGGGCGGGGGCACCGGAGCCGGTATCGTCAAAAGTATAGCGCTTGGTGGCGGGGTTGTGCGGGATGATGCCGGAAACGCGGTTGAGTGGGGGATCGAAGGGTTCGGCGGCGGCGAGCATTTCAGCAGGGTTTTCCCAACGGTAAACGTAGTAGAAATCGGGGGTGTCTCCTTCTCGGGGTGCTTGCCATGAGACACGTAGGAAGTCTTCGGGTGTCGCGCCGTTTTCGTGGATGTGATTGACGCGGACGCGGAAGGGCGCTTCGGGGCGTTGGCGATCGCAGAAGGTGATGAGGGTGGCATCTGAGAGATTGCCGGGGCGGCCGAGGATGTCGCGGGCGGCGGCGTAGTAGTAGAATTGATCGCCGTCGTTGAGTGGAGTGCCGCCATCGAGGATGACGCCGTTGTCATCGGTGATGAAGGCGGTGTCGGGGTCCGCGACGAGGTCGGCGGCGACGGTCGGCGTCATGATGGCGATGGGCATGATGGGGACTTCGTTGACGAGATCGACGTCATCGGGGGCCGAGGCAAGTAGGGTGGTGATGGCGGCGGGAGTGGGTGATGAAGTGTGAAGTCCGCGGCTTTCCGCGAAGGTGCGGGAGATCCGGTAGATGTTGTAGCCGTAGGTGAGGGCGGTCTTGCGGGCGAGGGGATCGGGGATGCCCCAGCGGAGTTTGACGTTGAGGTGGCCTGAAGCGGAGGCATCGATGACGTGGACGGGTGCGCCAGGTTTGGGGATGACGGGTGGACTTGTTAGATTGAGGGTGACGCGTCCTTCCACGGTGGCGGCATCGCCGTCGTTTGAGCGGAGCTCGAAGGTCTGGGTGTTGGAAGTCATCGGGTAAGTGCCGGCGGTTCCCATGACGATTCCGAGGAATGGGTGGGTGCGGGAGAAGAAGACGAGGCGGCGGAAGACGACGGGGTCGTTTTGGGCAACCTGAAGGATGCCGGAAATCTTCAGTGGCAGGCTGAGGTTTTCGCCTGGGAGGAGGGAGCCGAAGAGGTCATCGATGCGTTCTTCTAACAGTGGGGCCTGGACGAGGATGTCCGGGGTGGAATCGAGAAGTGCGGCGATGATGGTGGAGTTTGTTTGGAAGGCCATGCTTCCGCGGCGGGTGAAGGGCGCGGGGGAGGTGGGCTGGCCTTGTTTGGCGTAAACGTCGAGCTGGAGGTTCTTGAGCTGGGCGAGGTCCTCGGCCTGCCAGAGGAGGTAGGCGTGGTCGGTGCCGGTGGCCGCGTCATGGTAGGTCGTGGACGACAAGAAGCGCAGGCCTTCCTGGGCGCGCAGGGCGGTCAGGAGGATGAAGAACAGAAGGAGATGGCGCATGGGGATGAAAGTTAGGTGATGAGTGTTGCGGGAGTGCTGTTAGAAATCGTAGGACCACTTGTCGTTCTTGTAGGTGAGTTCGACTTGTTCGCTGAAGGTGGTGCAGAGTTTGCAGATGCCGACTTCGCCCCAGACGCGGCCGCGGCCGAGGAAGGAGTAGTTGTTGCCGCTCTTGGCACCGACGAGGGTGAGATCGCCGCCGACGCCGACGGCACAGAGGGCGCGGCCTGTGGCTCCAACGACCATTTTGCCGCCGAAGGTATTGCCTTCCTCAAACCAGAAGACGCCGGCACCGGCCTTGGCGGACAGGTTGAAGAAGCAGCCTGCATTGACGATCGGGATCTGGGCTTCACCGTAGGCGTAGATGCCGGTGAATGGAGGTTTTCCGAGGACTTTGACGACGTCTGGATCGACGAGTTCGAGGGGATCGGCGGTGCAGGTGCGACCGAAGAAGATGCCGCCGGCGAGGTTGTAGGATTCGAATTTCAGGCCGACCTGGGCGGCGAGGTAGTTTTCATCCTTGCCGAACATTGCGGCCGCACCAAGTGAGGTCACGGCCATGGATTCGAAGCCGATTTGGCCGTCGGTCATTTCGAAGGATCCACCGAAGCCACGCAGGGCGAAGCCTGAGGCGGTATCGAAGGTGAACTTGGTTTCGACATCGAACTGGAGTCCGTTTCCGCTCCACGAAACGGGGATGTCGGTGGCACCCATTTTGACTTCCGCTGCGTATTCACCTTCGCCGGCAAATGAGCAGGAGCCGTCGCCATCGGAATCGAGTTGGTTGATTTCTACATATCCGGCGAACTCGAAGTCGTCGGGCAGCTTGAGCTGGAGGGCGGCATCGAGGCGGAGGGTGCGGAGGGCGTCGCCATTGATTTGGGCGTAGCCGTCGATGGATCCGGCGGCAGAGATTTCGGAGACATCGCCGAGCATGCCGGCGAGGGCGGCATCGGCGGGGATGGCGTCATCTAACAGGCGGGTGATGATGCGATTGATTTCGCCGAAGCCGGAGGAGATGGCCTGGTTGATGGATGCATTGATATCGTAGATGGATGCTTTCAAGGTCGCCTGAACCGAGGCGATGGCGGGTGAGGCATTGAAGCGGTCGCGGATGGCGGTGCGGATGACGGCTTTGACTTCGTCGGGAGTGTATTCATCGAAGTCGATGCTTTCGATGAAGGCAGTGACGTCGTCCTTGGCTGCGGTGACGGCGGCATCGAGGTCGCCGGTGGCGGCGAGGATGACGTCGGAGATTTCGCTGTAGAGCGCGCCGGAGTCGCGGATCTGCTGGATGGTGTTGTGGAGTTCGAGGAGGATCTCTTTTACTTGGACGATGGTGGGTCCGGCGTCCTCGAACTCGGCGTTGAGTTGGTCTTCGAGTTTGTCGGCGAGGGAGCCTGCGGCGGCGGTGAGGACGGAGGAAAGGGAGTTGGCGATGTCGGGTGCGAGCTCCTCGATGAGGGCGGCGGTGAGGAGTTCGGCGAGGTCGTAGCCATTGCCATCGGTATCGGCGAAGATGCCTTCGCGAAGGACACCACCTGCCGTAATAACAGCTTCTTCGGGGACGGTGATTTCGCCGCTGGAGATGATGACTTCACCGTTTTTCACTTCGACTCGGCCGATGATCGCGCGGATGGCGATTTGGAGGCGGGCGAGGTTTTGATCGACTTCATCAATGATGGATCCGGCGGTTCCGACGGCTCCGTCGATATCGTGCAGCGCGTTCTGAACCGAGTCCGCGCGGTTGCAGAGATAGTCTTCGACGATTGGGCTGTAGGGTGAGCCAATGCTTACTCCGGTGACGTTGTCCATCTCGGTGTAGAGGGCGTCGATGATGGGATCGATGGTTTCCTCGAAGACTCGGTCGTAAAAGACATCCATGCGGTCATTGAGGAGCTCGGCAGAGGAGTCGAGCCCGCTGATGAGGGCGGCGGTGACGTTTTCCGAAATGGCGGTCTCGATGGCGCTGGTGACGCCGGTGTTTTCGACGAGGTCGACGGCGATGTTGGAGAGGTTGATTTCCGGGAAGCCGAGGTCGAGATTCGCGCCGAAGTCGAGTTCGGCGTTTTCGGGGGAGAGGTAGGTGAGTTCGTGCTCGGTGGTGAGGACGAGCAGATCGTTGGTGACGGGAGCCGCCGCGCGGAATGAGCGGGTGATGGTGTCCCATTCGAGTTCGTAGTCGAAGTTGACGACGCCGATCCAGTTCTGGGTGGCGTGGATGCGGTGGGCGGCATTCGCACCGGCGCGGTAGTCATCGAGATTGGTGGTGGCGGGGTAGGAGCGGTTGTCGAGATCGAAGGCAGCGGCGGTGATTTCGCCGTCTCCCGGCCATCCGCCCATCATGTGGATGTTGTCGGTGGTGTTGTTCTCCGTGGTGCCGGTTTGGAAGTGGACTTCGAGGTCTTCGAAGAAAGGCACATCAAGGAGGCCTGCGAATGAGAGCTGACCGACAGCGGATGAGGAGTGCTCGAAGTTTTCATAATAGGCGTCGTGCGTCGGGAAGAAGTTATACTTTTCGCCCTTGGGTCCGGCGATTTCCATGACGGTGGGGAGGTTGAGGCGGGAGTCGATGCCTTCGAGGCGGGCGTCCTCGGCGGTGATGAGGTTTCCGTCCGGATGGAAGCCGATGGAGCCTGCGAGTGAGGGGGCGATGTTAGAGGCGAAGGTGCGGATGCCGACGACGAGGCTGGCATCCGAAGGATCACAGGTGGTGCCGATGGCGGGTTGGAATTCGGCGGAGATGCCGGTGAATTCGGCATTCCAGAAATCCAGGTCATCGGTGAAGGAACCACCGGTGATTTCGGCGGTGGTGAGTCCGCCGAGGCAGTTGAAGAAGAGGGGGTCGAAGGGCAGGGTGAAGTTCGAGGGTGCGGGGATATCGAGCGAGCCAGCGGTGATGGAATCGTGGACTTCGCTATCGAGGAAGGAGAGTCCGAAGGAGCTGAACGCGAACTCGTAGTCGTAGATGAAGACCGGGCCGGTGAAGGGGTTGGCGGTGGGTTCGTGAATGCCCGAGACACCTGCGGCGCGGGTGTAGTATTTCGACCTCTGGCTGAGGGTGTAGGTGGGGGTGGTTTCTCCTCCAAGTACGGAGACTGCCGTAGGTGCGACGGCTTCCGCAGAGACGCGGTAGTTCATGCCGGGGTAGTCGCCGAGGCCGGTGAGGTAGGCGGCTTGTCCGGGGCGCTCGGGGTTGTTCAGGTCGGCGGGATCGAAGCCGGAGTTGAGGAGGACGCCGGGGCCATCGTCGGCGGTCTGGCTGAAGTCTGCGGCATCGAGATGGTGACCAGACATGAGGAAGCGGCCATTCAGGAAGATTGAGGAATCGTGGGCGTAGGTGGGGGTGCCGGATGAGAGGGCATCGATGTAGCCCATGACAACATCGCGGCGGGAGCCAGCGGCGATGTAGGTGCCGACGAGGTCGAGGCCGCCATCGCGGGTGAACTGGAAGGCGGCGGTGGTCGGGGTGGGGTCGAGCTTGACCGTGGCATCGCCGATGGTGCCGCAGGTGTCATCACAATCGCGGGCGAAATCCATGCTGACGATATCGGCACCGGGGAGCGAGGAGGTGGCGGGAACGACGAGGTCGTGATCGATTTTCAGGGTGCCGGTGGAGGACCATGAGATTTCCGCGTTGTAGGGGAAGTGGGTGCTGAATGAGCCGGGGTCGATGTCGAGGCTGAGGTTGCTTTCGGCGATGCCGTTCGAGTCGGTGGACCAGGTGGTGAAGGCGGATGGAACCGGGTTGAGGTGGTTGTAGAAGAGCTCGTTGGAATAGAGCTGCTTGTCGGCAACGGTGATGGGGGCGGCGTCGAGGAAGTCGATTTCGAAGCGGCGTGTGTAGCGCGCGCGATCGACGCCGGGGACAGGAACACCGGGGGCGAATTCGCCGGTATTGACGTTCCAAAGGAGGTTGAGTGCGGTGATTTCGACGGGCTTTGATTCCTCGCGGATTTGCCAGGCGGTGGAGGGGGGTGGTGAAAGGGTGATGAAGGCGGCTTGAGGACGGAGTTCCTGAGTGAAGCTTCGTGCACCGGTATCGAGGATGGAATCGAGGACGTGATTCGATGGTGCTCGAGGGTCACCTGCATAAATTCCGAGGCCGGCGGGAAGGAAGACCTTCACGTTTCCTTGGAGGCCATCTTTGTCGAAGAACATGCCGTCACGCTGGAAGCGGACATTCGAGGTGGTGCCGACATCGGGAGTGGCGGGTGGGATAACGGTGAGATCGTTGGCTTGCACATAGCGTGCGGTGCCGTCGGGATAGAGATGGAGGAAATACTCGGAAGCACCCCAGTCGACTTCGAAAGTGTCATTGCCGGAAATATAGGAAGATCCGATTTCGACGATGGTTTCCATGTGGGTCGGCGTGGTGGGATTCGGCAGGAGGTTGGTGCCGCGTGTGCCGGGATCGTTGGTGATGGAGGTGATGATGATTTCATCGCCATCATTGTCTGCGATGACGGTTCCGTTGTAGTGGAGAAGGCGCCGCGGTGAAGCGTTCACGGTGAGTCCGTCCGTGACAAAGGGCTCACCTGGGACTTCATCATGAGTGAGGGTGGCGCGGACGTAGTAGAACTTGTTGACTGAGTCGAGTTGGACGTTGGGATTCAGGTTGAAGTCCCGCTCCACGGTGCGGGTGTAGGGGATTTCCACGAGGCCGGATGTGGCGTGCTGGTCCATGTTGTAACCTGGACCGGTGGTGTTGTTAGATATGCCAATCGCGACGCCGGTGCTCGCATCGACGAGTTCATAGATGATGCGGTGGGTGACGGTGTCGGTGCTTGGTGTGGGGGCGAGGTAGGCGTCGTAGCGAAAGAGCTTGAGGGTGGCGGTGGCGACGAAGGCTTCGTTGTCGGGATCGGTGTCGCAGGCGAAGAGCTTGGAGAATTGGAGGGACTCGATGTAACAGCGAATGTTGACTGCGGCGTCGTTCGAGCTGGTATTGGTGAAATGGATGAGGCGTTTGAGTGCGGTGTCTGACTGGGTCTGAGTCGTGTAGATAACGGCGGGTGCGACGTTCCGCTTGAGCAGCATGCGGACAAAGTAGTGGCGTGAGGCATCGAGTTTTTCTGCAGGAGAAAAGCTATCGGCAACGGAGCGGCCGGAACTACTATTAATGACGAAGGGGGTGCCTTGGAAGGTGGTGGTGGTGCCACCGGAGCCGTCTTTCAGGAGGACGGGGACGGAAGAATCGTTGAGAAGTTGGTAGTCGCAGCGGTAGCTGACAAGAGAGGCTCCAACGCCGGTGGAAGTGAAGGTGAGATTGGCTGAGGTTTTGATGAGGTCACGCTCGTAGCTAGGGCCCGCGCGGGAAGCGTCGGAGTCAATGACGTAGTCACCGCTGTCGATGGTGAAATTGGTGACGGTCGAGTTGTAAAGGGCGAGCGCCGGGGATGCGGCTAGAATGGCGGCGAGCCAGATGAGCAGAAGACGGGTCATGACGGTGGCGTGAGCTTGGCTGTTAGAAGTTGGGAGCGTTTTTGAGCTGACGTGTTTTGCGGCGGATCTGTTGGTCCTTCTTCCGGAGGATATCGGCCATGAGGCTATCGAAGCGGTCTTGTTGCTTGGCGTTCATGATGGTCCGCATTTCGGGGATGTGGTTTTGAAGGATGGAGAGCCGGGATTTGTCGGTATCGAGCTCAAGAAAGCGGATGTCCTTTTCCCATTTGCGGAAGGTGGTCATAAGTTGGTCTTTTTGCTCGGCACTGAGGTGAAGTGAGCTGTCGAGGTACTCGAGGCGCTCCGCGTGAGTTCGGGCTTTCGATGGATTGGAGTCCGACCGCTTGGGTATTTCCGGCGCTTGGATGCTGCTCTTTCCAGTGAGGAAACCGGAAGCGAAGATGACGGCGATGGCGGCACCGAAGAGCAGGCGTTGGGTCCAGTTCATGGAGGCTCAGAAAGGGGCTTTAGATGACATGGGGGCGAGCTCGAAGATGTCGGCGGTGGAGGGTGCCGGGTGACGGAGGATCGAGATCCCGGCGACGAGGAGGGAGCAGGCGGCGGCGAGAAGCGTTGTCCGAAGGAGAGCCGGGCATGGCTGGCTTTCGGCACGCGCCTGTGCGAGTGCGCGCCTCGCCAATGTGGTGGGCGGGATGGGCTGGGCATCGGGGGCCTCTTTGGCGCGGGCGATGAGGGATCCGATGGGTGTCATGGGTGATGCGAGCTTTGTAAAAGGGATGTGGCGATTTTTTGGAGTCGCTGGCGGGCGCGGAAGGCGCGGAGGCGGACGAGTGCCACCGGGCTGGCGGTGAGCTTTGCGACTTGGGAAATCGATTTTTCCTCAAGGTCGAGCCAGATAATGATCGCGCGATCTTGCGGGCGTAGAAGGGCGAGGAGACGTTCTAACAGAGCGCGTGCCTCGCTGGGTGTTAGAGGGTGAGGGCGTGCTTCTTCCGATTCGTGGTTCAGGGCGGCTTGTTCGGTGGGTGAGAGCTCGGACCAGAGGACGGTCGGGCGGCGTGCGTGGTGGCGGAGCCGATCGAGGCAGGTGGTGACGGCGATGCGGGAAACCCAGTGGTCGAGCGGGCTGGATCCTTGGAACTGGGTGGCGCGTGCAAAGACCTTGGCGAAAATTTCCTGGATTAGGTCTTCGGACTGCTCGCGGTAGGGAAGGTGGGCGGAAACGATGCGGGCGACGAGTGGATAGAGTTGCTCGACGAGTCGTTCGGCGGATGATTCATCGCCATCAAGCCAGCGCTGGAGGAGGGTGCTGGTCTCTTGATGGGGAGTCGACACAGGGCGCGCGGGAATTGACACTCGCACCATGCCGATCCAGGGGCTGGGTCGGCAAGACAATCCTGAGAAGCGAAAGAGCGATGAGGCATGGGCGTCCATGTAGAATCAGTGACGCCACCGGAACCGGCCCGTTTCAGGGAAAATGAATTTTTTCGACGGGGCTGACTTTTCTTGCGGCCCCGATGGCCAAGCTGCCTTCGCGGGTCGATGCCGAATCACGGGGAAAAGGCGTTGGCGGAGGGCGGCAAGAATCTACATCACCACGGGTCCGATGATCCAGTTTCGGAGCATCGAGGGGCCGAGGAGTCGTGGGTTGAAAAAACTTGTGGTAGCCTGCCGTAGCGGACTTTGGTGGGCGGGGAGATACCTCATCACGATGAGGCTGATCGCCAGAGGGAGATTGGTGGTGCCGACGGTTAGAGGCGCGAAAAAGGCCGAGGGATCGGCAATGAGAAAACGACCAATCAGTAATCCAATCGCGATGGCGGCGAAAATCCAGACGATCAGATAAGGGTCGAGGAGTGCCAACGTTCAAGAATAGGTCGAATGGCGACGCGTCCCTTGATAGCTGCGTTCGTCCGTGTTGGGAGCTGCGCAATTCCTGCTGAGTCTTTCACGGCCTGCGCGAAGTCTGGTGGGCTTAACTGCTCTAGCGTCCAGTTCATGACGATTCATTTGTATCTGTCGGTCATTCCGGAGGCCCTCGTTGCCTCCCACCTTCCACCTGATGAATATGGTGCCTACCTCGCGCTCGGTCCGAAAAAACGCTCACAAGGCCAGGCGATTTTCTTCAAACTCTCCGAGGCCTACGCCCAAGAGAAACTTGACGCGTTCCCTGACATCGCCGAGCTCCGCGACGGGCGCCTGCGCCGCTCCGCTTACCTGAGCATCCATGATGTGCTCGAACAGACGCCGATTGACGCCATCGAGTCGCTCCACCTGACCACCAACGACGGTCACGTCCTCACCCTTCAACCGGCGGAGTATGAAACCCTGCCGGGTCCCCGCTTCCACCTCTATCAGGAATTTTGTCCGGTCACGCCGCGTGTCGCCAGCAATCTTGAGCCAAAGGAATTCGCCGCTCACATCACGGATGCCAGCCGCCCCGTCTCGTTGCCTGCTCTCGTCTTCGCCGAGTTGATGCTCGAGCGCCTAGGCGATGACCCCGAGGCAAACAGCACGGACAACCTGCCCTATCGCAGCCTCGAACACCTGCGCGACTGTCTCCGCGAACTCCGTGCGAAGCCGGGTAAAAACACCAAACTCGTCGTTCGCCATCTCGAGCAGGACGTCCTGTTTCGCACGATCACGCGCGGCTTTTTTGTCGCTTGCCAAGGCGGAGCCTTCCGCTTTTTCCCGATGCCGTCCCGCGAGGAACTGGAAACCACTTGTTACACCTGGTGGCGTTCCGCGCTCCGCACTCCCGGCTACTGATATTCCTTCCATCCACCAACCATTCAATCGCTTCTCACATGCACTCCAATCTCTTTTGGCTGATCCCAGCCGCCTCACTGCTCTCCCTCGGCTTTGCTTTCTGGTTTTTCAAACAGATGGTCGCCTGCGACGAGGGTACTCCGCTCATGCGGGAGATCGCCCAGCACGTCCGCGAGGGCGCGATGGCCTATCTGAAACAACAGTACAAGGTGGTGGCCATCGTCTTCGCCATCATGACCCTGGTCTTCGTCTGGCTGGCCTATGGTCTCCATTTGCAAAACAAATGGGTGCCTTTCGCCTTCCTAACGGGCGGTCTGTTTTCCGGACTCGCCGGTTTTTTTGGCATGAAAACCGCCACCTACGCTTCCGCGCGGGTCGCCCACGCCGCCAACCACTCGCTGGACGCTGGCCTGCGCCTCGCCTTCCGCAGCGGTGCGGTGATGGGGTTGGTGGTCGTCGGCCTCGCGCTGCTGGATATCTCGATCTGGTTTCTCGTGCTGAACAAGTTCGTCGAAGCCGCAACCGAGGGCCAGAGGCTGATGGTGATTACCACCACCATGCTGACCTTTGGCATGGGCGCTTCGCTGCAGGCGCTCTTTGCTCGTGTCGGCGGCGGCATCTTCACCAAGGCTGCGGACGTCGGTGCCGACCTCGTCGGCAAGGTGGAAGCCGGAATCCCCGAGGACGATCCGCGCAACCCCGCCACCATCGCCGACAATGTGGGCGATAACGTCGGTGACGTGGCCGGCATGGGTGCCGACCTTTACGAATCCTACGTCGGCTCCATCCTCGCCACTGCCGCACTCGGTGCTGCCGCCTTCACCCAGATCGGCGACAACGAATCGGCGTTCAAGGCCGTGCTCGCCCCCATGGTGGTGGCCGCCATCGGCACCATGCTTTCCATCATCGGCATCTTCGCCGTGCATGTCAAAAAAGGTGCCTCGCAGAAAGACCTGCTCAACGCGCTCGGCCGCGGCGTGAACCTTAGCTCGCTGCTGATCTTCATCGCCTCGTTCTTCATCCTGAAAACCCTCGATCTTCCGAACTTCATTGGCATCTGGGGCGCGATTGTCGTCGGACTGCTCACTGGTATCGTCATCGGCAAGGCCACCGAATACTTCACCTCGCAGGAGTACAAGCCGACCAAGGACATCGCAGAAAGCGCCGCCACCGGACCCGCCACGGTGATCATTTCCGGACTCGGCACTGGCATGCTTTCCACCGTGGTGCCCGTCACCGCCGTCGTGGTTGGAACCACGCTTGCCTACTGCCTCGCTGCGGGAAGCTGGCATTTCGCGCCGGAAAGCATCGGCATGGGACTCTACGGCATCGGCATCGCCGCCGTCGGGATGCTCTCCACGCTGGGCATCACCCTTGCTACCGACGCCTATGGCCCAATCGCCGACAACGCCGGGGGCAATGCCGAAATGGCCGGGCTGCCGCCGGAGGTCCGCCGCCGTACTGACTCGCTCGACTCGCTCGGCAACACCACCGCCGCCACCGGCAAGGGATTCGCCATCGGTTCCGCCGCCCTGACAGCCCTCGCACTGCTCGCTTCCTATGTCGAGGAACTCAAGATGGCCATGATCCATGCCGGCCAGACCACCATGGAAGTGGCCGCCGTGAAAGTTCCTATCATCAGCGCCACGCTCACCCAGTTCATGACGCACTTTGAAGTGCATCTGCTCAATCCGAAGGTGATCCTCGGTGTCTTCGTCGGTTCGATGATGTCCTTCGTCTTCTGTGGACTCACCATCAACGCCGTCGGCCGCGCCGCCCAAAGCATGGTCGAGGAGGTCCGGCGCCAATTTAAGGAGAAGCCCGGCATCCTCAAGGGCGAGGACAAGCCGGACTACGCGCGCTGCGTCGCTATCTCTACCCTCGGGGCCCAACGTGAAATGATCCTGCCATCGATGCTCGCCGTGCTAGTACCCATCGCTGTCGGCCTGATCTTCGGAGTTCCGGGTGTTTTCGGTCTGCTAAGCGGCGGCCTTGCCACCGGCTTCGTGCTTGCTGTCTTCATGGCCAACTCCGGCGGTGCTTGGGACAACGCCAAAAAATACGTCGAAGAAGGCCATCTCGGCGGCAAAGGTTCGCCCGCCCACAAAGCGACCGTCATCGGTGATACCATCGGCGATCCCTTCAAGGACACCGCCGGCCCTAGCTTGAACATTCTCATCAAACTGATGAGCATGGTCTCCATCGTCACCGCTGGCGTGAACATCGCGTTCACGCTCTTCTAAGTATTCAGGGAAACCAGATCGGGGCGCAGGTTGAGATGGTAGTGCTGCTGGCCGGAACTGCGCATTCTGGGGGGGAGGTCAAGGATGTCTGATCCTCTAAGAATGCCTAAATGGGGCAGCCTCACAATAAGAACCTAATCATCTACGGCAGATTATTTGAAGGCTCGGGAAAGCTAAGAGGCTGGGGGAAACAGTCTGGATCGAGATCGATGGACAATCGGAAAAATCGCTGGGCGTCTTCCATTAGGCCAAACGAGGTATTTATAGTACCGCCTGCTCCGCTCCAAATATTCTGACCACCACGCCAATTGACCAAATCGGTGCTCTCCTGAAGTTGATAGATTCGGGTCGGAATCGTCGACCAAACGAGAGCAGCATCTCCCGCGCGACCTGTGATCCGCAGGCCGAAAGACGAGGCGGAATCTTGGGGATCGGTACCGGTAAGATACTCATAGAGGTTGCTCTGGGAATCTCCATCCGCGTCCGCATCCCAGAAGATTCCGTTCGGTTGGGCTATGTTGAAGATTCGGAACGCCCATTCTTCTTGGGTTTCGGTGATTGGGGTTTCACTGTCCAATTGAGGAATCGAAGACTTTGCGGCATGATAGGATGCCTGAGGGTCGGTGTATTCATCGACAGTAACAGAAGTGACGGTTAGGTCGTCAATAAAGGCCAAGGTGTCACTGGATGCCCATGCACCAAAGAGCCCCGAAGTCGTTTCCGGATTCAAGTCCTCAATCCTGATGATTTCATCCGCATTGAAAGTGACGGCAAGGATGAGTTTGTCATTCAGTTGTTTTGTGATGATTTCGAGATCTTGCATGTAGGCACCGAAATAGATTTCGGACGGCGTCCAAGATTCGAGAATGATGTTACCTTCCGAAGCGCACTTCCAGAGCCTGATTTCTGCTATCTGTATCCGGGTTTCGCTGGTATTGGTGGCTTCTATTTCCACAAGGTAGGAGTTCCCTTGCGGGTCGGTGAGAACTTGCAGGCCGGCACTTCCGGGGCTGCACATTCCAATTTTTGCCCGCACTGTGTAATCATGGTCGGACCAAGCTCCGGCAAGCGCCTTTTTATTGCCCATACTGCTGTCGGTTCTGAACTGGAGTCGCTCAGGTTTCCAACCGTAACCCACGAGCTGGGTATGGCCGTCATCAAAGTCATCTTCAAAAAGAGTTTCCATAATTTCGAGTCCCTCGGCGATAATTCCCGAACAGGATGCATGGATTCCGATCCGCTGAAAATCTTCGGGGCGGGGGGGCGTCACATCATTGAGTTGTCCCACGAGATCAGTGTCGCAGTGCATTTCGATGCGAAGGGTATTATCTGGACCGGGAAGTGTCTTAATCGAAAGAGCCATAGGTTCGACTCTCCAATCCTTGTTAAGAGTCTTGTTCATCATCGGTATCTTGTCGGATTCCCATATTTGAGTATTGCCGCGCAACAACCGGTAACGGTCGGGAAGTCCATCTGCGCCACAGCGTGCAAGAAAGGTGTAACCGCTTTCGGGAGTGGTGTTGGCCCACGTGACGATACCAGCCTCATCACCGAGCTGTAGTCCTTGAAATCGGCATTTTGCAGTCTGACTACCATTTGCGTGCTGACGAAGGATTTTCGCGGGATTTGTGTCAGTCCCGCAGCCGATTGATTGCCATCGATCGATTCCGAGTGTTCGCCAGTTGGAATCGGTCAAGGCGCTGATTTCGCGAGTAATCCCGCCCTCGATCTGATAGGCGCGGACTTTTCTTGTCGTGCCTTTGTTAATAGAGATTTCGTCCAGATTTAAAAATCTTTCAGTGAAAGCCGCAAGATATGCCGCTGCGGATTTTGGATGAGGGTTGCTTTCAGGGTTGAGTGGATTTTCTGAATTGACGGAATGATTCCAAAAATCGGGAAGGATGGCATGATCGACAACGACCGGGCTTGTTTCTCCATAAGCGTCAACTTGGCGGCTGAGGAAAAACTCAAAGTAGATATTGGCTTTGACATTATGGGTTTCGATCCACTCTTTCATGTGGAGAATGAAGTCGGGATTATCGTTCCCTCCCGGGGCAGAGTCCCCGCAGTTCGGTGCTGATGGAAGAGCTCTGTCGGTTTCCACAATTCCCCATTCGCTGATCACAATAGGTTTATTGTGAGCATCGGCGAAGTCCGCGTAGTCCTGCAAGCAGGGGATGGTTTTCACGAGGTTTCCGGCGACTCCAGTATTTCTTCTTTTTCCGGTAGTGAGTTCTTCCCATACACGGTTGGACATTTCGAGGAGTGTTGTTTGGTTTAACCAATTCTGATTACTTCCCTGCCAGTTGCTTCGCCAGTATCGGACCCAATTATTACAGTCATAAATGTCTAGACTGACGTGGTCGACGTATTCGTCGCCTGGCCATGCATATGTAGTGATGTTTTGGAAGTTCTCCGGAGTGTCGATACCGGCAAGAACAGACCATGAAAACTTGAATTTGGCCCCTGGTACGGCCATCATGGATTGATGGATATTTCTCCAGTAAGCAGCGAATTCCCGCATTTTTGAAATATCGGCATTGCCAATTTTATATCCTCCGTCATCCCAGCCTTCGGTTTGAGGGTCAGGGATGTTGAATTCCCAGGCAGGACGCAACCAAGTATCTTCAAGACCGCGAGCCACTAACTGGGTGGCAAGCGCGGTCCAATGCTCGTTGTAATTGCCAGAAGCTGCCCTTGTGAATCGGTCCTGTATGGCAGAAAAGGGCGTCCCGTCGCTATCTCGACTGGGAAAGAAGGGGACGGCGAGTTCCAGGATGTAAGTGCCTGCGAGTGGGTTGGCTGGCTGATTCTCTCTGGGGGCGTGCTTATCTAAAATCCACCCAACGCCGCCTCCGGTTAAACCGCTCAACTCAGTCCAACTATTGGACCAGGAATTATCACCGATGACATCTGGAGTTTTGCCAGTCCAATTTTTCCAGGCGACGGCACGGTTGATGTCGCCGGGATTGATGTTCACGCCGTTTAAGCGGCTGGGCGTTTGAACCTCCATGCCTCGACCCAGCAATTCATTGTCGATAGATTCTGGCGCTGTCGCAGTGCTCGTAGAAAGCTCGGTTTCGCTCTGTGTAAACCCTAAAGAAATTGAATCTTCGGTTGCTGGCAGATCGAAAGCATTGGCTTCCGGTGTGAATTGGAAACTTGAAACAAGCAGGGCGGCGCAAAGCGCGACTCGATTTGGGTGGCTGGTTCTCCTTGAAGTAGAATGGGGGGACTTGGGAGTAGCGGCATCATTGCGCCGGTGGAACTCCAGAATGAAATCCCTCATGAAATTCTCCGGCATTCCTTCCTGCCGCTTTAGAGCGAACAGATCCTCCAGCCTGGATCGGGCGACGGAACGAGTCGTAGGACGCGAGGCAGGAGTCTGCTTCTTAAGCCGCCGGTCAGCCACGTCAATGTGGTGGCCCTTCGGTTTTGACTGGACTAGCCCAAGTGAGGGTTGGGCGTGGAGCATGGCGCTCTCAAAATACCGCGAAGCTCGCGCGGCTGGGGCCATACTGGGTTCACCTGACACCGATTCGCAGCTAGGGACGTGCTGGATTTCGGGCGGCGAATTTTTGTGGAGATCAAGTTGAAGTCTGCAAGGCTGGGTAACTAAAGCCTGAGGCAACGATGCCGGGCTGTTGGTTGGTAGTGACATGACTGGTGTTTGGATGCGGCCATGGAGGGTGGGGCACGTGTG
>CAZVMS010000347.1:0-3346 GCA_964628795.1 uncultured Haloferula sp. | reverse complement strand
CCTGTCCAAAAGGCCTACAAGCCTTCGGCCTTTTTCGACGCAAAAACAGGCTCTCAATGCCTTGGCGTTCTTTTTCAAGCAGGTCTGTAGGGTGGAGGATCCGAGGTTTGATGTGAAGCTGAAGAAGACGGAGCAGCGGGTGCCGGTGGTGCTTTCCACGGAGGAGACTTCGAAGCTCTTCGATCACATGGGGCCCCGCTATGAGTTGGCGGCGCGGCTGCAGTATGGGGCGGGATTGAGGTTGAGTGAGTTGGTCCGGCTGCGGATCAAGGATGTGGACTTGGGCCGCGGGACGGTGACGGTGCGCTGCGGGAAGGGCAATAAAGACTATCCTCTTCTCCGAAGACGATCCGCAGTCAGGAGGAATGCTCCTCCGCATTCCTTGAATGGTAGGCGCGATCGCGCCTGGGCGGTGGGTGACGGTGCTACCAAAGAGCTTGAAGGAGGAGCTGCGTGAGCAGGTGGAACGGGCGCGGGCGCTTTGGCAGAAGGATCGAGATGCGGGACGGCCGGGGATCTACATTCCGGGGGCTCTGGGGAGGAAGTTTTCGAAGGCGGGCGAGACCTTCGAGTGGTTCTACTTGTTTCCCGCGCTGACGGAGTCGAAAGATCCGGAGACTGGCCTGATGAGGCGGCATCACCTGCATGGTGCGGTTTACAATCGGGCAATACAGAGGGCGGCGAGGGCGGCGGGAATCGAGAAGCATGTGACGAGTCATGCTTTGAGCAAGGTGTTTTCATTATACTACATTTGTTGGAGAATGCCCTATTTCAAGGGAAATTCGGGTTGTTGTGGGTCGTTCCGGGGGAGTTGGCGGCCTTCGCGAACAGCTTTGGCTGCTTCGTGAACTTCAGGAAGTGACAGCGAACTGCGTGCTATGATCCATGGTGTCGCCGGGACGAGCTGCTTTGCCGGCAGCGTTTCTTCACGGATCAATCGGCGAATCACTGTATGACTCACCTGAAGTTCTTCCGAGGCGAGTTCAATCGTGAGCCACTCGCCGGTATTGCGATGGTTCTTCAAACGGTGGTAGTAGCGCGCGTTCTGAACGCTGTGAAGCCGCCATGTTTTGCCACCACCGGTCACGTAACCCAGGCGATTCAATATGGCGGCGATTGCCTGATCGCTGCAGACCTTCGATAGCTCCTCGATGAGTTCCAAGACGGATTTCTCGGTGTCCATTGGCTTCTTGCCGATCGTGTTGCGGGGCACTTTCATTTCGGTGTGGACGCCGCCTTTCCAGTGCAACACCAGCAAGTGGTTAAGCCGATCCTCGTCGTCACCAATCACGATTTCTTCCACCACTGTTCTCAGGATGCGTTTCTTAAGTTGTGTGGAAGCCTCCGGGTGGTTCCATAGCGTTGGCAAGTCACGTCCTAACTCCGACAAGCGACTCTGCTCTTCCTGAGTTAACTGCGGGCGCTCGTCACTCCACTGTGAACATTGCAGTTCGAGCTCGGCGGCGTGTTCCATCGCCCTGTTCCAGCGGGCTTCGAGCTCTCCGGCCACCAAACGATTGGCGGGATCGACCAAGTCGTACTGACGCCGTGCTCGATCCACCTCATAGCACGCCTTCTCCAGGGCCAGCTCCAAGGACTTGAGCTTCTCGTCCTGCTGTCGATCAAACTGATTCAAGGCCTCAAGAGCCGCTTGAATGCCTGCTGGCTGAAGCGCTTCGAGGACTACTTCGACCACCGATTGGTCCACACACGCTCCGCCAAGGGCTTGGCAGGCAGCGCTACCACGTTTCCCGCGGTCACCCTGGCAGCAGTAGCGCGAAACACGTCCACCATTGCCGCCGTAGGCCACAAACAACTTTCTTCCACAGTGCGCACAACGCAGCAGACCTGAGAGTAGCTCCGACCCCGTCCTGGCCGCGCCTTTGCCGGGCGCTCCGCGCTTTGAGAGATTCGATTCCAGCATGGTCTGATTCTCCAGATACGCTTCCCAACTAATGTATCCGCAATGATTGTCAAGGATCAGCACTTTCCACGCCTCGCGAGGCTTGCGGGTGCGCGAAGCTGCCTTCCGGGCGCGACCATCTTCCACGCTCATCTTTCCCTTTGTCCGACCGTATGCCAATGCTCCCGCATACACCGGATTTTTCAGGATCTGGTTGATCCGACAGCCACGAGGCAGACGCCATACGACCTGTTGTCCGCGGGTTCCCGGCACGACCTCGGGAAGAAGAACTTTCTCATCGCGATACCACAAGGTCACCTGTCGCGCGCTGCCCAGTTCGCGGAACTTGCGGAACACGCCGTCGATCGCCTCCTGCACCTGCCGGTCCGCGATCTTCTCGACGCGGTCCTCTTCGTTGCGCACCAGTCCAACCGGCATCTCCCACAGTGCATGACCCTTGCCGATCTTCATCTCAAAGGCCTTGCGCGCGCGTTCCCGAAAAAGTCCCAGCTCGAACTCACTCATCGTTCCCTTCAGGCCCAGCAACAAGCGATCGTTGAGTTGCTTCGGATCGTAAACGCCTTCACCATCGACGATCAATGTCTGGGTCAGCACACATAAGTCGATGAGATGATGCCAGTCGCGATTGTTCCGAGCAAGACGCGACGCCTCCAGCGCGAAGATCGCCCCAACTTTACTCCCGCACACCGCCGAAAGAAGGGTTTGAAAGCCGGGACGCTCAACGAGTCCACTACCCGACTTGCCCTGATCGTCGTCGATCACCACGACACTGGAGAACGAAAACTCTTTGGCCCGCGCCGCCAAGTCATACTGACGTTGGCGCCCCTGATGATTATGGCGAACTTGATGGTCGGTGGATTGCCGAACGTAAACGTAAGCGGCTCGATCACGATGATGCTGTTGAATCTTATCGTTCATTGTCTTTGTCTACGGGTTGGGCTGTTACCACTTGATAGAGTAATTGTGCGAGTGCCTTGCGGCATGCTTGCTGATCGGCATCGGATAAGCGTGGCCAGCGATCCGAGGTCGTCAGATCAAGCATCCCCTGGTGCGCGACCGTCATCTGACCGTTGGGTTTTCGTTGTTGATTCATGGCGTTTTTCATCGACCATGATCGAATCACGTTCCGCGTCCTGTCCTCCAGCCAACACCCCTTGGGAGTCGAGGAGGGCCCGCAACTCGAACAATGCATCCACCGAGATGCGGGGTTTCTCTTCGACCACTACGGCTTGGCAACAGCCTTCGTCGAGCATCCAGCAGGGCACCATGAGTCTCAAGTCGACTTCATCTTGCACGATGACCCCTGGTTCTTCACGGGTTCGCAGGTTTCGAATTACCTGAACTTCACGATCAAAAAGCGGATGGAACCAATACCTGATTCGAGCCAGGCCGAGTTGATGAGCAGTGTGTTGATGCCTTGAG
>CAZVMS010000346.1:0-14199 GCA_964628795.1 uncultured Haloferula sp. | reverse complement strand
GAAGTTGAAGCCGCCGACGGGCCACGGGAGGGTGCCAGCAGTCTTGAGAGTGGGGTCCACCGTGCCGTCCGGGTTGATGCGGACGATCGAGTTGGAACTGAAATTATTGGTGCCGTCGTTCATGCCCTGCAGCACGCCCGCCGCGATGATCTTGCCGTCGGACTGGATGCCGAGGGCGTGGACCTCCGACCAACCTTGTCCGGCGTAGTAGATGCCGGCACCGGCGCCGTTCGGCTCGTTATCGGCGAAAAACGTGTTGTCGGTGGTGCCATCGGGGTTGAAGCGGACGAGAGGAACCCGGAGGGTGCCGCCGTTGGCGGACATCTCGTTGGAGCCGAAGACGATCTTACCGTCCGGTTGAACCAGCACGGAAGCGATGCCGCCGTAATCGGATGCGTCGAAAAACTGTCCTGCGGAAGCCGCAAAGGTCGTATCGACGGTGTCGGGAGCAGCGGAGAGAAGCTGAATGCCGCAAATGAAACCGCAGAGGGGGGTGAGAATTGCGTGTTTACTCGTAGACATGGAGGGTGATTGAAACAGTGTGTTTCGCGATGACAAGGCTGGAATTCCTTGAAGATGTCGCGGATCACACCACTGAGCCGGCTCGGTAATCTTCTGGACGAGTGAAACGTGCCATGACTGTCGAAAGCGGTGGAACCTATTTGGCTGAAGATTCGGACAAGCCAGCTTGCGTGATGAAGTTCTCCGGTGTCGTTACGATTGGTTGCCGCCCTTCGCCAGAAGTGAGCCAAGGAATTTTGCCGCCGTCCTAGACAGCCGCTGCATCGACATAGCGGCCGGGGGTGAAGACGAAGCCGCGTTTCTCGAACTCCCCGGTGGTGGCGGATGTGCAAAATCCCGCGACGTCAGCGTAGCCGGGATTTCCCCAGACCATTACTCCAACGCAGCCGCAAAAATTCAATCGTAGCCGCCTGACGCGAACCCTTGCTAGAACCTCGGAGGGCTTCGCCCCTCTCCATGCAACGCATCATCATCGATCAGCCCTATTCCTTCGTTCCTCCTCGATTCAGTCCCTTGCTTTATCGAGTCCTGAGCTGGATCCTCCCTCTCCAACTGCGCAAGGAACACGGCATCCGTTCGATTGAATGCGTGGGCACGGAAAAACTCCAAAGCTCACTGGATGCCGGAAACGGCGTCGTCCTCGTGCCCAATCACGTCCGCCCTTGCGATCCCTTGGTGCTCGACACCCTTGCCAAGGAAGTGGGTCGACCCTTCAGTGTGATGTCGAGTTGGCATGTCTTCATGGACAGCAAATTCCAGCGCTTCGTCGCACCACGCATCGGCGCCTTCAGCATTTACCGCGAGGGCATCGACCGTGGGTCCTTGAAGTGCGCGATCAAGATGGTGACCAAAGGCAAATTCCCGCTCGTCATTTTTGGCGAAGGATTCATCACCCGCAGCAACGACCGACTACTCAATATCAGAGAGGGTCCCGCCTTCATGGCTCGTGCCGCAGCCAAAGCCCGGCGTGACGGAAAATCCATCATCCACCCGATTTTCATTCGCTACTTTTTCGAAGGTGACCTGCGAAAGACCGTGCTCCCCGTGGTGGAGGAGATTGAAAGACGACTCTCCTGGCAGCCACAAATCGACCTCCCTCTCGGTGAGCGTATCCTCAAGGCCGGAGCAGCTCTCTTAGGTCTCAAAGAAATCGAGTATTTGGAGCAGACACGTCGAGGCACTTTCCGTGAAAGACTCCAGCACCTCATCGATCATCTCCTCAATCCCCTCGAAGACCGCTGGACGAACAGCCGCCACGATGGCGATGCCATGATCCGCGTAAAACGCCTGCGCACCGCCATTTTGCGCGGAATGATTGGCGGCAATCTCAGCAAGACCGAACGTGACGACCGCTGGCGTCAGCTCGCCGATCTCTATCTCGTCCAACAACTGCACTGCTATCCCGGCGACTACATCGAAAGCGCCACGCCCGAACGGATTCTCGAAACCGTCGAGCGCTACGAAGAAGACCTAACAGATCTGGCACGCCCCCACTTCCCCCTCCATGCCGTCATCACCGTCGGTAATGCGATTGAGATCAACTGCAAGCTCAAGCGACCTCGCGAGAACGACCCAATCACCGCAAAGATCCGCGAATCGATGGAAGCGATGCTCGAATCCAGCAAATCCAGCCGCCGCATCGAGCCGACGGGAACCGAGCTTTCATAGCGCCAATGCAGAAACTGCTCGCTTAGTTTGAGATCCATTGTTAGTGAGGAGCTCCATGAGTAATCAAGAGACCATCAAGGCCTTCGCCGTGCATGAAGCAGGCGGTAAGTTCGAGCCCTACACCTACGAAGTCGGAGAGCTCGCGCCGGGAGATGTGGAAATCGACGTCCTTTACTGCGGCATCTGCCACAGTGACCTGAGCATGGTCAACAACGAGTGGGGAATCTCCGAATACCCGCTCGTCGCCGGCCATGAAGTGGTCGGAAAAATCGCAAAAGTCGGAAGCGCTGTCGAAAGCCTCAAGCTTGGCCAAAGCGTCGGCCTTGGCTGGCACAGTGGTTATTGCGGGCACTGCGCACCGTGCCGGACGGGTGACCAGAATCTCTGCTCGCAGGCGCAGGCGACCATCGTCGCGCACCACGGCGGCTTCGCCGAAAAGGTCCGGGCGCAAGCATCCAGCGTCGTCGAGGTTCCCGAAGGCCTCGACTTAAAATCGGCAGGCCCTCTCTTCTGTGGTGGCATCACGGTTTTCAATCCGCTCGTCCAGTTTGACGTCAAGCCGACGGACAAAGTCGCGGTGATTGGTATCGGCGGACTTGGCCACATCGCCCTGCAATTCCTGAATGCCTGGGGTTGTGAAGTCACCGCCTTCACGTCCAGCGAATCGAAGCAGGACGAGGCGATCGAGCTCGGTGCCCACAAGACCCTGAACTCGCGCGACCCCAAGGAGCTTGAAGAAGCCGCAGGATCATTCGACTTCATCATCTCCACCGTCAATGTGAAATTGGACTGGGATTTGTATATCAGCACCCTGAAACCGAAAGGCCGTCTTCACTTCGTCGGGGCGACACTTGACCCCCTAGATGTCGCCGTTTTCCCGCTCATCATGGGTCAGCGCTCGGTCTCAGGATCCCCGGTCGGCAGCCCCGCAACGATATCCAAAATGCTCGAATTCGCCAGCCTTCACGATATCGCGCCCAAGGTCGAAATGTTTCCAATGAGCAAGATCAACGAAGCTTTCGATCGACTGAGATCCGGAAACGCGAGATACCGGGTCGTCCTGTCGAACGAGTCGATCGATTAGCTCCGCCAAGCACCGACCACCACGCCCAACCCGCCGACCAAAAAGATCACCGGGAACCAGAGCGAGTAACCCGGTGCGCGGGACTCTCCGACCAGAACTGCCAAATTGGGATCTGCAGGATTCACATGGCAGTCCTGCACCGATCCCACCGGATACTTCTCCATCAGAATCTTCACCTCGGCATCGCGACTACTCCAGGAGCTGCCGCGAAGCCGATAAAGATCACTTTTATACTCCCGCCCCTCCCACTCGTAAGAATAGAGCACCTGAAAGCGCAGCTCGATCGGGCGGCCCGGATCGATCTGCCGTTCTTCGAGGTCGGACTCGAGGACGACGCAAGGCACCACAGGCCAGTGATCGATCGCGCGTGCCCGCGAAAAGCTACGCCACATCAGCCAGGTGAAAACCCCACCAGCCAGCGCCAGCATCAGTCCAATTAGAGTCAAATAAACCCGCGCGCCAGTATTTCGCTCAGCCATGCGGCCTCCCCATACCCACTCTCCAAAATAACGCCACCGCCGAATGTAAGGAAGAGGAAGCGGAACGCCCACTCGCATTCCGTGGATTCTGGGTATTTCGTGGTTTCTATTCCCCGGTGTCATGAAGACCCACCTATTGAATGGACTCCACTCGGTCTCGGACCGAAAAAGCCTGTTCATGCCTCCAGCCTTCTTGAAGAGCATCCAACGCCGCGCGCTCACCGGCATCCTTCTTCATTTCCACTGGATTCCGTGGTTCCAATTTGATAACCATTGAGAGCAGTAGAGTAGGCAGCAACGGGAGGCTTCCGCCAATCCGGAAGATTGGCCACTCCCACTTTGGGTAACGAGGCAAGGAGCCGCTTTCCCACATGGCTCGATCGCCCCGTCATGAGCAATCACTTGGCGTCCTTGGCGTCTTAGCGTTTCACTATCCTCAAGATGCCGCCCGACTTCCGCACTGCCCTCCGCTTCTGGTGGAAACTCGGCTGGATCAGTTTTGACGGACCCACCGTGATGGCGATCGAAAAATTGAAACTCGGTGTCCTTCCTCTGTTAGGAATCTGCGCCGCTCTTGGACTGGGATACTCGTTCCTCCAGGAGACGGCATGCCCCGTGCCGCAACGGAGCAGTCTCTCAACTCCAACCGTTGCCGCTTCGATTACTCACGCACTCCCACCCTCGCACGCCGAGGTCGTCGCAGACCCCATGCATTGCAGGTGCAGCCATATTCGGCGTGGGTTTGGGTTCATTCCGTTGGAAGCTGGAGGATGGGAAAATCATCGCGATGCTCAATTCGCTTTCGGTGAAAATCGCGGAGGGATCCTTTGAAGAAGAATTTTTGCCTGGCGGAGCTCGCACCAGGTGCCCCGGGCATTTGGGTCTAGATGCTGAACGAGATACCCAAGATTCACGATCTACTCGTCTGGTTCAATGTGAATGACCACGTCCTTGATCCGCTGGTTTACGGCGATTAAACGATCCTTCACGAGGTGACTGATTTTATGACCTTCGAATACGGAAATCTTGGAGTCGACGCGGATATGGATGTCCACAAATAGGTAGATCCCACTTTTGCGCACGCGGCATTTCTCGGTGCTGCATACCCCCGGCGTGGTGATGGCGGAGTTTTTGATGGCTTCCTGCAAGTCCAAACAGACATTGCCGTCGAGTACGTCGTGGAGTGATCTTTTGAGAATTAGGAATGCGTTGATGACGATGATCAGGCAGGCAATGAGAGCAGCCCAATCGTCTGCGGATTCGTAACCGTCACCGCCGATTAGGGCGATCACGATTCCGATGGCACAAGCACTGGAGGTGATGGCATCGGATCGGTGATGCCAAGCATCCCCTTCCAGTGCGTTGCTGTCCATGGCACGGCTGGCTGCGAAGACCCGACGTGACAGGTACTCCTTGACCACCACGATTCCGATAAGCACGGGCAGGGTGAACCACGCGGGGGCATGATGTGGAGTCTTGATTTCTTCCACGGAATTCCATGCGATGATAGCGGCGGCCCCAAGAAGAGAGAAGCCCGCAAACATCCCGGCAAGAGCTTCCACCTTGCCATGACCATAGGGATGATTCTCATCCGCTGGTTTCAATGAGAACTGAAATCCCGCCCATGTGATTAACGATGAAAAAATATCGCAGGCGGATTCGATTCCATCAGCGACCAAGGCGTATGAATTGCCCAACAGGCCGACTGCGATCTTGACGAGCATCAAGACGATATTAACGCAAATCGCAAGTATCCCGGTTCCGAGAATTTCATCGGGCTGGTGTTCAGGCTGATTCATCGAGTGGGTGCCAAATCCACGCAATAAACCCCCACCATGCGCAACATGGCGAGGGTTTATTGGTGGAATCCATTAGTGCAGGTGTAATTCGAAGCGCTCGGTGACGGCTTTTGTGTCGGGAGTCGTTTTAATCGTCAGGATGATAGGAACGTGGGCACCTGCGGGCAAGGGTTTGTCGGCGATGAGGACGTTGGCATCGGCATCCGTGCCTTTGGCAAATGTCAGTTTCGTCGGGGCGGAACGCTCGCCAGCAATGCCGGTGATGCTCTGCTCGCCGAGGTCGACGGGCTTCATGTCCTTATCGAGGAAGATGACCCGGGCCTTGCGGGCCTTGTCCGTAGTGACTTCGATGGAGAAGCCGGCTTTGGACTCGATGACGTGTCCCCCGTTCGGCCCTTTGCTGACGTTTTCCTCGTGCTTGTGCTCCTCCTCTTTTCCGTGATCGTGATCGTCTGCGGCCAAGGCCAGCGGGCTGGCGAACAGCGCGAGGAGGGCGGCGGTTAGTTTCATGTTCGTTTTCATTGGTTTGTTTGGTTTGGTGTGGGAGATCGGTTCGATCCGTCCGAGCAGAGGATCGTTCTTCAGTGGGTGGCGGGAGCGTTGAGGGCAAGAGCCTTGGCAGCTGCCTTTTTCCCGAACATGCGGAAGACGGCGGGGGTGACAGCGAAGTCCAGCAGCGTCGAGCTGACCAAGCCGCCGACGATGCAGATGGCGACCGGGCTGAGGATTTCTTTGCCGGGCTCGCCCATGGCGATGACGAAGGGAACCAGCGCGATGCCGGCTGAGAGCGCCGTCATCATGACCGGGACGAAGCGTTCGAGCGTGCCGCGTTCGATCATGGCGTAGGTGAAGCCCTCGCCCTCGTGTTTCATCAAATGGAGGTAGTGTGAGATCATCATGATACCGTTACGGGCGGCGACACCACCGACGGCGATGAAGCCGACCAGTGTGGCGATGCTGATGTTTCCAACCAGCCACCAGGTGAGCGCCAGACTGCCCATCAACGCAAGCGGCAGGTTGAGCAGCACCTGGAAGGCGAGGATGAGGCTGCGGAAGTAGGACCAGAGCAGCAGCACGATCACCACCAGGATGCCCGCAAAGAGGATGGCGATGCGTTTGGCTGCGGCCTGCTCAGCGCGAAAATCCCCCTCGTAGCTGATGAAGTATCCTTCCGGGAGCGTCACGCTGTCACTGACTTTTTCCTCAAGCTGTTTCACGAGGGCACCGGCATCGCGTTCGCTAGGCTTGATGGAGACCACATAGCGCCGCTGGGTGTTCTCCCGATAGACGGCACTGGGGCCGGCAGCTTCGCGCACGTCGGCGACGAGCTTGAGCGGGATGTAGTCGCCGGTGACGGTGTGGATCGGCAAGTTGCGGATGGTTTCGGCATCTCCGCGCCAGTTCTCCGGCAGGCGGATGGCGAGGTCGATGACGCGCTGGTTTTCACGGAGCTGGGCGACCACCGAGCCGCCTAACAGGGTGGAGAGCTCCGAGTTCAGCTCGCCGGGGGAGACGCCGTGGGCGAGGGCGCGCTCGCGGTCGAGCTCGATGCGGAGCTGGGGAATCTGCGCCTGCATGTCGAGCTTGGCGTCCTCTAGGCCGGGAATGGTTTGGGCAACCTTCTGCACTTGCTCACCGAGGTGGGTGATGGTGGCGAGGTCGGGGCCGAAGATTTTCACCGCTACCGGCGAGGTCACGCCGCTGAGCAAGTGACTGATGCGGTGGGACAGCGGGCCGGAAATGATGCTGAAGGTGCCGGGCACGGTTTTGATGCGACTGCGGATGTCGTCGAGCACGACCTTGAGCGGGCGGCCTTCGCCGTCCTTCTTGAAGTCGATGTCGAACTCGACGTTATTGACGGGCACGACGTGGTCGCTGCGTTCGGCACGGCCGATCCGGCGACCGATGTGAAGGATTTCCGGCACCTGGCGGATCTGGTCTTCGACGGATTTCGAGATGGTTTCCATTTCAGACAGCGAGGTTCCCGGAGCGGCTCCGGTGGTGACGACGGCGGTCTCTTCGTGGAAGGCGGGCAGGAAATCGCGGCTCATTTGCGGGTAGAGCGTGAAGGCCAGCGCGAGCAGCATGGACACTGCGGCGATGATGATGAGCGGTTGGCGCAGGCTGATGCCGAGGATGGTTTTCTTCAGCAACCACTTGAGGCCACGGACGAGGCGGCCGTCGTTGTGACCGTGGCCTTTGTCGGCAGGCTTCACTTTCAGCAGGAACGAGCAGAGCACCGGAATGGCTGTTAGAGAAACCACGAAGGAGGCACCCATGCTAATGATGGTGGCGATGGCGATGGGGGCGAAGAGCTTCCCTTCCACACCGGAGAGGCCGAGCAGCGGGATGAACACCAGCACGATAAGGATGGTTGCGTAGAGGATCGAGTTGCGCACCTCACCAGAGGCCAGCGCGATGACTTCGAGCTTGGGCAGTGGTTCCTTGAGTCGTGCATTTTCGCGCAAGCGGCGGAAGACGTTCTCGACGTCGACGATGGCGTCATCAACGACCATGCCGATGGCCACGGCGAGGCCACCGAGGGTCATACTGTTCACACTGAGTCCCAGCCATTTGAAAGTCAGCAGGGTGACGGCGAAGCTCAGCGGCATGGCCATCAAGGTGATGAAGCTGGTGCGGAAACTCATCAGAAAAAGCAGCAGCACCAAGGTGACCATGACCGCGCCTTCGACGATGGCCTTCTTGAGGTTGCCGATGGCGCTGTCGATGAAATCTCGCTGGCGAAACAGCACCGTGGCTTCGACGCCTTCGGGCAAGGTGGGTTTGAGTTCTTCGATGGCGGCCTCGATTTTTTCGGTGAGGGCGATGGTGTCAAAACCGGGCGCCTTGATCACGCTGATGATCACGCCGGGGTTGCCATTGACTGCGGCGTCACCACGTTTCGGCTCGGTGCCCCAGGCGACGGCAGCGACATCCGAGAGGGCGATGGGGCGGCCGTTGGACATCTTGATGATGGTGCGGGAGAGGTCTTCCAACTCGACGGTCATGGCGAGGTTGCGGACCATGATTTCCTGCGGACCGCTGTCGATGAAGCCGCCGGTGGTATTGCTCGCGGCATTGCGTGCAGCCAGTTCGAGTTGTTCGATGGTCACGCCGTTGGCCTGCATGCGCCAAGGATCCGGCTGGATCTGGGCCTGCTTCACGCCGCCGCCCATGTTGAGCACTTCGGCGACGCCGGGGATGGCTTGAAGGCGCGTTTTTATGCTCCAATCGGCGACGGTGCGGACATCCATCGGCGCGGTATTGCCGTCGGTGCTTTTGACGCCGATCAGCAGGATTTCTCCCATCAGTGAGGCGACCGGCGTGAGGTAGGGCTGAGTCTCGTCCGGCAGCGATTCGCGGGCGACTTGCAGGCGCTCTTGGACAAACTGACGCGCCTTGTAAATGTCCGTGCCCCACTCAAATTCGGCGAAAACGAGGGAAAGCGCGATGTCGGACGTGGAGCGCATCCGGGTGAGGCCGGCGACGCCCATCATCGAGTTTTCGATCGGCTGGGTGACGAGGGCTTCGACTTCCTCGGGTGAGAGGCCCGGCGCTTCTGTTAGGATGGTGACGGTGGGTTTGGTCAGGTCGGGCAGCACTTCGACGGGCAGTCCACTGCCGGTTTTGATGCCCATCGCCAGGATGAGGAGAGAAAGGCAGAGGATCATCGCCCGGTTGCGCAGCGACCAGCGGATAAGGTGGTTCAACATGGATCAGGAAAGTTCGGCGTTGGCGTCGGCGGGTTGGCGTCGGCGCAGCGAGGTGACAACCAGCAGCAGGGCGAGAATGCCGGTGGCGGCCATGAAAAAGATCTCGCGCATGCCGCTAGCGTGGGCGGCGTGGTCGTGGCCGTTATCGCCTGCGCTTCCGGTGGCGGATTTCTCATCCTGCCCTTTTTCCGAGCCGTCCTCGTTGTGTTCGTGGCCGTGGGCGGCATCCATGGCTTCCTTGAGCGACGGGCCGCCACCGCTGCCCGCGAAACCGAGCGAGTATGACCCGCGAGTGACCACCTCGTCGCCGGGAAACAAGCCCTCGAGGATCTCAACGCGTTCGTTACTGGTGAGGCCGGTCTGGACGCTCACGCGGTCGAATGCGTTCGGGATGGTCATGTGCTTCACATAGACGTGGCGGTTGGAAGGGCCGCCTTGGATCGCTTCGCGCGGCACGCTGAGGACGTCTTCGCGTTTTTGCATCACGATCGTGCACTCGGCGTTCATGCCGCGCCTTAACTGGTTGTCAGGATTTTCAATGGTGAAAACCAACCCGGCGGTATTGAGGTCAGCATCTTCATTTTCACTCATGCGGAAGCTTGTATCTTGGCCAAGTGCGCAGGACCCATCGGGACAGGCGGCGTATTTGAGAAGATGGGCGGTGTATTTCTTTTCCGGGCGAATTGGGAAATAGATGCTGGCTTGTGTTCCGTGGGGAATTTTCCCGACGGTGGCTTGGGGCAGTGTGGCAATCAGATAGATCGTGCTGAGATCCGCGATTTCAGCCAGTCTTTCACTGGGTTCTACAGGCGCGCCGAGGTAGGTGTTCACTGAGATTACAGTGCCATCAGCAGGCGCGGTGACCCAAACTGTGGGCGGGGGGTTCCCCGGCTGCCGACTTTCGACTAGGAGCAATTGATCCCCTTTTTTAACAGCGGAGCCGATTCGCAGGCGGTTTTCAATGACGCGGCCTAGAATGCGGCTGCTGATTACCGAGCGGTTTTCAGGGATCGCCTCGGTCCGGCCGAGGGCGAAGGTGGTGGTTTCGAAGTCGGCTTCCTCGACCGTGACGGTTTCGAGCCCGAGGTTCTTGACGCCTTGTTCGGTGAGAATGACCGGCGGGATTGCCACGGCAGCGGAGGCGGTGTGGAAAAGCAGCAGGGCTGCGAGAGCGATGAAGATCGGTGATTTCATAATTTGGTGAAACATTGGGTTTATGGATTCCCTAGGGCGGTCTGGTAGCGCACGCGCGCCAATTGAAAGTTCTGAAGGGCGTCGAGTCGCGCCGCCGCCAACTCAAGCCGTTGTTCCCTGGAGCGCAGCACTGCCAGCAAGTCACCCTGCCCGTTGCGCCACGCCTGTTCGGCAAGATCAGTTTGCTCAGCTGCCTGAGGAGAAAGAGTCAGCTCAATCTCCGTGGCCAGATTCGCCCACTCGAGCATCTCCGCCCTTGCTGCTTCGGCTTCGAGACGAATGCCCTGATCGAGAGCGGTTACTTCCTGTCGCCTCCGTTCCGCCTTCGCTTCCGCCGCTTCGATGTTGCCTTCGTTTTTATCCCAGAATGGAAGGGGAATCTTGAATCGAAGGCCGACAATTCCATCCACTTCCGCCCCATCGGGCGCATCGATCCGACGTTCGGCACCGGCATACAATCCGGCTTCAACATCACCATAGCGCTTTGTCCGCTCAATGGCCGTCTGTTGCTCTGCCTCGATCACGGCCAATCGAGCCATTTCGAGGGCGGGTCGCTCCACGTCGTCGGCTCCTTCCGGCAAACGCAGGGAAGGTAGCGATCCCGATACATGCAGGGGCTCCCCCGGCCGAATTCCGAGCAAGGGTTTCAGTTCACCAATCGCCTGATGTTCAGTCGCGGCCAACTGTCGGCTTTGGGTCAGGAACCGAGCCGCTTCCAGTTTTGCCTGTCCCGCTTCTAGGCTCGATGCCTCGCCCTTTTTCGCGACTTCAGCGATGAAGTCCGCGAGTTTGTTTGCAACTTCGGCTTGCTCGTTGAGCAACTCCTTGCGCTGCCGCACTGCAAGCACCCGAACCAACGCCGCGTTCGCCTGACCCACCAACCGATTGGTGATTTCACGGACCTCCGTCTGAGCCGCCAGAACGGCGGTCGAGCCGAGATCCTTCTCGAGCTTGAGACGGTCAGTAATCGGAAATTTCTGGCTGAGTCCCAACTCGAAAAGCCCTTCCGAGAATTTGGTATTGTGTTCAACACCGACCTCAAGCTGCGGATTTTCGAGTCGGCCTGATTGCCGCAATCGACCCGCCGCCTCAGCGATGGTAAACCGCGCGGCTTTCAGATCGGGATTCTGAGACCGGACCCGGTCGCCGACGCTTGAAAGCGTGACCACCGTTCCCGGCTCCGCCACCAAGGGACAAACCAATGACAGACATGCCACGAAAGTAGCAAAACGATAATAATGCATAGATAGTAGATGAGAAACGGATAAAGAACCGATCTCCAGCAACGAGGACCCGGTTCATGGGACAAGGAGCAAAACTGCGGGCACAAACAGCCGACAGGAGGACGGGTTCCTTCATTCACGGAGACCCGGAGCGCGATCAAAGAGCGCTCAGATCAGAGGGGGCTTGTCCAACGGGTACACAGGTGCCTCGGGAGGCTTCTCAACCACAAGACAAAGCGTCGTTCTTCCTTCCCCAAGCGCGGCAAGCCGGCAATGGCTTCCCACTTCCACCGTCATCGCGCCACCCGAACAACAAGGCCCTTGGTGGTGGTGATCATGGCCGGGCGGGCAGTTTGTATCGTGGTCGTCTTGGTGCTGGTCGTGCTGGTCGTGAACCGGCGCATGATGGTCATCATCAGCATCACAAATGGGTTCGACTTGAGCGCAAGGAGTCGCATGAGCGCCCTGCACCATCAGCAAACGACCGCCCAACCCGGCAAAAACGCCAAGCACGAACAGCCATGTCACAAATCGAAGCACGGCGCTAAGAAGCACCAATAATCCCGACCATCAAGGCGAAATCATTGCTGTAGCGATGCCTTGCACCTTGAATAACTCCGCATCATTTGCTTTCCCTCGGAAAATCTCCGTAAAACCCCGGCTGCCGCCAAAATCCGTTGGATTGACGTCGCGAACTCACTGCGTTACCGCTTCCCCAGAATGATTGGCCAGCGCATCCGCCTTCCCCTCGCGATTCTTTTCGCCCTCGTGACCAGTGCCTCCTCGCAAGTCACCGTCACCCTCCAACTGGCCAAGTCCAGCTACCTCCACGGTGAGAACGTCAAGGTTGGGGTCTCAATCACCAACATGTCCGGCCAGGACCTCGTTTTCCAAGGTAACGATCGGGAACCTTGGATCGACTTCATGGTCAACTCAGGCCGCGGCGTGCCGCTCACCCCTGTCGGTCATCCCGCGTTCGGCGTCGTTAAAATCCCCGCCGGAAAAACCGTCGCACGCTCCGTCGATCTCAATCGGCTCTACTCGCTCAACGATTTAGGAAACTACTCCGTTTACGCGATCGTCCGCCCGCCAGGACGCCAGGGTGCCGGATTCCAGTCGCAGCGCCACCTTTTCACCGTCAGCACCGCCAAGCCTTACTGGTCGCAAGTCGTCGGCGTGCCCGGTAAAAAGGGCGAAAGCCGCGAATACCGCCTGATCCAGTTCACCGGCGGCCGCAAGCTGATGCTCTACGTTCAGGTCGCCGATGCCAACTCTGGCAAAATCCTACGCACTCACGGACTCGGTGAGTCTCTGTTCTTCCGCAAACCGACCATCACCGTCGACAGTGCTCTCACCATGCACATCCTCTACCTAGCCACCCCAGAGATTTGGGGACACGTCAGAGTCAACCCAAACGGCGAATTCCTCGGCCGGGATCTCTATAAAAATTCCGAGTATGGCGACCCCTCGCTCATCAAACTCAACGACGGCACCGTCCGGGTCAATGGCGGCATCCCCTACGATCCAAAGGCAGAAGCCGAGCGTGAAGCCCAATCAAGGAAAGCGTCCGACCGCCCGGCTTTCATCTACGAATAAGTCATTTTCTCCCCTATTTCACCGGTTTTTGCTTTACATCACCGAAGTTTTTATTAAGCACTCTAAATAGTTTAAAAAACTAAACTGACTCACCCGCTTCCCCATGAAACCGATGCTTCGCGCGGCGATTATCGCCCTGACTGGATTCCTTTTTCTCAATGCCGCCCAGGCACGTAGCTTTCGCACGGTGGTGATCGACCCAGGCCATGGCGGTCACGACAAGGGAGGCCAGTGGGGCCTCGTTTACGAAAAGCACCTCGCTCTCGACACCTCGGCCCGACTTGAGAAAGAACTCAAAAAGCGCGGCTTCCGGACGGTGATGACCCGTCGTAGCGACTACTTTATTTCCCTCCCTGAGCGCGTTCGCATCGCTAAAAAATACAGCGACGCCATCTTTGTCAGCGTCCATTACAACTACACGTGGAAGCAAGGCGTCAACGGCATCGAGACTTTCTACACCAGCGGCCAGAGCCAGCCGCTCGCCTCCTACGTTCATTCTGGCATGATGAGCAAGGTCCGCACCGTCAATCGCGGCGTCAAGTTCGCCCGCTTCTACGTCATCAATCACGCCACCTGCCCGGCGATCCTCGTCGAATGCGGATTCGTCAGCAACGCCAGCGAACGCGCCCGGATGAAATCCGCCTGGTGGCGTCAGTCGCTCGCCGAGGGCATTGCGGACGGCATCGTCCGCTACCGCCGCAGCTGACTTTGCGAGCACATCATAGCTTGACCCTATTCGAAAAGCCATTCGGGCAGGGTGATTTTCGAATTTTTAGTTGATGCGGGCGGTCTGCAGAGGGTGCCGAGGGCTTGCGGGAGGTGCGCAGCGCCTTTCACTGGGAAAAATGGCCCAGCACCCTGACTAGATCTCAAGTTTGGGGCGCAATTCTCCCATGACAGTTGAGATATTGCGGTGTCAGG
>CAZVMS010000345.1:0-49859 GCA_964628795.1 uncultured Haloferula sp. | reverse complement strand
GGTGGAAAAAACTTCGCAAAAACCTCCGGCAATCCACCTTCAAGGACTTTCACGACGCGATGAATAAGTTCAACAATCGCCTCGCTTTCGCCACCATCACAGCCCGCCTGTGAACCCTCCCCGTGCAAAAATCCGCCGTGCACACCTTGTCGCAGATCGTCCATAAGGCCACGCATCCTTTGCGGGTCGACCGCTCAGCGATTGACCCACAAGCCGCGAACGGCTTAGTTCTGCCCCGCAACGAAGTATCTCAACATGAAGGACCCCATTACTGTTTCCATTACCGGGGCCGCTGGCCAGATCGGCTACGCCCTCCTCTTCCGCATTGCTTCTGGTGCCGTTTTCGGCCCCGACCAACCCGTAAATCTTCGCCTGATCGAAATTGAGCCCGCCCTGCCCGCCCTCGACGGCGTGGTCATGGAACTCGACGACTGCGCATTCCCAACCCTCAACAGCATCACCCCAACCGCCGACCTCGCGGAAGGCTTCAAGGATGCCGACTGGGCCCTTCTCGTCGGATCGGTTCCGCGCAAAGCCGGCATGGAGCGCAATGACCTGCTCAACATCAACGGCGGAATTTTCACCGGCCAAGGAAAAGCGATCGCCGCGAACGCCAAGCCAAGCTGCCGCACCCTCGTCGTCGGCAACCCCTGCAACACCAACGCACTCATCGCGATGTCCAACGCTGCTGGTATGCCAAGCAACCAGTTCTTCGCCATGACCCGCCTCGACGAAAATCGCGCCAAGAGCCAGCTCGCGACCAAAGCCGGGGTCCACCACTCGCTCGTCACGAACCTCTGCATCTGGGGCAACCACTCGGCGACCCAGTATCCTGACTTCACCAACGCCAAGATCGACGGCAAGCCAGTCACCGCAGTGATCACTGACCGGGCTTGGCTCGAAGGCGATTTCATCAGCACCGTGCAGCAGCGCGGTGCCGCCATCATCAAGGCTCGCGGCGCATCCTCCGCCGCATCCGCAGCGAATGCCGCCATCGACACCGTGATCAGCCTCTCGAACCCAACGCCTGAAGGCGACTGGCACTCCGTGGCTGTGTGCTCGGACGGCTCCTACGGTATCGAAAAAGGCATCATGGCCTCGATGCCCATCCGCACCAACGCCGATGGCTCATGGGAAGTCGTTCAAGGCGTGCCAGTCGACGCCTTCAGCCAAGGCAAGATCGACGCCTCCATCGCCGAACTCGTCGGCGAACGTGACGCGGTGAAGGACCTGATCCCGTAAAGCATCCGCCTGTTAGGCGAGCGGACTCTTTCGTCTAAGCGCGAATCCAATCCTCAATCTCAACACCGGGAATGCGAGCCAAGTGTTTCGTATTCCCGGTTACTATTTTCAGACCCAGCGCCCGCGCGATACTTCCGATCCAGAGGTCCGCATCTGGAATCAACGTGCCTTCCGCTTTTAGCATGGCCTTAAAAATACCGAAAAACTGAGCCCCTTGCCGACCAATCGGCATCACCCGGATCGTCTCGAGGAAAGCATCGACCTGCCGCTTGTTCTTGGCGGGATCCGCCGATCTGGCAGCACCGAAATAGAGCTCACTCGCGGTGAACTCCGTGGTGACGACTTCCGCATACACTCCGCGACGCCGACGGATCACTTCCTCATTCCCACGCAGAATGTTCACGCAGGTATCTGTATCTAACAGGTAGCCACCCATTGAATCAGAAGTTGACGTCTCGATCGTTCGAACGCTCGGTATAGAGCGCGGCGATTTCATCCGTCACGGACTCCTCCGAGACCCATGCCCCGCCGATGCGCTTCCAGGCGTCCGCTTGAAACGTCGCTTCCTCTTTCAAAACGGATTCACCGCCCCCATCAAGTTCGAGACTCTTCGTCAACCGATGGAGGATTTCCCCACTCAAACTTCGGTGATTTCGACCAGCACGAACCTTTAGGGCCTCTACCAATTCGGGTGGCACGGATTTCAAAGTGATGGCACTCACGGCCAAAGGATTCCACTCTTACACCATTTTGCAAGCATTCCGCATCCCAAAGACCATTTCCGATCGAATGAGAACGATACTAGATTTTCTCGTTTCCTGCTCGGAGAACACTTTTCACCAGAGGCAATCCGCCTTTCACTCCCGCCCATGTCCGACCCGCTCGTCATCGCCGACCGTGAATTCTCATCCCGCCTCTTCGTCGGCACCGGGAAATTTCCGTCCAATGAATCGATGCGCGATGCCCTCGACGCATCCGGCAGCCAGATCGTCACCGTCGCCCTGCGCCGTGCCGACCTCTCAGGCAGCAAGGATCCTTACGCCAACATCCTGGAGTTCATCGATCCGGAAAAGTTCCTCATTCTCCCAAACACCAGCGGTGCCATGAATGCCGAGGAAGCCGTCCGGCTCGCCCGGCTCGCGGCCGCAGCTGGTCTCCCGAAATGGGTGAAGCTCGAAATCCACCCGGACCCCACCTACTTGCTTCCCGATCCAATCGAGACGCTCAAGGCAGCCGAAATCCTCGTTAAAGAGGGCTTCACCGTTTTGCCCTACATCAATGCCGACCCCGTGCTCGCCAAACGACTTCAGGAAGTCGGCACCGCCACTGTCATGCCCCTTGGAGCGCCGATCGGCAGCAACCGCGGCGTCGTCACTCGCGATCAAATCCGCATCATCATCGAGCAGGCCATCGTTCCGGTCATCGTCGATGCCGGCCTCGGCGCTCCCAGTCACGCCGCCGAAGCCATGGAACTCGGTGCCGACGCCGTGCTGATCAACACCGCCATCGCCATTGCAAGCGATCCATCGAGGATGGCCATCGCTTTCAAAAAAGGTGTCGAAGCCGGACGCGAAGCCTATCAACTAGGCCTGCCGGAGATCAACGAAACCGCCTCAGCCACTAGCCCCCTAACAGGCTTCCTCCATCAGTGACGCTGCTTGTTGAGCAGTGACTGGAAAAGCGGATGCGATGCGGCGAGTTCGTCAAAGGTGCCATCGCCGACGATGCTTCCCTCATCAAAGACCAGCACCCGATCCGCAATGCGAATGCTGCTGAAACGGTGGGCGACAATCAAAGTCGTGCGACCATTTGCGAGACTCGCGAGCTCTGACTGAATCTGAGCTTCGCTATCCGCATCGAGGGCGGCAGTCGCTTCATCGAGAATCAGCACCGGAGCATCCTTGAGGAAGGCCCGTGCGATCGAGATCCGCTGACGCTGACCACCGGAAAGCTCCGCACCACGTTCTCCGACCTGCGTATCGTAGCCCATCTCCTTCGCGCAAACAAACTTGTCGGCATTCGCCTGCTTCGCCGCATTGAAAACCTCATCATCACTGGCACCCAAGCGTCCCAGACGAATGTTATCCGCTACCGATCCCGAGAGCAGAATAGCCTCCTGTGGCACCAGCGTGATGTGATTGCGAAGCTGCTTCACCCGCAAGTCACGCAGGTCCACGCCATCAAGCTTCACGCTCCCTTCCTGCGGATCAAAAAAGCGCGGCACCATACTGGCAAAGGTCGTCTTACCCGCCCCTGATGGCCCGACGAGTGCCACGATTTGCCCCGCAGGAATCTCCACCGAGATATCCTTGAGCGCCGCCGTCTTGTCGTAAAAGAAGCTGACCTTGTCGAACTTCAGCGACCCCTTGACATCCGCGATCTCCACTGGATTCTCCGGATCCTTCACGCCTTCCTCCGCATGAAGAATGACTTCAAGTCGGTCCAGCGAAGCCTCACCTTGCTTCAAGCGATTGTGCACTTCGCCCAACTTCTTCGCCGGGTCGTAGCACATGTATAGCGCCAGCACGACCGCGATGAAACGCTCAAGCGAAAGCCCCTTCGTCGCGCCATAACCGAGGGCTATGGCCACTGCCGCAGCGGCGATGAACTCGATCAGCGGCGGCGTTGAAAAACGATACTTGATGACCTTCAAATGCAGCCTCATCCAGCGCTGAACGCCCTCGAGAAACCGTCCAGCCATCAGATCCTCCAGATTGAAGGCACGGATCTCTTTGGTGGCACTCAGAGTCTCAGCCAGGATTCCGGAATTGTCCCCACCCTCACTCTGCATTCTCGCCGCACGATACATCAGCTTTTTCCCGATCAAGCGAATCGGCAGCACCACCACTGGAATACTGATCAAACAGATGATCAGGAACGTGGTCTCAGAGTTCTCGATGCTGTCGTAAACCAGATAACCCAGCGCGAAAAACAGCGTGAATGGCTGCTTGAGCAAATCATTCGAGACGCTCGTGATCATGGTTTGAAGCATGACCGTGTCGTTAATGACCCGGCTGATGAGGTCGCCCGTCTTTCGACCGCTGAAGAATCCGAGCGGCAGCTTCTGCAGCTTCACAAAGACCGATTGCTGAATCTTCAGCAAAACGTGCAAGCCCGCCCCCGTCACCCAGTAAACATTAAGAAAGCCCGCCAATCCACGGATCAGCGCGACCAAGGGAAGCATCGCACAAGCAGTTATAAGAATCGCCCTCGGCGCGGTCTCCTCCCCCCACTTCTCCACAAAGTAAGCCTCGATCTTCTCCTGAGAAATCAGCGAGCTCGCCTTAGCACGAAAATTTTCCAACTTTCCCTTCAAACCCTCAGCAGGTTTCGGGCTCTCCACTTCGACCACCTGCTCGATTGGAGCTTTCTCCGATTTGAAAATGATCGGAAACACCGTCTTAATCATCAGCGGCATGCCGAAACCACTCGCCATCGCGTAGATGATGCCCGCCGCGATCCCAGCCGCGAACCTGCCGCGCACGCCGCTGATAAGGGAAAAATAGGGCCAAAATTTCTTCATCGCTGAAGCGGCATCCTCCCCACCCAAGCGACTCACCGCAAGCCTGATCCCAGACCTCATTTCCCGACCCCAAAAAGCCCCGACATCAGAACTCCGCGCGCTTGCCAAGCCCAAGCCAGCCCCCCAAGCTTCACCTCCATGGCCTCAACGCCCGACGCGAAGAAAAACACTTGGCTGCTCGATCACGCCAAAGACGTCCACTCCCAGTGCGGTGAGGACGGCATTATCGGCAAAGCCCTGGAAATGCTCCCCGAGCGAGACAACTGGTGCGTGGAATTCGGCGCTTGGGACGGTCGCCACATGAGCAACACCTGCCATTTGATCGAAGATCAAGACTACAATGCGGTGTTCATCGAAGGCAACCCAGCCAAAGTAGAGGTGCTCAAAAAGAACTTCGGCCACAATCCAAAGGTCCACCCGATGTGCCGCTTCGTCGGCTGGGAAGGGGATCAAAAGCTCGACAAGATCCTCGCCGAGACCGCCATCCCGAAGAACTTCGACTTTCTTTCCATCGATATCGACGGCAACGACTGGCACGTCTGGAACGCCGTCGAAGCATACCGCCCGAAGCTGGTCATCGTGGAATTCAACCCGACGATGTCGAACGAACTCGACTACGTCCAGCCTCCAGAGTTTTCCACTCAGATCGGCTGCAGCCTCAAAGCACTTGAGATTTTGGGGAAGAAAAAGGGCTACGAATTGATCTGCGTTACCGCGTGGAACGGCATCTTCGTGGATGCCAAATACTACGAAGCCTTTGGCATCACCGACAACCGCTGCGAAACCCTGCGGCTCGAGACCGACAAGGTGACCCACATGTTTTCCGGCTACGACGGCCGCATCCGCATGACCGGCTACCAGAAACTCCCCTGGATCAACATGCCGATCCTTGAAAAGGCCATTCAGGTTATCCCGAGCTTCCTGCAGAACTACCCCGACCAGATGGGCCCCATCCGCCGCAATCTGCTCGGCCTCTGCCGCGCCATCGCCAAATGGCGGAAATAGGCCCATCCATGTTAGCCGTCGATTCACACGGCTATCGTGAGACCCGAGATTGAGCAGAGATCCAACCCAAGGACCAGGATCCTTCGAACCGCGACACTGCACCTCAATCCTTGAAGCGAAGTCGTCAGGCATTTTGACGACGACGCCAGTCACACCCACCACCCTGCCCGCGGAAGAACCCTTCGTTCCCAACTACCCGGCGTGTCAAATTGACCCGACAACTTGTCTCAAGCGCGTCAATTTTCACCAGCTTCTTGCCATGATTTGGAGGCAACAAAAACACCTAAATCACTGTTTTTCAGCATCTTATTTATCCCAAAACCCCTCTGGCATAACACCTGCAAATCGATCTCCCGACAAATCAACCTAACCAATTACAACCATGATACTTCCACAACATCTCCGCAATTCGAGCCCATGGCTTAGCGACTTCGGCCGCCTCTTCGATACCGCCTTCCAGCGTGCTTCCCAGGGTCCCCGAGGTCTCCGAATCCATGATAGCGACGATCACTGGACCCTCGAAGCCGACTTCCCCGGAACTCCGAAGGAAGACCTCGAACTCGAAGTCCGCGACGGCGCGCTCCATCTCGGAATCAAGTCAAACGACGAACTCACCAATAGCTACCGCCTGCCGCTCGGCAAGCAAGTCGATCCATCAGGCATCAGCGCCAAACTCGAACTCGGCGTGCTCTCGGTCACCTTGCCGAAAGCCAAAGCCAGTACCGAAACCCACCGCATTGAAATCAACTAACCACGCCAAATTATGAATAACGACACGACTTGCTGCCAAAGCGACGAATGCAACACCGCCGTCGCCGAAAGAAAAGAAACCACCGTCCGCTACTCCGAGCCCACTTGGAGTGCCCACCGTCATGACCAGGGCGTCGACCTCGAAATCACCCTCCCCGGGGTGAAAAAGGAGGACCTCAACCTGGAAGTCCACAGTCAGTATCTCCAGCTCGAAGCCCAACGGGCCGCACCGGAAAACTCCGGCAAGCTGATCTACGGTCAGCCCAGCCCGGAAGGATACCGATTGAAACTCCGGCTCGGCGATACCCTCGACGGCTCCGCCCTCAAAGCGAACCTCGCCGACGGTATCCTCAAGGTCACCATCCCCCTGCACGAATCCGCCCAACCGCGGAAAGTCGAAATCAACTAACGTGGATCACAGCTCCAGTGTGTGACCGTAGCGGCCTGCCTCCCGGCAGGTCGCTTTTTTCATATCAACAACTCAACAAGCTGAAGTGTTGAACCTCCCTCCATTCTAGTACAAACTCGCCCCATGCAGGTGATCACCGATCAAATACGCAATTATCTCCAATACATTGCCGTTCAGTTCATCGAACATCCGGACCGCGCTCAGCTCAAAGTCGCTGAACTCGGCCCCAATCGCCTGCGATTTAAGATCATCCTCGAACGCTCCGACGTCGCCTTGCTCATCGGCCGCAACGGCTTCAGCGCCTCGGCCATTCGAGGCGTCGCCAAAGCCGCCGCCGAGCGCGCCAACGTCCAGGCGACCCTTCAGATTCATTCCCATGAAGAAGAAGCGGAAATGATGGCTCGCGAGTCCCAAGCGTAGGTTCACTCCACCGTCCGACTCACTGGTCCAGGAAACAGGACACTTTCGCATGAACGGTCATCACCTTCTCCTCGGCCTCGCCGGCCCGGAGCTCGGCAGCGAGGAATGCAAGCTCTTCAAAAGGCTCCAACCCGCCGGCTACATCCTCTTCACCCGCAACATCATCTCCGCCCAGCAGACGCGCGCCCTCACCGACTCGCTGCGCGCCCTCCACTCTTATTACGAACCGATCATCGCCATCGATCAGGAAGGCGGACGTGTCACCCGAACGAAGGACATCGCCCCGGCCCTACCCTCCGCCAATGAACTCGCCGCCCACAACCACATGGGCACCAGCGCCAACGCCGGCATCCTCACCGCCGATCTCCTGCGGCTCCTCGGCTTCAACCTGAACTTCGGCCCGGTCCTCGACCTCGACCACCATCCCGAAAAGCAAAACTCCCTCCGCGGCCGTTGCTGGGGCCGTGATCCTCAACGCGTCATCGACCACGCCGGCATGTGGAACCGCTGGATGCGTAAACGCTCCATCTTCTCCTGTGGAAAGCACTTCCCCGCCTGCGGACGAGCCCTCAGCGATCCTCACCACGACCTACCCGTCAGCAAGGCCACCAAAAGCGAACTGCTCGCCGAAGACATCATTCCCTACACCGCATTGATGCCGGAGCTCGACAGCATCATGCTCGCCCACGTTCTCTTTCCCGCCCTCGATCCCGAGCTTCCCGCCTCGCTCTCGCCGCGAGTGCTTAGAGACTTCCTGCGTGGTCAACTCGGTTTCGACAAGCACCTCGTCCTTACCGACGACCTCGACATGGGCGCCATCGCCGATCGATTCCCCGACAACACCGACGTCACCGCCGCCCTCGAAGCCGGCAACGACCTCGCCATGATCTGCCACAAGATCGAGCGGGCCGAAGACGCCGCCCATCGCATCAGCAAGCTCCCGCCTCACATCCTCCAGGACTCCGAAAAGCGGCTCGAAAAGTTCCTCAAAAATATCCCCGGCCCGCTCACGTGGTCACAGGAAAAATGGGACAAGACCTGCGCCGATATCGAAAAGCTCCGCTCGGAAGTCCCCGTCCTCGAAGCACCCACTGCCGTCGCCACCTCACCCGTCGCCGATTACTAATCAGGCTCGATGCCGGAAGCATCACGGCTCCTACACCGACTTCCTCAACTCCACGCCTACCCACTCGGTCTGCGGCAGGATGAACTTGCGGATCTTCACCGTCACTTCCCTCGCCGGGTGACGTGAAAGCACCAGATCCGCGATCTCATCCGCCAGCGTCTCGATCAAACAACGTGGACTCGCCTCCGCCAGGCCCGCGACCTCAACACAGACCGCATGATAATCCACCGTCGCGGAAATCTCGTCGTTTATCTCCGAAAAGACTCTTGCCGGAACCATCTCCACATCGATCAGCAGGTCCTGCCAACCCGCGCGCTCTTCATCCGGCACACCGATCCGGGTGCGAACCTTCAGCCCTTTGATCTTAATAACGCCCTCGTTCACCACTACCCTTCGATCATCCCTCCGTTCATCGCTTCTTCTAACAAAACACGCGTCGGCTGATTGAGATCCAGCTCAAGCGCTTCCTTCGCCGTCACCCAGCGGAACTCCTGAGCTTCATCATTCAAAACCACCTCGCCCGAAGTACGACGAACGACGTAGTTCAGCAGAAGGAAATGTTCCGGCGTTTGGAATTCCTCCGAATCAATGCAGTCCTGAACCATCACGAAGCGAACATCGTCCACTTCGAGATTCGTCTCTTCCCGGATTTCGCGCTTCAAAGCTTCAGCCGATCCCTCACCGCGCTCGATTTTCCCACCGGGAATTCCCCAGCGATGCCCCCACTTGTGGGTCTTGATCATGAGAAGCTTCCCGGTTTCATCCTGAATCAAAGCACCCACCGTCGCCACCGGACGTTTCTTCTCTCCCGGTCGTTCCATCAGCCGGCGCAGGCCATCAAGATCCGCGACCGTGATATGCGGCTTCGCCAGCGACAGCGGCCCCGGATGGGTGTAGCCGGTCAGGACTGCCACCGACGTCAGCTTCGCATGATGCGCCGTATCGATGTCGTGGGTCATGTCCCCGACAAACGCTGTATCATTCGGATCCAAACCATGCCGTTCAATAAGTTCAAGAATCACCTCCCGCTTGTCGAGCACTCCCGAATAGGTCGCCTCAAAAAACTTACCCAATTCGAAATCCGCCAACTGCTTGTGAAACGCCGTCTCATCCATGCTGGTCAGCACGAAAGCCCGAATCCCCTTCCTTCGGCACCACTCAAGTTTTTCTCGCGCATGAGGAAGCACCGTCACTGGCACTTTGGAGGCATAGAACGCCGCGCGAAAATGCGTCTCCAACTCGTCGAGACCAATCTCCGGCAAAACCTCATCGTAGAACTCCCGATAAGGCAGCCGGAATGAAAGACGGAAGGCTTCCCGGTCGAGCGGCGGCTTGCCATAAACCGCGAGCACGTGATTGGTCGCTTCGATCACCGGACCCAGGTCATCGACCAAGGTGCCGGACCAATCAAAAATCAGATTGCGGAACATGAGGAGTGTCGGACTTCTAACCGAGAGCAAAGCGGATCGATTTTACCACATCCTCCCCGCCCGCCTTTTTCAGGTTGGCAAGCAGCTGGCCCTTCATCTGCTCGAGATGAAAGCGCATCGCAGGCTGAAGCACCTTCAGGGTCAGACAGCCGTTTTTCAATGAATCGGGAGCAGCATTTCGGGACACGAAGTCGCCTGCGATTTCTCGCCACATTTCGCGCAGTTTCTCAACCTCTATCCCATCGGCAGCACCCGCTGCTCTGAGGATTTCGGCGACAAACTCGTTCGATTGATGGACCCGTGAGTCGAGATGTTCCGGCTCGTCGCCTCCGCGCCACTCCCTGAGAATGGCCCGGCGGAGTCTCGCTAGCCGGTCCCTCGAGCCCATCTTATTCGTCCCCGTCCTCGCCGATCGCTTCGACAGGGCAACCCTCCATGGCCTCGCGGCACTGGGCGACTTCCTCGTCGTTTTCAGGCTGTTTGAAGACGTAGGAATATCCCTCGTCGTCAGAGCGGGTGAAGTTGTTCGGTGCCGTTTCCCGGCAGAGGTCGCAGTCGATGCACTGGCTATCGACGTAGAATTTCCCGTCTATGTTCTCTTCGTTTTTGTCTTCGCGGTCGGCCATGGTTAGTTAATTGGATGATTGGCTGCGCCTTGAATCGCGCCGTAGCGGCTTTCTTGCAACCCTTTTTGACGGTTAGAGGGCATGCTTTCCACTGGTCAATCCGCCAAGCGGTTCCTAAGACCCTTCCTGCCACTCATGCCTGACGAACCCGATACACAAAAAAACCTCCCCGGTCGCCATCGACCGCGACTCTCGGAGCTCTCGAAAGAGACCACTGAAGAGGACCTTTGGGACCTGGAGGATGATTCGAGACTAAGTCCTGCTCAGCCGACGAAACGGGCGGAACCGGCATCCGTGATCCGAAAGGCGAAGCTTGATCCCTTGGAAAAACGGGAACCATCTGCTGAGAATCCAAGCAAGCCGGCAGTCGTCACTCACCATACCAAGCAAAGTTCGAGCTCACCCGCTGCCAGCAAGGAATCTGAGGGGCGCCCCGGCCCACCAAAAGCCTCCCGCCCGAACGGGCTTCGCCCGCGCGACCCGAAATCTTCCACTCCCCAGCTCGAAGCGACCGTGGAGGAGCCCAGCCCCGAAGAGAAACAGGAAGCACCGGAGACCTCAGTTCCGACCTCCGAAGAACCTCCAGAAAAGCCGGAAAAACCCGAAACCAAAGCGGCTCCCACTTCTGGGAAGAAGGAGACCGGCAAGGGAGAAAAGTTGGGGCTCATCGCTTTTGGCATCGTCTTCCTCTTACTCGCCATCTGGTGGCTCGTCGGACTCTTTTCCAGTATCTCGACGACCCGACTCGGAGACGACCAACCTGATTTCCCCGCCAAGGGGGCTTACGTCACGATTGAAGCGGCTGAAACCTATTGGCGCGAACCTGTTCGCGACGGAATCAGTCCCGATGTTGCTCGACGGGACGTTGAATTCATTCCGGTTCTCAGCGTGGCAATCAACGACAGCGAGGCAGGTGTCCTGCGGGCCATCTTCCGTAACGAGGAGGGCGACTTCGTAGGCGACAGCATCTCCAAAAAGTTCGCAAATGGCGTCTTCGATCAACATGCCCAATCCACCATCGAGTTCCCAGCCACTGACGGGTTCATGAACTCCGGCGAATTCAACGGCTACCGGGTCGGCGACGATCGCTGGACCGTCGAGCTATTCGAAGGACCATCCGCAGATGCCTCCGGCAGCGAGTTCAAGTTGCTGTTCACCACTCCCATTTCTCCCAGTCGTCAATAAGCTCCAGTCATGTCTGAAACCGCTTCGATTTCCCCACTCGTGCCGCGCGAAGGTTGGCACGTCATGCATCTTTTCTATCAAATCGATCACGCCCAGTGGTCGGTCCTCGATAAAGACGAGCAACGTTCCGCAAAGACCCGCCTAAGCACCCTCATTCAGGAGATCCGCGCCACGCCCGACACCCACCTGTTGACCTTTTCGATCGCCACACCGAAGGCGGACCTCGGCTTCATGCTGCTCACACCTGACCTTCAGGTGGCGAACGCTTTCGAAAAACAGCTCTCTCTTTCGCTCGGCACCGAAGTACTCAGCCCGGTCTATTCCTACCTCTCACAAACCGAGAGCTCGGAATACACAACGACCTCCGAGCAATACGCCGAGGATACTCTCAAAGGCGAAAAAGGACTCGCCGAAGACAGCCCGGAATTCGCCGCTGCGATGAAGGAGTTCGAAGACCGCATGACCCACTACCTCCAGCATCGGCTCTACCCCGTGCTCCCGGACTGGCCGGTCATCTGCTTCTATCCGATGTCCAAACGACGCAATGGTGCCGACAACTGGTATTCACTCAGCTTTGAGGAGCGCAAGCAACTGATGTCCGGCCACGCCCGCGTCGGCCGCACCTACTCAGGACGCATCCTCCAACTCATCACCGGCTCGACCGGACTCGATGAATACGAATGGGGCGTCACCCTGCTCGCCAAAGACACCATCGACATCAAGGCGATCGTCTACGAAATGCGCTTCGATGAAGTCACCGCCCGCTTCGGCGAATTCGGCGACTTCTACATCGGCATGCAGCTCCCGCTCGACGAACTCTTTCGCCGAGTCTGCCTGTAAGTCCTGACTGATCTCACTCACCTACTTCTTCCATCTCGCGATCCATTCGTTCTAACAGCGTCTGCATCTCCTCAAGATGCCGGCGGAGTCGATCGGCCGATCCAGGGTTCATCGGAACGGCTTGCGGTCGTGGGCGCGGCTGGCCCATCGCCAGTGCCTGGTTACCGCGCCTCGGGACCTGCGCCAGATCGGGAGAGGTCGCCTCTTTTCCAAGAATCGCCGCAACGCTAGATGCAGGAAGGATGAAACTCCGCGTCCGGTCGGTTCTGGAAATCGTCATGCCGATCACGTTACCCTTGAGATCGACGACCGGGCCACCACATTGGTTCGGCTTCAACTGCATATCCGTCTGGATCACCGTCGGAAAGCCGGTCCCCACCACGCTGATCGGACCACCCATAGAGCGCATCACATTCAGACGCGCTTGGGGAAGTTGGGGAAACTCCGGACGCCCACGCAGTTCGACTTGGACTTCAAGTTCCTTGCCCCGCCGAGATAGTTTCATCCCGAGCTTCTCACCAGGCTTATGATCGAGCAAGGCCCCACGCAGTTCAAAAGAGCTGCTGACCTTCCTACCTCCGAGCTCAAGAATGACATCCCCAGCCTTCACCCCAGCCTCCTTCGCACCGCCGCCGTCTAAAACGGTCCCAACAAGCACGCCAGCACCTTCGTGGCCGCTCTTCAGTTCCACACCGATGAATGCGTGGTCGGTCTCGCGAAGCGTCCGCTCGGCCACCGCCACCACACCGACTCGCAGCGGATTGTCATCCGGACCTGCGGCGACAAGAAAACGTCCCACGGGTGGCGTCTCTTCCTCACTCCAGGTGATCGGAGTAAATTGCGCCCCGTCAAGCTGTAGCATCGCCACATCCTCGTCCTGATAAACGCCGAGAACCGTCGCATCCGCCTGCCGACCATCACCGCCCACGACCTGAATCGAATCGTAGTTGATGCCGATTTCACTCCACTTGGTCAGAACCTGCGTGCCGTCGCCAACCACTGTGCCAATCGCCACCTGCCGACCCTTGACCCAGACCCAAACGGTCGAGTTGGAAACCTTGCGGGCCACTGGCCGGATCGCCTCGTAGATCTCCGCCGACTGACGGCGGGTTTCCATGCGTTCCTCCGGGCGCTGCAATGGCACGTCCTGAGCCGGAAGCAAACTTGTGACTCCCAGAGTCAACAGAATCAGTGATGTCTTCATGCTTGAATTCATTGCTTGAACAGTTGGTCGCGGCGCACGAGCTCCATCTCTACTTCGATCATGCCTCGCCCGCGCTGAAGACCGATCTTCACCTTGTCGCCTGCCGAAAACTTCGCAAGCCGCAGACCGAGTCCACGACCTCCGCGAATCCGATCACCCGCCACACTGCGGATCACATCTCCTGGCCTCACTCCGGCCAGTGCCGCCGGAGATCCCGGTGTCACCTGATCCACCGGCACGCCACCATCGCGTAGCTCACGGCCCATCAAAATCCCAATCACCGGACGCTCGGGATTTGCCAGCGGATTCAACTGCAGCTCACCCCAGCTTTCTCCTGCGATCAGCCTCTTCCAGTCCTCGCGGAAGCCGTCGATCCCGGCGTGGTTGTTGTTGTCGAGCCCCTGCCCGATCGACGAATTGATCCCGACCACTTTCCCATCCAAATCAAAAAGTGGCCCACCCGAGTCGCCGCCGATCAACGTACAGTCGGTCGTCAAAAAATTCCCCGGGCCATCCGAAACCACCCGCCCAAATCTCATCGGCGGCGTCCGCGCCGGATCGTAGCCCTCACTGTGTCCCATCGCTACCACCCAGTCCCCAGCCTTCAGCGGCTTCGATTCGCCCAATTCGACAAATGGCCACGGCCCCTCGCCCTGGATCTGAGCCATCCCGATGTCTTTCGAAAAATTCGAACCAAGAACCGTCGCTCTGGTTTGTTTCCCGTCCGGAAAGACCACTTCGACCTCCTCGACCCCGTCCGTCACGTGGGCCGCCGTCAAAATCAGCCCGTCCGCCGAAGTGATCACCCCCGACCCGGAAGCCCCCGTATCCGCCGCGATCAAGGCCACCGTCGCCGGCATTACTCTTGCCACCATCCCCTCGGTTTTCTGCTCAATTTTGAGCAAGTCGTCCAAACTCCGCAGCGGCTCGCGAGCGCTCACAGGCACCAGCAATATCGCCAGCGTGGCAATCCCTTGAATAATTCCGATTTTCTTCATCGCTTTATTGACGAATTTAGCGACGCAATCGCCGCGCTTTGTCTCCTAGCGGGGCGAACATGGCGTCTCTCGCCCGATCGCGCTACCAACTTTCACTTTCATGCCCCACCGTTCTTCAAAGAACTCATCTTCCTCTGGCTCAGATCAGGGGATGAACAGACGCCGCCGCAAGCCCGCCCGAAAAAAAACGGGGCTCGGCACCCTCCTGCTCTTCTGGCCCTTCGCCCTCTGGCAAAAAATCACCTCTGCCTTCCCTTTCCTCGTCCGCATCACTGCCCGCCTGCTCGGCCACCCGGCGATCCTCGCCCTATATTTCCTGATCCCGATGTCCGTCTTCTACTACGGCCGCGCCCGTCAGGTCGACATGGCGAAGGTCTCGGAAATGCCCGAGCGCAGTATCGTGCTCGACCGCCGGGGCGAGGAACTCGGACGCATCCATGGCGAAAAGCGCGACATCATCGCCTTCTCGGATATCGCCCCGGAGTTCCTTTCCGCCATCCTCGCACGGGAAGACGAACGCTTCTTCTCACACGGCGGCGTTGACTGGATCGGCTTCGTCCGCGCGACGCTGAGAAACATTAAAGACAAGTCGATGACCCAGGGAGCCTCGACCATCACCATGCAGTTGGCGCGAAACAGCTACCACCTTCAGGCCGACTCGCTGTCCTTTTCCCACATCCTCCAGGAGCTCGACCGCAAATTCCTCGAAATCGCGGTCTCCTACCGCATCGAGGCCAACTACGAAAAAGACGAAATCCTCACCCACTACGTCAACCGGATCTTCTGGGGCCACTCGATCCGGGGCATTGAGGAAGCCTCGCGCACCTATTTCGAGAAGCACGCCAAGGACCTCACCCTTTCGGAATCCGCGCTACTCGCCGGCATTGTTCGTGGACCGAATGCCTTCTCACCCTTCAAGGACATTGAGAACTCCCGCTTCGAACGTGACAGCACCCTGCAACGCATGGTCGATGCCGAGGTCCTGAGTCAGGAAGAAGCGGATGCCGCCAAAGCAGAACCCATCGATGTCCGTCCGGAGTGGCGCCGTGTCTTCCATGACTCATGGGCCATGGACGCGGTCCGCCGTGAACTCGAACGCATTCTAGAGGACGAAAACATCGAATTCGGCGGCCTTCAGATTACCACCACCATCGACAACCTCGTCCAAAAGAAAGCCGAAGAGGCGCTCGACCAGCACCTTCGAAAATTCGAGCGCGGCGGTGGCTATCAGCACCAGACACGCGCCCAGTGGCTCGACAAACCCGAACCACGTCCCGCGCCGCAATACATCCAGGGGAGCGTCGTCGTCATCGAGAACCTTACCGGCGCAATCGTCGCCACCGTCGGCGGACGCGATGCCGATGAATCGAAGTTCAACCGCGCCAGCCAGGCCAAACGTCAGATCGGATCAACCTTCAAACCCTTCGTCTACCTCGCCGCATTCGATCAGGGAATGCGCCCCGAGACCCTCGTCAGCGACGACCGCATCCGCCGAGGTGAGATCAAGGGAGCCGGCGGATGGTCGCCTTCCAATTCGGACGGCACCTTCATCGGTATGCAACCCGCTTCCGTCGGCCTGATCCGCTCACGGAACACCATGTCCGTCCGCGTAGGAAACTATGCCGGCCACGAGAACGTCAAGGAGATCGCCAGCTCGGTCGGCTTCGAACGCGAATTGGCCGGCGATCCCACCGCCTTCCTCGGCACCCTTGATGCCTCGCCGGAAGAACTTGCCTCCGCCTACACCGTTTTCCCGAATCGTGGCGTCCGCTTCCCGCCGCGCCTCATCGCCGAGATCCGCAACCGCCATGGCACCGTTGTATTTCCCAGCAATGGAAAGGCCAGAGCGGTCTCGTATGAAGCCGTCAATCCCGGCTCCGCCCAGACCACCTCCCGCATCCTTCATCAGGTCATGGAGTCCGGAACCGGTGCCAGTGTGAAACGCCTCGGCTTCCACAAGCCCTGTGCAGGCAAAACCGGCACCACCAACGACTACCGCGACGCCTGGTTCGTCGGCTATACCTCCAGCCTGACCTGCGCCGTCTGGGTCGGCTTGGACACGCCCAAAAAGACCATCGACCGGGGCTACGGCTCGACGCTCGCACTCCCCATCTGGACCGAGGTCATGAAAACAGCCGACCGACTCGGCTACAAGGCGGACGGCATTGATTCGAAACTCTCATTCACCGACTGCCGGATATGTCGGGTCTCAGGAAAACGGGCCACCCCTGCCTGCGAAGCCGCCGGCGAAGCCTACAGCGACAGCATCCCGATCGAGCGCGTCCCTGCCGAGACCGACATCTGCACTCGGCACGTGGAAACCGCACCCGAAAAATTGGGAGGTCGTCCACCCAAGGCAGTCGCGGTCGGTGACCAAGCCCAGCTTGAGGAGGCCCCCAGAGCGATCTCAGTCGAGCAGGAAGTCCCTCGCGCCCTCCCCGTTGAAGAAGATATTCCTCGCGCCATTCCGGTCGAATAGTGACAGGATATTCGACATTCGAGATTGGATCATCTTCCGTAATTCCCCATCACCCCTCGGAGCAATACGGCATTTCAGGCTCTCATTTTCCCAATCTCAAGCATCCCATCCCCACGAAGTTCTCGTGTCCACTTGGCGTCCAGCATCCCGATTTCCAAAATGGCTCTCATGGATCCCTGAATGGTGTCATGAGCCCCTGATCTGGGCCCTGCGGCTCGGTATCGCAGGGCTCATCGCTTTTCTCGCGCTCGCCTTCTTCTACTTCCTTCAGTCCTCCAAATTCAATCTCGATGAAGTCGCCGCCATCCCCGCTCGCACCACGATCCTCGACCGCAACGGTGTCGAAATCGAAGTCGGCTGGGGAACCAATCGTCGGCTCGCCCGCCGACAGGATCTTCCCGACTTCATGATCCAATGCCTTGAGGCCCGCGAAGACGCCCGTTTTTACGAGCACCGCGGCGTCGATTACCGCGGTCTCGCCCGCGCCACGATCCGCAACATCAAGGACTGGGACTTCACCCAGGGGGCCTCCACCCTGACCATGCAACTCGCCCGCAACACCTTCGAAATGCGGGCCAAGTCGATTCACCGCAAGCTCTTAGAGATCGCGCTCACCCTGCGGATCGAGCAGCGCTATTCAAAAGATGAGATCCTCACCCACTACCTGAACCGCATCTACTTCGGTGCCGGTTGCCACGGCATCGAGGAAGCATCGCGCACCTACTTCGGCAAGTCGGTCTCCCAACTAAACAAAGGCCAGATCGCCATGCTGATCGGCATCATCCGCGGCCCCCACCTGTTCTCTCCAACACGAAATCTCCCGGGTGCCCGCGCGCAGCAAAGCGAAGTCCTCGCCCGCATGATCGCCATGAAGCGAATCGACACGGCGGAAAAAAACCGCATCGAAGCCCTGCCCCTCAATCTCGTCCCCGCCGAGCAACGCAGCACGGAGCGATCCTACGCCCTCCACGCGGTTCGCGAGGAACTCGCCGACATCCTCGAGGCAAGCGACATCCGCCTCGACGGCCTGATCGTCCAAACCACACTCACCAGGGAATGGCAGCAGCGCCTCGAATCCGACCTCACGAAAGCTCTGACCGAGGCAGAGAACGCCAAAGAATGGGATCATCCAACGCACGCCAAGCACAAGTCCGGCGAAAATCCGGAATATCTGCAATGCGCTGCCGTCACTCTGGAATCATCCACCGGCTCGGTGCTCGCACTCATCGGAGGTCGCGACTTTCTCGACTCACGTCTCGATCGCACCACCAATGCCCGTCGTGATCTCGGCACCGTGATCGAACCATGGATCGCCGCCGCCGCCGCCGAACGCGGCAAGCGGGTCATCCCCGGAAATCCGCTTCTAACAGGCCGCCAGATTGGCCCTGCGGAAACCGAGCGGATCATCAAGCGCTGCGGTATCGGTGGCCCCTTCCTTGAAACGGAAGACCTGTTCCGAGGCGCTGTGGCATCCACGCCGATGGAACTCGCCACCTCCCTCGCCACCATCGTCTCCAACGGCAAACGCCCCCGGCCCTACTTCGTCCAAAGCATCAGTGATCCCGAAGGCAAGCTACTCTTCAAACGGCAGCCTTCCCGCACTCAGTCGATCACCAGCACCGCCGCCAAAGAAGCCACAAGTATTCTCAATCAAATCGCCGGCACCCGTTCATTCACCGGTGCCACCGGCTCTGGCCGCGATGCCTGGCTGCTACGTGTCGGACCCACCGGCTCCACCGTCGTCTGGCTCGGCTTCGACGACCCCGAACGCATCGCCCAGAATCCCCACATTGACAAGATCCTCGACGACCTCGTCAAGCGCCTGGGAAACAACTGATACGTCCTATCGGACTTAGAGTTCGTATCCATCCACCCCAGATGCCCTCACTCCAGCGTCGGCGTCTCCCCTTCCGGAGTCGCCACTGCCGGCAACTCGTTCTTCGGCAAAAGATCCTGCCACTGATGAAGCTCCACCCCCTCACCAAGTCCCCCGATCTCCCCGATCAACTCCCCGCACCTGACCCGCCACGCCTCATAATTCGGCGGCCCCTTCTTCGCCTCACGGCTTCCAGGAAACACCACATAAGTCACCGTTAGATCGGAAACTGGCCGACTATAAGACGATGCCCTCGCATTCAACTGCTTCGCCATCCGCAATGATGCCTCGCCCACTTTGAAGGTCGGCCCCCCATCCCCAACGATCGCAGGATAAAGCATCTTCCCATGCACCACCACGGCATAATCCCCCACCTTCGGCGCATAAACATCGCCAGAAGCCGTCAGCAAATTCACCCCGATCACGATGAACGGATCATACTCCGCAATCAGAAAGCTGCGGTATTTCATATCCTCGATCCCCCGCTTCAAATACTTGATCCGATCTCTCAGCCAAGCCTTCCGTTCCGCCGTCGTCCCCGCTGCTGCCAACTCTCGATTGGCATTCCCAATCCGCTTTTCCCAACCGGACACCATCGGATTGGGCGTCTTCGTCTGCTTCGGCCAACCATAACTCGTAAACGGCTGATAGTAGGTCGAATTCACAATGCTGTCCGGCATCGTCGAAAGCCGATCTCCATCCGACCCATCGGAAACAACATCCATCTCTGCCTGCATCAAAAACACCCGACGGTTCGTCTCCGGATGCCTCAAATTGAGCATCGTCTCACAGTCGTAGAAATTATGCTTCGTCAGCAACTCGGTGAGCTTCGTCGCATCCTTCCTTAGCCGCTGCGTCTTGTTCTCATAGAGCTGATAGAACCACCGCGACACCTCCGCCTTCTCCAGCATGCCTTCCAATCCGGGCAGCAGCTTCCCCAGATCCGGATTCACTTTTTGGAGTTGCTCAAGGGTCTTCGATGGTTCCGGAACCTTCACGCTGAGCGTGTATTCGGCAACGTAAGATCCATCATCCACACGCTCTTTCGAAGCCAGCCCGCCCTTCTCCACCTTCACCTGAGTCTTGAAAGGAATCCCTGACCGAAGCTTGATCACATCACCACCCGTCGCCGCCGTATGCTCATCAATCCGGGGCAAAACTTCAGGCTCGCCCGCCTTCTTCGCCGCTGCCGCCTGCTTCTGCGCCTCCTCCGCATTCTTTCTTAGATCCGCAAGCTCCTGCTCATACTTCTCACGCAGCCGGGCCTCCGCCTGACGCATGATGTCGTCTGCATCGATATCTTGTGCCGTCTTGGCTGGCTGTAACCGCTGCTCGATCCGCTGCAAAACCTTCTTTCCTTGAGGCGTCAAGGGAATCGCCACGACGCCGATCGCCATTAAAAAAATCGACGCGCGAATCCACGGAAATCCCCCCTTGGGTGCCTTCCAGCGGTTCACTCCCTCGATCTGATTCGGATCCATCTCGTTCATCTCCCGTTTCAACTATCACATCCCCCTCCATTCACCATACCCAATCCGTAAGAATCTCCATCCCGACAACGTCTTTATGGCAGTCCATTTATGAAAACCTCCCTCCGCTGCCTCGCCCTCTGGGCCCTTCTCGCCCTGCCTACTCTCGCGCGTGACCCCAATGTCATCGTCATCTTCACCGATGATCAGGGCTACAGCGACCTAAGTTGCTTCGGCTCGGAAACGATCAAGACCCCCAACATCGACTCCATTGCAGAAAAGGGCATCCGTCTCACCGATTTCCACGTCCCGTCTCCCGTCTGCTCACCCTCGCGAGCAGGGTTACTCACCGCTTGCTACCCCAAGCGCGTCGGACTTCATCGCCACGTCCTATTCCCCTCCTCGACCACCGGCTTGGACCCCCAAGAGCTCACCATCGCCGATCACCTGAAGGCGAACGGATACGCCACCGCCTGCATCGGCAAATGGCACCTCGGCCACCTGCCCGAATTCCTGCCCCGCACCCAAGGCTTCGATTCCTACTTCGGCATTCCCTACTCGAACGACATGAACCACCCGGACAATAAGCGGAAGTCAAAGCTCAAAAGCGACGAACTCTGGGCCGACCAGAAAACCGCCACCACCGCGTGGAACACCCCGCTCATCCGCAACGAGGAAATCATCGAGGTCCCCGTCGATCAGCAGACCATCACCCGACGCTACACCGACGAAGCCATCAAGTTCATCACCTCTAACAAAGATCGCCCCTTCTTCCTCTACCTTCCCCACAGCATGCCGCACATCCCGCTCTATGTGCCCGATGACGCCTACGACCCGGATCCCGCCAATGCTTACAAGTGCGTGATCGAGCACATCGACGCCGAGACCGGCCGCCTCACCAAAACCCTCAAGGATCTCGACATCGAGAAGGACACGATCCTCATCTACACTACCGACAACGGGCCATGGCTGCAGTTTAAAAACCACGGGGGCTCCGCCAAACCGCTCCGCGCCGGCAAGGGCACCACCTACGAAGGCGGCCAGCGCGTCCCCTTCATCATCTCATGGCCCGGCCATATCCCCGCAGGCGGCAAGTCCGACGAACTCGCCAGTAGTATCGACCTCTTCCCCACCATCGCCGCGCTCACCGGCAAGCCCCTTACCCCACCGAAGAAAATCGACGGCATGGACATCAGCCCAATCCTCACCAAGGACGCCAAATCACCACGCCATGAATTCATCCACTACTCCTCGCAAGGAGAGCTCGAAGGACTCCGTCAGGACGACTGGAAACTGCTTCTTCGAAGGACCAAAGACAAGAAAGCCCAACCCGAGCTCTACGACCTCAGCAAGGACATCAGCGAAAGCAACAACCTCGCCGCGAGTCATCCCGAAAAAGTCGCCACCCTCCGCAAACGCATGACCGAACTCGACGCGGAGATCACCAACAACGCGCGTCCCGCCGGTGGCACGCCCAACCGGAAATAGCCCACATCCCGCCGGTCCGCTCCAGCGCCTCGCGGTCGCTGAAAACCATCCGCCCTTGGAAATACCCCACCCAGCCCTATCCTCTCCCGCAATGCCCGAAGACAGCACCCATTTCTACAATCAGGCCATCGATGCCATCCAGACCGGCCAACTCGAAAAAGCCATCTCCTACACCGAGTCCGCCCTGACCGAGGATCCCACGGATCGCCTTTCATGGCAGCTTTATGTCAAACTCCTCACCGCCGCCGGTAGAACCGAGGACGCCGCGACCGCGAAAGAAAAGCTCGCCTCGATGGAAATCAGCGAGACGGAAAGAATGATGATCGAAGCCAGCGAGCAACTCGCCACTGGCAACCTCGAAGGAGCGATCAGCATCTACCAACAGGCCATCGCGCAAAACCCCGAAGATCCAGATATCCACTCAAGCCTCGCCCTCGCCCTGTTTCAAAACGGTCAAACCGAGGCGGCGATCGAATCGGGCCGAAAAGCCGTCGACCTCGCCCCCAACGACTCCCGCGTCAACTTCGCTCTCGGCCATATGCTCCGCCTCGAAGGGCACAAAGACGAAGCCCTCGAAGCCCTGACCCGGGCCGTCGACGCAGAAAGCGACTTCATTCCTGCCATCTACGAGCAAGGAATGGTCTTCGCGGAAAAAGGCCAAATGGAAAAAGCTCTGGCGAACTTCGAACGATTCTCCCACGCCCACCCGGAAGATGAAAACGCCCGGACCGCGATTCAGAACCTCCAACGAGAGCTGGGCCGGACCGAAACTTTGTGATCTCGAGTTCAGAACCCTTCCTTTCACCACTCCCTTGAACACTACAAAATCCATCGCTTTACGCGTCCTTCCGTTCCTTTCCGTCCTGATCACGCTTCTCTGGCTGACTCAAGTCGCCCGCGCCGCTCCGGCACCGGAGGAAATCCTCTCCACCCTCAAGCCCACGCACCCTCGTATCCTCCTCGATTCCAAGAAAATCGAAGAAATCCGCCAGCTCGTCGAACGCGATAAGACCGCCAACAAGATCTACCGCCAGATCAGCAAAAACGCCGATGCGGTCCTTACCCAGAAACCCCTTGAATACGAACTGCGCGACGGCCGGAGGCTGATCTACGTCAGCGGCGATATCCTCGAACGCGTCCGCGACCTCTCCTTCGTCCACCTCCTCACCGGCGAGAAAAAATACGCCGACCGCGTCTGGGTGGAGCTGGAATCCGCAGCCGGATTCAAGGACTGGAACCCAGCCCACTTTCTCGATACCGCGATCATGACCAAAGCCTTCGCCCTCGGTCTCGACTGGCTTTGGGACGAGTGGACCCCGGCCCAGCGGCAGACCCTGCGCCAAGCCATCGTCAAAAAGGGCCTCACTCCCGCGATGAAGGTCTACACCAACCCGAGCGGCTGGCACAAGGCCTCCCACAACTGGAATCAGGTCTGCAACGGCGGCATCGCCCTCGGTGCCCTCGCCGTCGCAGATACCGATCCCGTGATCGCCGGAAGCATCCTCCGCCACGCGATTGAAAGCGTCCCCCGGGCCATGAAAGCCTACGCCCCCGATGGTGCCAGCCACGAAGGCTCCAGTTACTGGAGTTTCGGCAGCCTCTACAACATCATGCTCATCTCCGGCCTCGAGAGCGCCTTGGGAAAAGACTTCGGCCTCTCCGCAGTCGAGGGCTTCCGCCAGAGCGGAGATTACCAGATCTACCTTTCCGGCACCAGGCGGGTCGCCTTCGACTTCGGCGATTGCGGCCGCTCCCCCGGCTCCACCCCCCAACACCTCTGGATGGGAAAAAGATACGCCATCCCCCGCTTCACCTGGTTCCGCAGCAACGCCCTTTCCGCGGCGAAAGGTGGTAGCCTATGGGACCTTCTATGGCTGCAGGAAAAACCAACCAACTTCGATCCCGCCTCCATGCCGACCGACAAATACTTCCGCGGTATCGAGGTCGCCTCCATGCGCGACTCATGGAACGACGGCGAAGGCTTTATCGTCGCCATGCAGGGCGGGTCGAATTCCAACTCCCACCGCCACCTCGATCTCGGTTCCTTCATCCTCGAAGCCAATGGCGTCCGCTGGATCATCGATTCCGGAAAGGAGCGGGAAACCTACCAGCGCCACAGGAACAAAGCTGACCGCAACGATTTCTACCGCGTCCGTGCCGAAGGCCACAACACCCTCGTCATCAATCCTGACGCAGAGCCCGACCAAAACCCCCGAGCCGAAGTCGCCTTCACCGAATTCGTCTCGAAGAAATCCGCCGCCACGGCCACCCTCGATGTGACCGAAGCCTATACCAGGAATGCAGAGGAGTTCACCCGAACCTTCGAGTTGCAACGCGGGAAACACTTCACCGTCACCGACAAGGTCGTCTGCAAGGAGCCCTCGGAGATCTGGTCCTTCTTTCACACGGAAGCGGAGATCGAACTGAGCGAGGACAAACGCACCGCCATCCTCAGACAGGATGGTCAAACCCTCACCGCCCGTCTCGGTCTGCCCGCAAACGCCATCTTCCGCATCCTCCCCGCCAAGCCATTTCCCATCTCTCCCAATCCTCACATCCAAGCATCCAATCAAGACCGCCGCCGACTGGCTGTCGGCCTCGCCAAGGTCACAAACACCGTCATCGCCGTAAGATTCGAACTCCCCGAATCCACCGCGCAAAAGTAGGTCTGGTGCCTGGCACCAGCCTCCTCGCCTGGCGAAAACTTCAGCCCTTCACCTGCTCCCAATCCGCCTCCTCAAGGCAGCAAGGATCCGCCGCCACCCAGTGCCGGGGTTCGATTTCCACGAGGGACAAATCCATCCCCTCCGTCTCCTCGTAACGTGGATGATTGATCCGCTTTCCAAAGGCACTTCCCTTCGGTGGATCGATCGGTGAAGGCACATCACCTTCCAACAGCACTCGTTCCACGATCCTCGATGGATCCGGATGCGGAATCGCTGAAATCAGCGCCTTGGTGTAGGCGTGCTTCGGTCGTAGATAAATCGTCTCAGCGTCGGCCAACTCGACAATCTTCCCAAGATACATCACCGCGACTCGATCCGAGATATGTTTCACCACGGCCAAGTCGTGAGCGATGAACAGATAGGAAAGCCCCATCTCCTTTTGCAGCTCCAACAGCAGATTCATCACCTGCGATTGCACTGACACATCGAGCGCCGAAACCGGTTCATCGGCAATGATCAGCTTCGGCTCCAGCGCGATTGCCCGGGCAATGCCCACACGCTGCCGCTGCCCACCTGAAAACTCAAACGGATAGCGTTCTGCACTCGCCGCCGGCAAGCCCACCCGATCCAACAACTCCGCGACCTTCTTCTTCCGCTCCGCCCGATTTCCCCGACGATGCACAATCAACGGCTCCTCAAGAATCTCACTAATGCTGTGACGCGCATTGAGCGATTCCGCCGGATCCTGGAAGATCATTTGCAAATCCTGCCTGAGAGGACGAATGGAACGCCTCGATGACTTGGTGATATCGCGATCTTCAAAAACAATCGATCCTGCATTCGGATCAACCAAACGAACGATCGCCTTGCCAAGTGTCGACTTGCCGCAGCCCGACTCACCGACCAACCCAAGAGTCTCTCCCACACCGATATCGAGCGACACCCCGTCGACTGCTTTCACCGTCTTCTTCTGACGCATCAGCAGGCCGCCGTGCACTGGGAAATGGACCTTGAGGTCCATCACTGAAAGAAGACTACTCACTTCGCCACCTCCTCGCCATGATAACATTTCGGACAAACCTCGACCCAATGATCCTCCGCTACTTCAAAAAATCCGGGCCGTTCCCGCAAGGTTGACCCCTTCCGCTCCATCCTCTGGCAAAACCGACATCCCGGCACCAGATCAGCCAGTGAGGCGACCATCCCCGGAATCGTCGGAAGCACCGACTTGATCGGCGTCTCAAGACGTGGAATCGATGCCAGCAATCCGCGCGTGTAGGCATGCAGCGGATTGGCGAAAAGCTCCTTCACCGGTGCTCGCTCGACGATCCGTCCGGCATACATCACCGCCACATCATCGCAGTTTTCCGCGATCACCCCGAGGTCGTGGGTAATCAAAATCACCGCCATGCCCATCTCCGCCTGAAGCTTTTTCAAAAGATCCAGAATCTGAGCTTGCACGGTGACATCCAGCGCCGTGGTCGGTTCATCGGCAATCACCAGATCTGGCCGACACGCCAACGCCATCGCGATCACCACCCGCTGGCGCATCCCACCCGAGAGTTGATGCGGGTAATCTCCCATTCTCATTTCCGGCGACGGAATTTTCACCAAACGAAGCATCTCCACGGACTGCTCCCATGCCTTCTTCCTGCTGATCCGCTGGTGGAGGTGAAAGCACTCCGTCATCTGCTTTCCGATCCGATGAACTGGATTGAGCGCGGTCATCGGCTCTTGGAAAATCACACTGATCTCGTTCCCCCGAATCTTTCTCATTCGCCTCACAGAAGCCTGAGTAAGATCCTCGCCCTTGAATTTCACCGTGCCCTGCAAGATTCGACCGGCGGGTTGCGGAAGCAATCGAATCATCGACATCGCCGTGACGCTCTTGCCGCATCCGGACTCGCCGACAATCCCCAGTGTCTTGCCCTTCTCCACCGAGAAACCGACATGATCAACCGCCCGCACCAACCCGCGATCGGTCTCGAACGCGCTGATCAGGTCATCCACTTCCAGTAGCTTCTCACCCATGATCAATCTCCAATCTGCGGTTCGAGTTTCTCAAGCAACTCCGGACCGACCTCCTCCGCCGGCTCCAGTGCATTGCTCTCCTGCGGTGCCTCCGTCTCATCCGCATCCATGATCTGCTGATCGTCGTCACCAACGCGGTATTGATCAAAGACCCAATTCGCTTCAGGGAAACTCTTGCCAGTGCGCTTCGCCTCCAGCGTCTCCTCCTTCCTATCCAGATCGATCCAAAGGACGTGGCTCATTTCCGGCAAGTCCGCCAGCTGGACGTTGAAGTCATCCGGCCAGCGCACCCAGCGCCAGTATCCCACCCGGTAATAGGACCGCTTGTATCCCGGCACCCAAACGGCCTGCTCGTGGAAAATCCTTTCAAGTTGGCGACTCGTCTCGATCACGACGTCCATACTCGTCGCATTCCGATTCATCTCAAGAATCGGGTCCACCTCTGGATCGGCGAAGACTGAAATATTGTTGGTCATCATCCTCAAGGTTTTCCCGTCCTCAAGAAAAGCCTCTTTCGAGTGAAACTGCTGATAGAAATCCGGGATCATCGGTTGACCCACTCCCCAGCCCATGAACGAGATCTCGTGCTTTCTCTGCAGGACTTGTTGGAAAGAAGCCGATGAATCCATGCCATTGAGCCGGAATTCCACTCCAGCCCTCTTTGCCTCTTCGGTGAGCCTCAGCACCATCGCCTCAAGCGCAGCAATCTTGGGATAGCTAAGCTCAAAACTCAGTCGCTCGCCCTTGGGATTTTGCAGAATCCCATCCCTACCAGCCTTGTCGAATCCCGCTTTTGCGAACGATTCCCGAGCCTTCGCCACCGAGTAAGGTCGCGTCTTGAGTTCGGTGTCTGAGATCCCCGCGAATCCGTCATTCAACAAGGACAAGCGCTCGGCATCTCCTCGCAAGTCGAGATCGATGACCTTCTCCCAGTTGGTCGCATGCTGCAGACCGATTCTCACATTGAGATCATTCAGAGGTGACCTCGACATATTGAAATACAAACCACGCGAGACCCTTGGGTAAACATTGTAGAAAGTCGCCCGCTCAATGTAGCCCTTGAAAACAGAATCTGTCTCACTCTCCTCATACCATTTCTTGGGATCACCCAAGAGCTCGAAATCGATATCACCTTGAAGAAACACCTGAAAAGCTTTTTCAGGATCACGGATCAACCGATATTCCATCCGGTCCGGATTGAAGCGGTTCTTATAGTACTTTAAATCACGAGCCCACCAGTCGGGATTCCGGCTCAGCGTGATCGAACGCCCCTTCTGCACATCCTCCGGCTTGATGATATACGCCCCCGTCGTCGGACGGGTCCGCCAGTTGTAGCGTGCCTCAAAATCAGGACCAAACTCCTTGTAGAAATCCACCTGCGAAGCATTGAGGCTGGCAAAAAACGGCGCGAGCGGCTTCGGGAAGGCGTTTCTCACACAGATATAATCTGGCCCGTAGCTGGCAATCCCCCAATACTGTTCCCCATAATAATTCCGATAAAACGTCGGCGTCAGATAAGGCGACAAGAAGATATAGACACTCATCAGGAAGTCCTCTGAAGTCACATCCTTCCCATCCGACCAACGTGCCCGCTCATCGATGTGGAAGTAAACCGACTGCCCATCCTCTCCCACCGCCCAGCGATCGGCCAAAGCCGGAATAACATTCCTAGTGTTCGGGTGAATCGAAATCAATCCCATCTCATTGTCGTCCCAGTGGACGGAGCGGAATGAGTTGTTTGACTCAGCCCCCACTGATCGGATGGAACGTGGATAAGCAGTGAAGTAATAGTGCAGCGTCCCGCCCTTCTTTGCCTCGGGCGAACCCAGCTCGGGATCATCGAGATTCGTCGTCCAATCGAGATCCGGCGGCAAATCCGACTCTTCCAAGCGTTCGAAGAATGCCGGACGCTCGAGCCGCTTTTCGAGACGCCTCATCTCCTTCTCGAGATCCTGACGCTTGGCCTCCGCAAGATCACCGGAAAGCAACTCCTCCAGTTCACCTTGGCGCGTAGTCAAGGTCTTGATGACCTGCTCATTGTATCGTTCCTCGAATTTCAACCGCTCTTCGGCACTGTCATACGGCACCCACTGACGACTGTCCCGACAGGTGGACAAGAAAACCACCGCCAGCACTGCGATTATTCCATGGATGGAAACTCTCATTGGTAAGTGGTAAAGGTTCGGGGATCAAAGGCTTCACGAATCGCCTCACCGACAAAGGTCACAAGCAGGAGAACCAACACCAGCATCGCAAAAACCGAACTCACAATCCACGCCGAACTCAGATTGCTGACGCCATCACTCAACAAGCGTCCCCAACTTGGATAGCGGTCCGGCAACCCGAATCCTAGGAAGTCGAGCGCAGTCAACGAAGTAATCACGGACGAAATACTAAAAGGGATGAGGGTGACGATCGTCGCAATCACGTTCGGCAGAATATGACGGAAAATCACCCGGGATGTCGGTGCTCCAATGACACGCGCCGCATTGACATAATCCCTAGCCTTTTCCTTGAAGGTGGCAGTCCGCAGAAAAGTAGCGATGCCGATCCACGAGAAGATACAGAAGACCAGAAGGATCGTCCCAAGTGTGACCCGGTCGCGACCGAGATTGGCGATGATGATCATGATCACCAACAGCGAAGGCACATTGCTCATGATCTCCATGACCCGCTGCATCACGAGGTCGAAGAGTCCACCGAAATACCCCATCAGGGCACCGAGCGTGATTCCGATGAAGTAGGTTAGGACAACATACAGAATCGCGGCTTTGAACAGCACCTGCATGCCGCCATACAATTGAGCGAGGATATCCCATCCCTTCGAATCCGTACCAAGAAAGTGCCCTGCCTTAAGATCGGGCGGAAGCGGCGCATAGATCACCTGTGCCCAACGGCCTTTCTCAACGTCAGCATCGCCTTTGACCGAAGTGCTGATCCGCTTCCCGTCCGACCACTCTTCGCGACCAGCGGGCTCCCCTGCCTTGTCATAGACCTGAGCAGGTCCCGAGAGCTTTCCATTTCGGATCCGACCACTGCGCACCTTGAGCTCACGATTATTCTCCTGAAACGCCACCGCGAATCCATTGTAAGGCCTTCTTCCAGATGCTTCGTGAATGACTCCACTGATCAGAACCAGATCCTTCGTCATTTTCTCATCGGAATCAAATGACTGATCCCATGGCACAGGAGGCATGATGATCAAGCTCTCAGGTGAATCGACCTTGAAGCGTTTCTTCAACTTTCGAAAATCCACCTCCTCCTCACTCTCTCCACCATACTCACTTTCGAGATAAGTCTTTTTTTCAAAGGCCGGAAAACTCCATTGCCCGTCGTGCCGCACGACCAGCGCCTGCTTTCCTACCAAGACCTGATCGAGAAGAGCCACGACGAGCAGCACGATCAGGATCTTCAAAGAACTGTAGCCACGTCCGATCGACTTAAACCGGGTCATTTTCCGAATCGTCAAAGGATTCCAATGGAAGCCCTTGCCTCGACCGATCAACACCAAGCCAATCAGCACCATCAGACCAGAGGCAAGATGACCGATCACCTCGCCCTGATGCGCCCTGAACCAAGGCCAATCAACCTTGCCAAACCAGTATTGCCTCACCTCCGCGTCGAGGATCTGGTCAGGTGTCGCCATGAATGAATACAGCCAGCGCAAACTCGGCAGCGCATACCCGAAGTGGTCGCTCACAGTGGCCAACACCGCTGCGATGATCAGCAGGACACCCAATTTCCTCGGAAAGTTCATCTCACTTATAACTCACACGGGGATCCACCAGTGCCACGCACAGGTCCGACAGAACATTACCGATCAGCATCAAAGTCGCAGACACGAACAGAACCCCCATGATCAGTGGCTCGTCACGCTCGAGCAGAGCATTAAACTGAAGTAGACCGAAACCATTGATGTCGAAGACCCGCTCGATCAGGATACTCCCCGCGACCAACAAGGTGATGTTGCTACCAAAAGTCGTCGCGATCGGAATGATCGAGTTCCGGAAGGCGTGCTTGAATACGGCCGACCGAAACGGGGCCCCCTTTGCCGTCGCCGTGCGAACATAGTCGGAGGCCAAATGCTCCATCAGGTTGTTCTTCATCATCAGCGTCATGAACGCAAAGCTGCCAATCACATAGCACACCAGCGGCATGAATCCGTGCTCGAAGACATCCTTAAGCTTGCCAGCTGGGCCGAGTTGCTCGAATTGATCACCAGGAAAGCCACCGAGAGGAAACCACCCGAGCTTCGCACCAAGATAGACCACCAGCAAGGAGCCGAGGGCATAGCCAGGAATCGCATAGCCAGCGAAAACCATCACCGACGAAAAATTGTCCAACCAGCTCCGGTGCTTGATCGCCTTCACCACACCGAGTGGCAAACAGATCGCGTAGATCAGCACCATACTGATCCCTCCAAAGAAAATCGAAACAGGCATCCGATCAACGATCATTTGTCCCACAGGGTCCTGATACTTTTCAGACGCACCAAGGCTTCCTTGCAGCAAACCATCCCGCCCCGGACGATAGAGAATCGCACGCCAGGTCAGATTTTCAGGAACCGCAACCCCCTTCATCCAGTTTTTCCAGCTCGCCGCCTGATCCTCAGGCGACCTCAGCCGCACCTCCCAGGGGGCGATGATCTCATCCGAGTCGAGATCCGCCCCCTCAGCATCCAGTAACTGCTTCGTCACCGCTCCATCCTCTGTCTTGATGACTTTGACCGAATAAACCGTTCCCGGCATCGAAATCACCACCTCGTTCTCACCCTTGGGAAACTCCGCACCCGCCTTTGCCAAATCCTTCTGAGTCAGCCCCAGCCAATCACTGTAGCCTCGGATCAGGCTGCGGTCCCGCTGATACTTTTCCTCAATCTCCATCACTTGGGCAACACTCAACGACGCCCCCTCCGAAGCCCGAGCCCGACGTGCGCCGCCTTCCCCGCCAAGCAATTGGGTCAGCTCTTGCTCCATTGGTCCGCCAGGTGCCTTCCGCTGAATGGTAAATACCAGCAACGTGATCCCGACAAGAGTCAGCGGGATCAGCAGCAGGCGGCGGATAAAGTAGGCTTTCAAAGCAGGCAACGACGGCGGGTGCGCACGTTTACTAGCAAGCCTCCCGTGCCTTGCAAGCCCCCCAGCCACCTAAATGACAAATAGGAATAATTGTCCGCCATCGAAAATTTTTTCCTGCAATTGTCGCAAAAGCACCGCTAGTTCATCGCCAGTGATTCGCTCCTTCTATCTTTTCGCGCTCATTTTGGTGCTTTCAGCCTGCCAAAAAGAGACCCTCGTCGAGAAAGCGAACCGTGATGGTATTTTCCTGATCGGCAATTCCGCTGAGCCGAAATCCCTTGATCATCAAATGGTCACAGGAGTTCCCGAAAGCAAAATCATCGGAGCCATCTTCGAGGGACTCGTGGCTGATCACCCCAGCGATGATGCCGCGACCCCCCCGGGAGCGGCCGCATCGTGGACTCACAACGAAGATCTGACCGAGTGGACCTTCAAGCTGCAACCTGACGGACGCTGGTCTGACGGAGCTCCCGTCACCGCCCACGACTTCGTTTTTTCCTATCACCGGATGCTCTCGCCAGCCCTCGCTGCACCCTACGTCGAGATGCTCTACTTCATCGATCAGGCCGCCGAGTTCAACCGCGAGCAAATCACCGACTTTGAAAAGGTCGGTGTCAAGGCCCTCGATGACTTCACGCTGTTGATCAAACTCAAGGAGCCAGTCCCCTTCCTGCCCTCGCTCACCCGCCACTACACCTGGTTCCCCGTGCCACGACACATCGTGCTCCAGTTCGGCGAAATGACGGATCGATTCACCAGCTGGTCCAAAACCGGTAACATCGTCGGAAACGGCCCCTTCCGTCTCACCGAGTGGCGATTCCATGACGTCATCGAAGTCGAGCGCAACCCCCACTACTGGGATGCCAAAAATGTTGGGCTCAACGGCATTCGTTTCTACCCGATCGAGAACCCCTACACTGAAGCCCGCGCCTACCGCGCCGGGCAACTTCACACCACCTACATGCTGCCGCCGGACTTGATCAAGGACGTCCGGAAAAACGAAAAGGAATCCCTTCGTCAGGAACCCTACGTTGGCACCACCTTCGTCCGACTCAACACCACCAGACCCGGACTTTCCGACCCTCGTGTCAGACAGGCTTTCTCCCTCACGATCAACCGCGCCGACTACTGCAACTACATCACCGAAGGCTACGAACCGACGAAGTCCTTCACACCAAAGATGGGCAGCTATCTCGCCGACCCCGTCCTCGAATTCAATCCCGAGAAAGCCCGACAACTTCTCGCCGATGCAGGATACCCCGGTGGGAAGGACTTCCCCCGTTACTCGATTCTCATCAGCAAGGCTTCCGCCCGCGCCGGAGCCGAGGCACTCCAGGCCATGTGGCGGGAGCATCTCGGAATTCTGATCGACATCGAAAGCAAAGACTGGGGATCCTACATCACCGCCCAGCAAACACTCGATTTCGACATGGCCTCCGCAGGCTGGATCGGCGACTACCTCGACCCCACCACCTTTCTCAACATGTGGACCAAGGGCAACGGCAACAACAACACCGGTTGGTCGAACGAAAAGTTTGAGCAACTCCTCAGTCAGGCCGCGCAACAAGCCGATCCCGACGAACGCTTCAGGATCATGAAAGAGGCCGAAGCGATCCTCCTCAACGAGCAACCCATCCTCCCCATTTCCTGGTACGTCCGCAACTACCTCCTCCGGCCGGAAGTCAAAGGCTGGCACCCACTCCTCCTCGACAACCATCCTTGGAAGAACATCAGCCTCGACGCCAACTAGCCCATGCTCCGTTATCTCATCAATCGCCTGCTTCAGGGGGTCATCGTGATGATCGTCCTATTCACCCTGACCTTCTTTCTGGTCAAGGCCCTGCCCGGCAGCCCGTTCAAAACCGAGAAGGCCATCCCCGAGCACATCCAGGCTCGGATGAATGCCTACTACGGCCTCGATCAACCACTTCCCGTTCAGTTCGCCAAACGTGCCACCAACATCCTCAAGGGCGACTTCGGATCAAGCCTTCGCCTCGAAGGTCGCGAGGTCACCGAAATTATCGGCCAAGCCTTCCCCGTCTCGCTGCAGTTAGGTCTCGTCGCCATCACCCTCGCAATCTTCGTTGGCGTCCCCCTGGGCGTCATCGCCGCATGGAAGAAGAACAGCATCCTCGACTACTCCACCATGGCCATCGCCATGACCGGCATTTGCCTTCCCTCGTTCGTCATCGGCCCGATTCTCGCGGACCGCTTCGGCCAAAAATGGGAAATCCTTCCCGCCATGGGCTGGTCGAACCTCAACCCTCTCTTCTGGATCCTGCCCTCCATCACCCTCGGCTTGGGCAGCGCCGCCTACCTTTCACGCCTCACCCGCGCCGGCATGCTCGACACCCTAAGCCAGGACTTCGTCCGCACCGCCCGCGCCAAAGGCGTCAGCCAGAAGAACATCCTCATCCGCCACTGCCTGCGTGGCGGTCTCACCCCGGCCGTCGCCTACATCGGCCCCGCCTTCGCCGGCATCATTTCCGGCTCGCTGGTCATCGAAAGCGTCTTCGCCCTTCCCGGTCTCGGCACCCATTTCATCAAGGCCATCGAAACTGGTGACGAACCCGTCCTAACAGGCATCGTCCTCCTCTTTGGCATCCTCATCATCCTTGCCAACTTCGCCACCGACATCCTCGGCTACTGGCTCAATCCCCGCCTCCGTTCATGAGCGCCATCACCGCCAACGCACCCGTCGCCGTCGAAAAAGGAGCCTCACTCTGGGGCGACGCCGCTCATCGCCTCATCAAGAACCGCGCTGCCACGATCTCATTGTTCGTGCTGGCCATCATCTTCGTCGCCTGCCTCGTGCTCCCCTTTTTCCCCAGCCTGATCCCGGACCCCAACATCCAGGACCTCCCGGGGAAAAATAGCCCGCCATCCGCCGCCCACCCCTTTGGCACCGACCACCTCGGTCGCGATATCTTCTCGCGCGTCCTTTACGGCGGCCGCATCACCATCGCCGTCGGCCTCATCACCACCAGCGTCTCCGTCACCCTCGGCGTCCTCTGGGGCGCGATCGCCGGCTACGTCCGCGGCTACGTCGATGACTTCATGATGCGCATTGTCGACATCCTCTACGCGCTGCCCTTCCTCGTCATCGTCATCCTCCTCGGAAAGACCATCGAACCTTGGACCACTACCCTCACCGACGACACGGTCGGTCTCATCGTCGGACAAGGAGCCTCGGTCATCGCAGAAAACAAGACCCGCACCTGGGTTGAACCCATCACCACCCTCGTCCCGCTCTTTCTCGCCATCGGCGCGCTCTCATGGCTCACTGTTTCGCGCATCGTCCGCGCCCAGGTCCGCAATGTCGCCAGCCAGGACTTCGTCGAAGCTTCCCGCTCGCTCGGACTCGGCCACTTCACCATTCTCTTCAAGCACATCCTGCCAAACTCGCTCGGACCGATCATTGTTTACACGACGCTCACCATTCCGGGCATCATGCTCTTCGAGGCCACCCTTTCCTTCCTCGGCCTCGGGGTAAAGGCACCTAACAGTTCATGGGGAATCCTCATCAGTGAAGGAGCCGACCGCATGTCCGCCAACTTCTGGCTACTCTTCTTCCCGTCACTGTTCTTTGCGGCCACGCTCTTCGCCCTCAACTTCCTCGGCGATGGCCTGCGCGACGCGCTCGACCCGAAATCATCAAAAGACTAGTTCCATTTCATGTCGCGCATCCAGGATCTCCCCGAAGATGACAAGCCACGCGAAAAGCTGGCTCGCCTGGGGGCCTCGGCCCTCGACAACGCCGAACTCCTCGCCCTCTTCATCGGCTCAGGAACCTCGAAGAAAAATGCCATCGAGATCGGCCGCGAAATCCTCAATCACTTCGGCTCGCTCCACGCCCTCGGAGCCGCTGGCCTCGACGAACTCCTCACCTCCCCCGGCATCGGCCTCGCCCGCGCCAGCAAGCTCGCCGCCGCCTTCGAACTCGGCGCACGCCTCGCCCGCGAGCAAGTCGCGCAAATATCTCTCGATAGCCCCGAAAGAATCCACGAAGCCTTCGCCCCCCAGCTTGGCTGGCTCGGCCATGAAAAGCTCATCATCGCAATGGTCGACAGCCGCCTGCGCCACACCGGCACCATCCAGATCAGCTCCGGCACGCTGAACGAAACCAGCGCCCACCCGCGTGAAGTCCTACGTCCCGTAATGCTTCGCAACGCCTATGGATTCGCCTTGATTCACAACCACCCTTCCGGCGACCCAACCCCCAGCGAAGCCGATCGCAAGTTCACCAAGCGACTCATCGAAGCCGCCGAGCTCCTCCAACTCCGCTTCATCGACCACGTCATCATCGGCCGCCACGATGGCGGTCGTTCGCCCTACTACTCATTCCGCGAAGCCGGGCTGTTCTAAATCAGCCGCGCTCACTCGTCTGCCGGCACCCAGTTACGGCACTTTAACACTCTGACACCCCCTTGCAGTCTGGTCTCCGGACCTCCTCGCTTGCCCTCACGCTGGGTCATGGTTTGCACGGTTTCATATTCCTCACGCAACAGCACTGGGTAGAGCAGGGACGCCCATATCTTCCCCGAACTAATGGAGATATCGACGTCATGCTGAGAGCCATCGGCCTGGATTTGCCCCATCACCCGCATATCACCCGAAAGCGAGAACACTCCGCAAGGGTGCCCACCAACGGCCTCCTCCCCCTCAAACTTCAATGCCATCCTCCCACTGACATCATAGGGATCCAAAATCTTCAAAGTATTCCCCGTCAGCATGATTCCATCCCCCTGTCTCCACATACGTGACGCTGAAAACCACTGCACCCGAGGATGGGCACCCGTTTCCACCATCAGCTGCGGAACGCTATCCTCCATGCTATCAGACCAAACTGCTCTCTTGAAATCCACAGCGCCAGCCCCATGCCGTGTTCGCCACCCCCCTTCTGAAAGAGCAAAATTCAAAGACTGCCCTTCCAACTCCTTCGCTCGATTCAACTCAACATCGATAACCGAGGAGTCTTTCTCCTCAGCCGCAGCGACCCGCCGACTTCCCTTTTCTAGGCGAAATTCGAACACCCCAGGCCCCTTGCCACACCAGATCTCCGTCTCCACCTTATGGTTGAGAGTTTTCACAATTTTCCCAAGGTCCGACACTTCAACCACCTTGACGTTCTGATAGTCCAAACTCTGGCTCATACGGACTTCAAGCCTCGCAGGAAACGGCAAATCCCGTCTGAATCTGACTCCCCCATTTTCCCGTAATACCAGCCCGTCAAGCTCGTCACGCACCTCTCCCCCCGGCGGAATATCCGCCCTTCCCGGCCCTTTTTTGGAACCATTCCCCATAAGACTCTTGGAACTCTCACAGCCTCCCAGCGCCAAAAGCGCCAAGATGAGACCGAGAATCCTGCAGAGCATGCGCTGGGCTTACCATTCGCTTCCCTCGATGGCGAGCGAGATCAACTAGCTTCCTGCACCCTTTGCTTCGCCAAAACTTCGACAAAATAACTGCTGATCCATCTCAAGCGCCGGTGCCTCCTCACGACTTACCCCCACCGTCTGAGCTGGCACCCCGGCCACCGTCGTATGAGGAGCCACATCCGCAAGCACCACACTGCCCGCCCCGACCTTGGCTCCCTCGCCAAGTTCGACCCGGCCCAGAACCTTCGCACCGGCACCTAGCAGCACACCAGAACGCACAATCGGATGCCGATCCCCCGTGGTTTTCCCGGTCCCCCCAAGGGTCACCTCATGGAGAATCGAGACATTATCTTCGATGATCGCCGTTTCCCCGACCACGAAGCTCGTCGCGTGGTCCAGCAGGATCCCACAGCCGATTCGTGCCGCCGGATGGATATCGACTGCAAAAACTTCGCTCGCCAAGCTTTGAAAATACAGCGCCAGCTCCTTCCGTCCCTGCCCCCACAAATGGTGGGAAACCCGGTAGGTCGAAATCGCCATGAACCCCTTGAAAAACAATAGCGGCTGAAGCGGTGAGTCGCAGGCCGCATCGCGCTCCACAATCGCGCAGATATCCCGCGCCGCGCTCTCCACCAGCTCCTCGTCACTTTCAAGGATACTACGAAGTAGCGGCGTCAGCTCCTCACGCGTCATGTCCTCGCGAGCCAGCTTCCGAGCCAAACGCACGGCAAGAGCCGCTCCGAGCGAGCTCTGACTCAAAATCACATCGTCCAGCAACACCCGCAATCCATGCTCATCCTCCACGATCGTCTCAGCCCGTTCGCGGATCTGGCTCCAGAGCGCGGCGACATCGATCGCGCGCGCCTGGCAAATGCGGACATCCTTCGCGCTTCCCCGCCCCTCTTCTGTGTGTTGCTCTGACTCCATGCGGATTTCCCAAAAACTCGACTATGCTTGCCGCGCCATGGCTCAACTGGCCAAGCTTTATGACGGGCGAACTATTACACGCCTTGAGGAGCTCGCGCAACGGGAAGCCGTGTCCGCGAACTTTTTAGTCCAGATCCTCAACGATCTACGCCGTGCAGGAGTGATTGAAAGCCGCCGCGGCAAGGCCGGAGGCTACCTTCTCGCCCGCCCACCCGAGGCCATCAGCCTCAAGGAAATCGTTGATGCCGTGGAACCCTCCCTGCTCAGCATCACCACCCACTCCGAAGGAGAAAGCGGCAATGCCGTCCGCCAGATCTGGAAAACCATCTCCGAACACACCCAAGCCCAGCTCGAGTCCATCGACCTCAAGCAGCTCACCGAACGTGGAAACGAGCCGATGTACTACATTTGATATCGAAATAAGCGCGGGTCGGGCATCAGCAATTCCAGACCCTCTCAGACTTCCTTGGTCCAGAATACCAGTTCATTCCTCACATCCTCGCCCCCTGAATCAACCTGCTTCCAGCCCAAACAGGCTCGCCAGCCTGGCCGGATCGCATAACTTTCCAAATACTCCTGTTCCGCCGCTTCGCTCCCCTCATACAGATACGGATACTCCCGAAATACCTCGATCCCCAGCCGCGCAACCTCACCAAGAGACTCCCTCAATCCCTTACCACTGACTCGCAGAACTTCGACAATCATGGCACCGCTTCACTGCTTAGCCACCGCCGGCACCAACTGCAAAACCTTCTCCACCCCACCGCGCTTCAACTTCAACCTCGTCGACTTCCCGGGCCGCAGCAGGAAAAACGCATTCACCGCATCGCCGTAGTCCGCAACCTTGAGACCACCGACTTCCGTCAGCACATCCCCAACGATCACCCCGGCCTGGTTCGCAGGCGACCCTGCCACCGTCCCAGTCACTTGTGGCACTCCCTGACCCGGCTTGAGAGTCAGCCCGAGCCAGGCACGCTGAGACCCTCTTCCTAGGCGAGCCGCCTCCAGCGCCCGATGCACCACTTCCACGGGTAGGGCGTAGCCGCCATGATGGCGACCGCTCGCCTCATGAGCAATCGCCGCCACCGCACCCGCAGCGTCCAACAAAGGCGTACCGGGCTTCGGAGGCACTCCGCCATAGCGAAGCTGGATCAGCGTGAAGGGTAGAAACTTGCCCCCCACTTGTTCGACTCGGGCTTCAATCCTCCCACTGATCTTGCCATCCGGTGTTTTCAGTAAACCGCCCGCCGGAGTTCTCTCCGCAAGCCGAAACGCCCCACTCATCGTGCTCGGCATTTCAAAAACCACCACCCGCGAAACCGGATCCGCCATTTTCCCACATGGCTCCACCCCAGCGCCAACCAAACGGGCAGCCCCAAGATTCCTCCCCGCAACCGCCACCGTCACGACATGCCGACCTCCCGCCGCAAGAAACGCCGCCGATTCATCGCTCGCCCCACCAAAGCCAGCGTCAAGCAAGCCCTGCGAGATCCCGATTCCCGGGCACAGTCCCACCAATAAAATCAAAGCGAGTGCCTTGGGGCGCTTTTCGGAGAAGCAACGCATCGTGCCCTCCGCTCTTCAGAACTCCTGATCTCCCGTGCTTCCCAAGGAAGACGGACGCAAATCAAGTTCTTCGAGCTGCTGCACAGCAGGCGGCACCGGCACAATCTGGTGCTTCACAGGGGTCGTGTTCAGCCCCTCAACATCAAGAGAACGTTCCCCCACCATGAAGGCGATCATCACCGCCGCATAAGCAACCACTCCACCGTAAGCCCACTTGGACATGCCAGGCTCCGACAACCATCCCATCAAGCGACTCCACAAAGCACTGAGCCCCTTCTCCACCACAGCTTCTTCGCGACGACGCATGTGAAACTCTCTGAGGAAATCGTCCATGTATCCCTCTGGAGTACGCTCATGGCGCTTCAGAGAAAGCAGGGATTGGACTTGATCGACGCTTGGTTTCACGGCAGGCAGATGGTTAAAGAATCTAAAATACTTACCTTTTGGCAAGTATTTTTTAGAACTCTACTCCCACAGGTCCTGCAAATAACTCTGAAGTTGCTGGCGGGCGTAGTAGAGACGAGACCGAACCGTACCCTCCGACACCTTGAGAATCTTGGAAATTTCCGTGTGCGGGAGGCCTTGGATATCGAACAACGTCACCACTGTTCTATGGGATTCAGACAGGCGCTGCATCGCCTCGTTCAATCTTTTTGGGAGTTCCTGCAAATCACTCCGCCTCTCCAAATTCGTCTGATGGTCCATGTGAACCAGTGCCGGATCGTTTTGCACCGAGGAATCCAGGTCATGCAGGCTCAGCCCAGTCCGCCGCTTCCTTTTTTTGAGAAAGTTCAGCGTCATGTTCACCGCAATCTGGTAAATCCAAGTGTAAAAGGCCGACTGACCACGGAACTTCGGCAAAGAATGGTAAGCCTTCGCGAACACGTCCTGGAGCAGATCGTGCGTATCCTCCTTGTGTGAGGTCATGTTGTAAATCAGCCCATACAGCTTATCGCCGTATCTCAGAATCAGAGCGTCGAACGCACGCGTGTCGCCCTCACGGGCACGCGCAACAAGTTCGTCGTCCAGTTCCGGCTGTGGGGAATCATCCGGCATGGATCAGGGGGGGTGGGGGTGAACGGAGAAATGCTAACCTTCCATCCACCGCTGTAAAGAAAAGCCATCTCCCTTGAGACTCATGGTGTTCGGACTCGAAAACCGCCACTCCGCTTTTTTAAAAATTCAACCTCCCTAAATTCGCGGAATTTCAAGTTTGGCCTTTGCCCGAGTGAGACTAAAGCTTCCTCATGCCTCCTGCTGAGAACCTTCGATCCGCCATCCGTGACGTCGCCGATTTCCCGAAGCCGGGAATCATCTTCAAGGACATCACCCCGATCCTCGCCAACGGAGCCCTCTTCCATGACTCGATCAGCCTGCTTTGCGACACCGCCGGTAGCACCAGGATCGACAAAGTCGTCGGCATCGATGCACGGGGCTTCATTTTCGCCGCCGCCGTGGCCGACCGCCTCGGTGCCGGATTCATCCCGGTCCGCAAGAAGGGCAAGCTGCCATGGAACACCCGTGGGCTTTCCTACACACTCGAATACGGCGAAAACGTCGTCGAAATCCACGAAGACGCCGTTCATCCCGGCGAAAAAATCCTGCTCGTCGATGACCTCCTCGCCACCGGAGGCACCGCCGCCGCTGCGATCCAGCTCCTCGACGGACTCGACGCCGAGATCGTCGCCGTCTCTTTCCTCATCGAGCTGGGCTTCCTCAATGGCCGCGAAAAGCTCGGCGACCACCGCATCGAGTCACTGATCCACTACGCCGACTGAGCGCACCTCACCCCTTCCCCCAATCATCCACTGTGTCCTAACCGACAAGCCGCCTTGCCACCGGTAAAAATCGACTCAAACTCCCTCCATCATTTCCTGATTTCTCGATTTCCCCATCTCAATTTTCCCAAGACTCACCATGTCCAATTTCGATAACTTCTCTTCTTCCCTCCTCCGCTATCCCCAATTCGGATTCTCGCTCGATTCATCGCTGATGGATCTCGACGCCTCCTTCTTGGAATCCATGCAGCCCAAGATCAACAAGGCCTTCACCGATATGGCCGCGCTCGAATCCGGCGCAATCGCCAACCCCGACGAAGGACGCATGGTCGGCCACTACTGGCTGCGGAATGCTGATCTCGCCCCGAACGATGAGATTCGCCGTCAGATCACCGAGCCGCTCAAGGCACTCAAGGATTTTGCCGACAAGATTCACACCGGAGCTGTTAGCCCACCAGGCGGTGGCATCTTCGAACGCATCCTCCTCATCGGCATCGGTGGCTCGGCACTCGGTCCGCAACTCGTCGATCAAGCGATCGGCCAAGGAGCCCGCCTGCCAATGCTCTTCTTCGATAACACCGACCCCGCCGGCATGGATCACACGCTTGGACAGATCGGAGCCGAAGGACTGACCAATACCCTCATTCTCGTCATTTCAAAATCCGGCGGCACGCCCGAGACCCGCAACGGCATGGTCGAAGCCAAGGCCGCCTACGACGCCGCCGGCCTCGACTTCGGCAAGCACGCTGTCGCCATCACCGGTGAAGGCTCCAAGCTTTCCAAGTTCGCCGCTGAGCACAGCTTCATCACCACTTTCCCGATGGAAGACTGGGTCGGCGGACGTACCTCGGTGATGTCCACCGTCGGCCTCGTGCCTGCTGCCCTTCAAGGTATCAACATCGACGAGTTCCTCGCCGGTGCCGCCGCCATGGATGCAGAAACCCGCAAGACCGAGGCTTCTAGCAACGCCGCCATGCGCCTCGCCCTCAGTTGGTATGCCGCAGGCAATGGCAAAGGTGAAAAGGACATGGTCGTGCTCCCTTACAAAGACTCCTTGGTCCTCTTCTCGAAGTACTTGCAGCAACTCGTCATGGAGTCGCTCGGCAAGGAACATGATCTCGACGGCCATGTCGTCAATCAAGGCATCGCAGTCTACGGCAACAAGGGTTCCACCGACCAGCATGCCTACGTCCAGCAGTTGCGCGATGGCGTGCCGAACTTCTTCGCCACCTTCATCGAAGTCCGCAAGGGGCGGGATGGCGACACCATCGAAGTTGAGCCCGGCAACACCTCTGCCGACTACCTTCAGGGCTTCCTCCGTGGCACCCGCAAAGCGCTCTATGAGTCCGGCCGTAAGTCACTCACCATCTCAATCCCGGAAGTCAACCCGTTCCAACTCGGCGTCCTCATCGGACTCTTCGAACGCGCCGTTTCCTTCTACGCCTCGCTGGTCAACATCAATGCCTACCACCAGCCCGGAGTGGAGGCTGGTAAAAAGGCGGCGGGCATCTTCCTCGACGTCCTGAGCCGCGTCCGCAGCCGTGTCGTCGGTGAGCCCAAAACCGCCGAGCAGATCGCCTACGAAGTCGATGCCGACGCCGAAGACGTCTACCACTGCCTGACCCACCTCTCCTCGAATGGCGAAGTCCAGACCTCCCTCGGGAAGACCCCGAAGGAAGATACTTTTTCCCTCTGAACAAGGAGTCGCGACTTCAGCACCTTACGGAGGCTAACGACTTCAGCACTCTGGGCATCAAGTAGAAAAAAGAGCCCGAGTCCTGAAAAGTAGCGCTTGGGCCAGCGTTGATGATCGCGCCCTCGACCGCGATCTCGAAGACCGCGTCGTTTCCTCAGAATGGACCGCGGCCGCCCGCGCGGCCAACCATCAACGGTTGGCATCCAACTTCGTCCCTGCGAACCCCTTGATCGTTCGCTCCAATTGCTCAAAACCTCACAAAAAAACACCCGCACCGCAAACTGTTCACTTGAACATTTTCAAATCCCCGTCAAAATGAGCATCGCAACCCATGCCAAGCGAAACCGTCATCGCCCTACGAAAACAACTCCGCGAAAAATTCCCTGCTGCCCATCGAGGGGAGCAAGGGCCTTCCCGCCCTGTCGCCTCACCCCAGCAGCCCGAAGCCCTCCAAACATCCCCACTCAAAAGGAGCGGAAGTAGCCAGCCCTCCGTAGCTTCACGCGTAGGATGGCCCCCGCCCCTATCGCCTCACCCCAGTAGCGCGAAACCCCACTCCCCAATCTCCCACTCGGAACTTCTCACTCGGAACTTCGCCAAAGGCGCCATCACCGAAATCTCCCCCGCCGCCCCCGCCTGCGGCCTCTCCCTAATCGTCGCCGCCCTCCTCGCCGAAGAAGAACCAAACCAGACCGCCACTCCCAGCCTCCCACTCGTCCTCATCGACGCCCGCGACCGCTTCGACCCCGCCTCCTTCACCCCCGAGGAATGCGCCCGACTCCTCTGGCTGCGTTGCCACGACACCACCCAGGCCCTCCGCGCCGCCGACCTCCTGCTCCGCGACGGCAACCTCCCCGTCGTCCTCCTCGATCTCTCCGCACTCCCCGCCCGCGAGCTTCGCCGCATCCCCAGCTCCTCCTGGCACCGGCTCCGCCAGCTCGCCGAAACCACCGACACTACCCTCCTCGCCCTCACCCCCACCCCTCTCATTCCCCGTACCGCCCTCCGCCTCACCCTCACCCGCCCATTCACCCTCGACGACCTCCACCTTTCCCGCCCCGAACTCCTCGCCACCCTCCAAACCCAAACCACCCGCCACCTCCACCGCACCGCCTAACCAAAAAGCAGTCGCCCCAAACAACGAGCGATCGCCTCACCAAGGAGCGGTCGGCTTGCAGCCACCGGCCAACCCCAGCCACGCATCCCCGTGCCTTTCACTGCTCACTCGGCACTCCCAAAAACAGGCATCATGTACCTCACCCTCCACCTCCCATCCCTCCCACTCGAAGCGCTTCTCCGCCACCACCCGGAAAAGCGGCGCTTCCCCTGCGCCGTCGCCGCCACCGAAAAATCCCACCGCAGCGTCCCGATCCTCGCCCTCAACCGCCGCGCCGCCGCCTGCCATCTCGAACCCGGCTTCTCCATCACTCGCGCCCTCGCCCGCTGCCCCCCACTCCTCGTCCTCCCGCGCGACCCCGACGCCGAAGCCCAAGCCCTCCGCGACTTCCTCAAACTCGCCGAATCCATCACCCCCGACTTCGAACTCACCACCCCCGACACCCTCACCCTCGACCTCTCCCTCCATCCCCGATTTCAAATCTCAAATTTCAAATCCCCCATCGAAGCCCTCGGTCTCCCCGCCCGCCTCGCCACCGGCCCCACCCCCGATCTTACCCACCTCCTCGCCCTCTCACCCAGCACCTCCGACAACCTCATTTTCCGCGGCCCCCACCCCCGCTGGAGCCGTGGCCCTCACCGCTCACCCCCCTCCCAGAATGTTCCACCAGAAGCGTTCCAAACCCTCCCGATCCACCTCACCCGGAGCCTCCCCCACTTGGAACTTGGAACTTCCCACTTGGAACTTCTCAAGCTCTGGGGCCTCCACACCCTCGCCGATCTCGCCCTCCTCCCACGACAGGATCTCGCCGAAAGACTCGGCCCCGAGATCGCCCAACTTCATGACATCCTCCACACCAAACATCACCGACCACTTCATTTGATTCATCCGATTGAATCGTTTGTTTCAATAATTCATCTCGAACACTCCATCGACTCCTCTCAAGCCCTTATTTTCTTTCTCCGTAAATATCTTCAAAATCTACTTAATCGTCTTAACTCCAGATATTTAAAAGCAATTCATATCGGCGTCTCACTACGCGATGAAAACAAGTGCTTAAAACAGCTAAATATCGATCTTCCCGAGCCCTCAGCCTCCCTCGAAATTCTCCTCGCCCCCCTCCAGAGCCGACTCGGATCCCTCCAGCTTTCCGCCCCCATCGAGACCATCGAACTCGCCCTCACCCCCAGCGAATCCAGCCCCGGTCAGCATCAGCTTTTCGGCCACAGCATCCGCCAGCCCCACCGCCTCTCCGACACCCTGATCCGCCTCTCCGCTCTCCTCGGCGACGACCAAATCGGCTTCCCCGTCCCCCACTTCACTCACCGCCCCGACACCTTCCACCTCGCCCCCGCCCACCGCGTTTTCCAAAGTAGGAGCCCCATTTTTCAACCGGCTTCACCGCCACCCCACGAAGCCTCGAGCTCTTCCACTGCTCACTGCTCACTGCTCACTCATCACTCCGCCAAAGGCACCCCCCCTCTCTCCCGCTTCCGACCACCCATCGAAATCGTCGTCGCCTTCGATCTCCCAAAGAGCGGTCACCCCCACCCCCTCGCCCTGCTCAGCGGCCCCCATCGCGGACGCATCCTCAAGCATCACGGTCCCTTTCCCCTCTCCGGAAACTGGTGGAGCCCCCCCGATTCCTGGCAACACCTCGAATGGGACATCCAGCTCGAAACCCACCAGCTCCTCCGCCTCTCCCACACCCCCCCCGACCTCTGGCACCTCCAAGGCCACTACTGCTGAGAAACTTTAAACCAAAAACTTTAAACCCCAAATCTCCGACCCCGACCCCAGCGCCTCCAACCACCCTCATTCAAATTTGGAGCTTGGAGTTTAAAATTTAGAGTTTCCATGTTCACCGAACTCAACGCCCGCTCCGCCTTCTCCTTCCTCCACGGTGCCAGCCTCCCAGAGACCATGGTCGCACGTTCCGCCGCCCTCGGCTACCCCGCCATCGCCATCACCGATCGACTCGGCTTCCAAGGCTCCGCCCGCGCCCACGCCACCGCCCGCACGCACGGCATCCGCGCCCACGTCGGCACCATCCTCGAAAGCGAAGGCATCCCCACCGTCGTCGCCCTAGCCGCCACCCGCCCCGGCTACTCGCAACTCTGCCAACACCTCACCACCGTGGCTGGAGCGTCTCGCTCCAGTCCGTGTCAGGAGCGTCTCGCTCCGGATCTTTTCCCCCCTCGCGAAGCGACACTTTTCCCCACTGCTCACGACTCACTGATCACTCGGCACTTCGACCGAGGAGCGGTCATCGCCCTCACCGGCGACCGCGACCACCAACTCCCCCGCCTCCTCCTCCAGGGAAAAAAGCATGCCGCCGAAACCTTCACCCGCTCCCTCATCCAGCAATTCGGCCCCGAAAACCTCTACATCCAGCTCACCCGCCACCACCTCCGCGACGACCCCCGCCTCAACCGCCAGCTCATCGAGCTCGCCCGCCATCTTGCCCTTCCCCTCATCGCCAGCAACGCCCCGCTGCACGCCACCCGCGCCGACCGCCTCCTCTGCGACGCCTTCACCTGCCTCCGCCACCACACCACCCTCGACCAAGCCGGAGCCCTCCTCGCCCCCAACGGCGAACGCCACCTCAAGTCCCCCCGCCAAATGTGCGAACTCTTCGCCGACCTCCCCGAAGCCCTCGAAAACACCCAGCGCCTCAGCGAGCGCCTCGAATTCACCCTCGAAAACCTCGGCTACCGCTTCCCCGACGCCCACGACGCCACCGACCACCCCCTTTCTCTCCCCGAACAAGCCACCCAACTCCGCCGCCACACCTACCACGGTGCCCACCTCCGCTACGGCACCCTCAGCCCCAAGATCAAAGCCCAGCTCGAACACGAACTCGCCCTCATTCAGAAACTCGGCTTCCAAGGCTACTTCCTCATCGTCCACGACATCATGGACTTCGCCAAAAGCCACGGCATCTTCTGCCAGGGCCGCGGCTCCGCCGCCAACTCCGCCGTCTGCTACGCCCTCGGCATTACCAACGTCGACCCCATCGGCGGCGGCCTGCTCTTCGAGCGCTTCCTTTCCGAAAACCGCCGCTCTTGGCCCGACATCGACATCGACTTTCCCTCCGGCGACCGCCGCGAGCTCGTCATTCAGCACGTCTTCGAAAAATACGGCCCGCGCGGTGCCGCCATGACCGCCAACGTCATCACCTACCGCCCGCGCTCCGCCTTCCGGGAAATGTCCAAAGTCCTCGGCTTCCCCCCCGCCATCGCCGACCGCTTCTCCGACATCCACGCCTCTCCAAGGATCGCCGAATCTCCCCCGACTGGAGTGCTGGCTTCAGCTGGCTCCAATATGGAGAAGACGTTTGCGACTCCTTCCCCCACAACCGCTAGCTCAAGCGGACCGCGCGACGCCGTCGCGCCCCACCAACCCCAGCCCACATCCCCAGCTCCTCCACGGCTCACTTCCGCGCAGCAGGCCTTCACCGCCGCCGGCATCCCCGCCTCCCACCCACGCCTCCCCGCCCTCCTCCACCTCTACCACGCCGTCCTCGCCCTCCCCCGCCACCTCGGCCAGCACTCCGGCGGCATGATCATCTGCGACCGCGGACTCGACCACATCGTCCCCCTCCAACCCGCCAGCATGCCCGGCCGCACCATCGTCCAGTGGGACAAGGACGACTGCGAAGACCTCGGCATCGTCAAAGTCGATCTCCTCGGCCTCGGCATGCTCGCCGCCATCGAAGACACCCTCGCCCTCTGCGAAAAACACGGCTACCCCATCGATCCCGCCACCATCCCCAAGGACGACCCCGCCGTCTTCGAGCTCCTCTGCCGCGCCGACACCATCGGCACCTTCCAGGTCGAATCCCGCGCCCAGATGGCCACCCTCCCGATCATGAAGCCGCGGACCTTCTACGACCTTGCCATCGAAATCGCCATCATCCGCCCCGGTCCGATCGTCGGCGACCTCCTCCACCCCTACCTCAACCGCCGCCAAGGCATCCACGATGTCGACTACATCCACCCCTCCCTCAAACCGATCCTCCACCGCACCCTCGGCGTCCCGCTTTTCCAGGAACAAGTTCTCAGAATGGCCATGACCCTCGCCGACTTCGATGGCTCCGAAGCCGACGAACTCCGCCGAGCCATGGCCTTCAAACGTGCCGACGAAAAAATGGACCGCATCTCCCAAAAACTCCGTCAGCGCATGAGCGAAAAAGACATCCCTCAGGACGCCCAAGACAAAGTCGTCCAATCCATCGGCTCCTTCGCCCTCTACGGATTCCCCGAAAGCCACGCCATCTCCTTCGCCCTCATCGCCTACCTATCCTGCTGGCTCAAAGTCCACCACCCCGCCGAATTCTACTGCGGCCTCATCAACAACCAGCCGATGGGCTTCTACTCCGTCAACACCCTCCTCCAAGACGCCAAACGCCACCGCGTCCGCACCAAACCGATCTCCGTCATCCATAGTAGTTACCAAACCACCATAGAAGATAGGGCCATCAAAAACTCACAACATCTAACTCAACAAACTTTGCGTCCTTCGCGTCTTGGTGTTTCAAAAAACTCGGGACCCCTGCCTTATCTCCGCCTCGGTCTCCACCGTCTCAAAGGCCTCAAAAAATCCACCGCCCAGCGCATCATCACCGAACGTAATAATCACCCCTTCGAATCCCTCCCCGACTTCCTCCGCCGCGTCCGTCCCAACGACAAAGAGCGGCGCCTCCTCGCCGCCTCTGGTGCCCTCAACGACCTCCCCGAAATCGAGCACCGCCGCCACGCCCTCTGGCAATCCGAACTCCCCCTCTTTGACGACCTCTGGAGCACGGGTTTGCAACCCACTTATCAAGCCCAGAGCAAAGCCCCGAGTTCTTCCACTGCTCACTGCCCACCGCTCACTGATCACTCCCCGCTAGGCCCCATGTCCGCCACCGAACGCCTCGCCACCGACCTCTCCCTAACAGGTTCCACCACCGGCCCCCACCCCATGGCCCTGTGGAGAAGGAGTTTGCAACTCCTTCCATCAACCCCGGCAAGCGGACCGCTGACTTCAGTCGGCACCACTTCCCCAGTTCTTCCACTGCTCACTGCCCACTGCTCACTGATCACTCCCCCTTCCCGCGCCATCGACCTCCGTTCCCTAAACCACGGCGTCGCGGTAACCATCGCCGGCATGGTCATCTGCCGCCAACGCCCCTCCACCGCCAAAGGCCACTGTTTCATCAGTCTCGAGGACGAAACCGGCATCGCCAACCTCTTCGTCCCCCGCGATACCTTCCACCAATACCAACTCCTCATCACCACCGAGCCCTTCCTCCTCATCGAAGGCCGCCTCCAGATCGCCGAAGGCGGCCAACCCACCGTCTACACCAACACCATCCACCCCCTCCCCGGCATCACCACCGACCACGCCGCAGGGTCGCATGACTTTCATTAGCCCGAATTTCGCTGTTAGATGGGTTTTTGGGCCGGAATCGTTGAGATTGCGTTCATTTTATCAATAGGTCTACACCACAGGCTTTGGATTTCTGATTTCGGGCGGGGGCTGAGGGGGCAGGGTGAAGCCGAGTTGGT
>CAZVMS010000344.1:0-3986 GCA_964628795.1 uncultured Haloferula sp. | reverse complement strand
CGCCCGAAATCAGAAATCCAAAGCCTGTGGTGTAGACCTATTGCGAAAACGAATGAAATCTCAACGATTCCGACGCAAAAATCCATCTAACAGCGAAAGTCGGGCTAGTGTATGCTGGCACGCGTGATGTTTTGTGAAACGGAGTCAGGGAAAGGTAGATCCGGGCGAGACGCCCGAACCCACGGACTGGAGCGGGACGCTCCAGCCACATTCAGAAGGCGTTTCACAAATGGTGATGCACGGCAGTATATTACTCCACCAGCATACTCATCTAACAGCTACTCTCGGTCTGGAAATTGGTTTCAGGCAGGCAACGGCTTTTCGCTACCGAAGCATGGTGGCCGCCCGGGTCACGGAGTCGACGAGTCTTTCGATGTCGGATGCGGTGTTGTAGGCGGCGAGTGAGGCTCGGGTGGTGCCGGTGATGCCGAAGCGGGCCATCAGAGGTTGGCAGCAGTGGTGGCCGGTTCGGACGGCGACGCCCATTTGATCGATGAGGGTGCCGAGGTCATAGTGGTGGGCGCCTTTGATGGCGAAAGACAGCGCACCGGCGCGGTCGTCGGGGCCGTAGAGGTGGACGCCGTCGATTCCGGAGAGACCTTCTGCGGCGAGGCGGATCAATTGGTGTTCGTGAGCGTGGATGTTTTCGATGCCGAGTTCGTTGACGAAATCGAAGGCGGCGGCGAGGGAGATGGCTCCTTCGATGTTGGGGGTGCCGGCTTCGTATTTGAAGGGGAGCTCGTTGTAGGTGGTTTTCTCGAAGGTGACTTCCTTGATCATTTCACCACCGCCGCGCCATGGCGGGAGGGATTCGAAGAGCGAACGGCGTCCCCAGAGGATGCCGATTCCCGTGGGTGCGTAAACTTTGTGACCGGAGAAGGCGAGGAAGTCGGCACCGAGCTTTTGGACGTCGATGGCGAGATGCGGGACGGCTTGAGCGGCGTCGATGACGACAGTGGTGCCAAATATTTTCGCGGCAGTTGTCATTTTGGCTACTGGATTGACGGTTCCGAAAGCGTTTGAAATCCAGGTTAGAGCCAGGACTCGGGTTTTGATGGTAAGCAGCGACTCGAAAGCACTCTGATCGAGAACTCCGTGTTCATCGCAAGGGATGATCTTTAAAGTGGCACCCGTGCGTTCGCAGAGCATCTGCCAGGGGACGATGTTGGAGTGGTGTTCGAGGGCCGAGATCAGGATCTCGTCTTCACGGCCGACTCTTGAGGTGAGGATGTTGGCGACGAGATTGATGCCGTCGGTGGTGCCGGAGGTGAAGATGACTTCTTCTGGCGATTCCGAGTTGAGGTAAGTGGCGATGGTGTTGCGCGCCCTCTCGTAAGCCTCGGTGGCGGCGCGGGCGAGGTGGTGGGTGCCGCGGTGGATGTTGGAATTAAGCGCCTCGTAGTAGTGGCGGGAGGCATCGAGCACGACCCGGGGTGAGTGGGAGGTGGCGGCGTTGTCGAGGTAGACGAGTGCTTTCCCATTCACCTCAGTCGAGAGGATGGGGAACTCGCTGCGGAGCGTTTCCGGATCAAAGGCCATGTGCGGAGAAGGGAAGGTGGGAGTGGGCTTGATGCACGCGAAAAATCACTTTGTCTCGGATGAGGGGCTCGGTGCGGTGGGCCGACCTCCGAGGCGGCGGAAGGTTCCGGGGCTCATATTTTCCATCCGGCGGAACATCGCGTAGAAGCGCTCGACGCTATGGAAACCGGCTTCGCTGGCGATGGCGGCAACTTTCAGTCGGGTGTTGAGCAGGAGATCGCGGGCGATGGCAAGCTGGCGGGAGGTGATTTCGTCTTTGGGGGAACGGCCGAGGTATTCACGGAAAAGCCGTTCGAGGTGTCGACGTGAGCAGCCGAGTTTTTCGGTGACCTGGGCGACATTCACCCCGGTCGAGATCTGCTCGCGGATAAGTTCGAGCGCGCGGGCGACGAGCGGGTTTTCGACGGCGAGGACGTCCGTGGAGAAGCGTTCTCCAATGGTGCCGGGTGAGATGACGCGGTGCTCGGCGGGGTGGCCTTGGAGCATTTTGTCGAGGATGCCCATCAGCTCGAAGCCGAGGCGTTGCCAGGGAATGCGGACGGATGATAGTTGAGGTTGGCTGAGGGAGCAGACGAGGGGGTCGTCGTTGACGCCAAGGACGGCGACATCACGGGGGACATCGATGCCGGAGGTGGCGCAGGCTTCGATGAGGGCACGGCCAAGCGGGTCGTGGGCGGCGAGAATGCCGCAGGGTTTCGGGATGTCATTGAGCCACTTCAGCAGTTCGGGTGTCGGCGCGGGCCAGTAGTCGTTGTAGCGGTTGTGGCCGGGGCGGCGGTCGATGAAGGTGGTGAGTTCGTGGCCTCCGGCTTCGAGGGTTTCACGCATTCCGGCGAGTCGTTGTTCGGACCACTGGGATTCGATGCCGAAAAAGCCGAAATGTTGGAGGCGCTTGTCGGTGAAAAACTGGGCGGCTAGCTGGCCGACTTGGTGGTCATTGACATCGACCCAGCCGAGCTCGGGCCGCTTGTCGAAATCGTAGTGGACGGTGACTTTCGGCAAGTCGAGGTCGAGCAGGGCATCGGTGACGCCGGGCATGTGTTCGAGGATCATGCCGGCGGGTTCCCACTCCTTGAACATCGAGAGCAAGCGCTTGGTGTCATGCCGCGGGTCGAGCTGCCAGACGCTCGTATTTGGTCGTCCGTAGCGCACGATCCCCGGGACATAGCGACGCACGCTGACAGCGGAAAGAATGGCGACGATCCGGGTTGGGGGGCCGGTGGGGTGGCTGGACATCGCGGAGAGGATAGACCGCATTTCCTAGGTTCGCACTGTTAAAATACGGCATGATGGGGCTTGTCATGTGTGGTCAAGCGGCGATGGGAAGCGGTCCGGGCGGGACGCCCGGACCCACTGACTGGAGCGAGACGCTCCAGCCACGTTATGGAAAAGGCCGGGCGAGGTGCCCGGCCTTTTTTGAAAGGGATCTGTGATCCGGTGGCCTACGCGCCGGGGAGCTCGATGAAGCCTTCGAGCTTCCGGATACGGGTGGGGTGGCGCATTTTGCGGAGGGCCTTGGCTTCGATTTGGCGGATCCGTTCGCGGGTGACCTGGAATTGGCGGCCGACTTCTTCGAGGGTGCGGCTGTAGCCGTCCTTGAGGCCGAAGCGTTGTTCGAGCACTTCACGCTCACGCTCGGTAAGGGTGCAGAGCACGTCGCCGATCTTTTCCTTGAGCATGGCGAAACCAGCTTCTTCCATCGGGTTTTCGGCAGCCTTGTCTTCGATGAAGTCACCGAAGGAGGTGTCGTCCGAATCACCGACGGGTGCTTGGAGCGAGATCGGCTGCTGGGCCATCTTGAGGACGGCGCGGACGCGCTCGACGGGAAGGTGGATTTCCTCGGCGATTTCTTCCGGGGAAGGTTCGCGGCCGTATTCCTGGACGAGCTGCTTCTGCACGCGCATCAGCTTGTTGATCGTCTCGATCATGTGGACCGGGATTCGGATGGTGCGTGCCTGATCGGCGATCGAGCGGGTGATGGCCTGACGAATCCACCAGGTGGCATAGGTCGAGAACTTGTAACCGCGACGGTATTCGAATTTCTCGACGGCCTTCATGAGGCCCATGTTTCCTTCCTGAATCAGGTCGAGGAAAGAGAGGCCGCGGTTGGTGTATTTCTTGGCGATGGAAATGACGAGACGAAGGTTGGCTTCAACCATCTCGGTCTTGGCCTTGAGCGCTTCCTTGAGCCAGTGGCGGAGCTGTTTGTTGGTTTCGTCGAACTCATCTTCCGTGTGCCAGGCGAGTTGCTGGATTTCGCGGAGTTTGGTTTCGAACTCCTTGTCTTCCGGGTTGCTCTTCACCTTGCGGCCGTATTTCCAGAACTTGCTCTGGTATTCCTCGACTTGTTCGCAGAAATCCTCGGTGACCTTCTGCTTGAAGTAGAAGCGGGTGTAGGTGCGGTGAAGCGTTTGGAGATTTTTTTCGAAGTTTTCCTGGAGCTTCTT
>CAZVMS010000343.1:0-2035 GCA_964628795.1 uncultured Haloferula sp. | reverse complement strand
GGCGGAGCCGCCGATGGCTTCGATGGCGGCGGAGGTAAAGGGAACGCCGATGTGAATGACCTCGCGCTCGGTGTTGAGTTCTTTGACCTGATCGCTGTCGTAGAAACAAATGCCACCGTCGCGGAGTGAGCTGAGGTGGTTGTCGTAGGAGTCCTGATAGAAGGCGACGAGGGTGTCGGCTTCGTCGCCGGGGTGGAGGACTTTTCCGGAGCCGAGGTGGACTTGGAAAATGGATGGCCCGCCGGAGATGGTGCTCGGGATGGTCATGTAGGTCATGACGTCCTGGGCGGTGGAACCGGCGAGCTGTGCGAGGAAGCCGCCGATCGACTGGATGCCGTCTTGGGAGTATCCGGCGAGGCGGATGACGGCGTTTCTCAGGGAGTCTGGGGCGGATGCAGAAGAATGGGTTTCAGGCATCGGAATGGTTATTAAGATACGATTCCGAAGTCGTATCACCCGTGACCGTTTTCGGAAGGGAAAAGAGGGGCAGCGCAGGAAATGATAGACGAGTACTAGTCGTGGCTCGAAGAAGGCTGAGCTCGCGGCGCCCAGGCGCGTGGAAGGCCTGGTGATGGGCCGTTACAGCTGCGTATGGATACGATACTGTTCCACGGGAGAGCCTCCGACGAGGTGCTCCGTGACGATTCGTTCGAGCACTTCGGGAGTGCAGGAGTGATACCAGATGCCTTCAGGGTAAACGACGGCAACGGGGCCACGGAGGCAGATGCGGAGGCAGTTGGCTTTCGTCCGGAGAATGGCGGGGGCGTCGAGGTGGAGCGAGGAGAGGCGGGCTTTGAGGAAATCCCAGGCGATGAGGCTGGCGTCGCGGTCGCAGCACTTGGGCTTGGTTTGATCGGCGCAGAGGAAGATGTGGCGGGCTCCATCGGTGAGGCCGGCGGCGCGGGCGGCGCGTTGGAGTTCTTCGTCGGGGGTGATCATTTTTGAACTGGGGTGCTCAGGCGATGCTGGTGGTGTATGGATGGCGAAGCCGCGATCACGGGCAGAAAGTTGTCATTCGGTGGTTTCCTTTTTCATCGCATCGAGCGCTGACTTAGCTGCTGGCGCGGCGTCGTCACTGGATTCGAGTTGGAGGATTTTCTCATAAACGGAGATCGCTTCACTGGTCTTGCCACGGGCACGGTGGGCGTCGGCGAGATTATTTAGAATTAGGGTGTCGTCCGGTGCTTTTTCGGCGGCGATTTTCAGCAGTCGATAGGACTCATCATCCTCGCCCTTTGCGTCGGCGAGAGCGGCGAGCAGGTTGTAGGCGAAGGGGTGATCGGGAAAGGTGGCGATGGTGGCTTCGAGTAACTCTTTGCAGAGGACGTCGGACTCATCGTTCTGCGCATTGAAGAGCGGCGCGGTGTAGCTCTGGACGGACTCGGGAAGCATTTCGTTCACTGGTCTTGGCAGTTCACCGCCGCCGGTCCACTTGAACTCGACGCTCGGCGTGGCGGCGGATTTGAGGAGACGGAGCATAGTGGCTACCGCGCCTTTGGCATCGCCGGTATTGAATTGGACGTGGGCGAGTCCGAGTCCGATGTCGAGTCGCTCGGGGAATCTCTTGAAGCCTTCTCCTGTCAGTTCGACGGCTTTCCGGCGCAGTGAGGGATCGAGGTCTCCGTTGGTGCTGATGCTGCCGACCTCTTCGCCGCTTTTTGGGTCGCGGATGGAGGGTTCGCCGCCTTCGGCGGGTTTGGTGGAAAGATTGATCTGGCTGGCAAGGGTCCACCAGTAATTGGAGGCGAAGGCGTAGTAGTCAGCGTTAGCGGCTTCAATCTTTGCGGCTTTATCGAGGAATTTCACCATCGCTACGTGATCCTTGGACTCGCGGGTCTTTTGAAAGTCGGCGGTGAAATCTCCCAGTGAGATGCCGGGAAAGAATAGCGTCAGAAGCAGAAGTGTTCGGCATGATGGCTGCTGAAAATGCGGTGAAGTCGTGAAAAAGCCCGCGATTATATGGAGGGAGGACACGACACGCGGTTTTGACACAGTGGCTCCGGGCGGCGGCGTGGCATCAGGACACGCGTCGCCA
>CAZVMS010000342.1:0-26874 GCA_964628795.1 uncultured Haloferula sp. | reverse complement strand
ATGGTCCGATTCGAGAAGCTACGTCCATTGAGCCTGCCACCGATTCCCGAACCGGCCCGGGCGGAGCTCAGTCCCGATCAAGCAGCGGCATTCCAAGAAGCAGCTCGGAAGGCGATGAAGGGTCGGCGGTTCATGTTTGTGGGGGCCACGGTCTATGTTCCCGAGGGTGATCCGGAGCAGGCGAAGTCGTTCGTGAGGTTCTGGCCCGAGCAAGGAGGCGAGCCGGTGTCGATGTGGGTCAACGCCAACATGCTTTGGCTTTGTGGTTTTGCCGACTTCCAGACCGGGGACACGGTCTATTCGTTGATGTTGATGTGCTCCGAGGTCGATATGGAGAAGATGAAAGGGGCAAGCAGGCGCTGGAAGTTTCAGTGGCAGCCGCCCGACATTCCCGAATTTCCTGATGGCAAAGCTTCCTTCGTGGTGGTCGAAGGGAATCCCAGTCCAGATGACTTGAGGCCGTTCGAGTCCCTGATGGAGCTGTACCGCAAGGACAAGGCCCGAATGAAATACGCCCACGAACTGCGGACGGCGGAAGCAGAGAGGAAGCGCCTCGAACGGCTGGCTGATCCACCCGAACTGAAGAATCTTAACATCCGCTACTTGCGCCTCGACGAGGCAGGTCAGGCTGGTGAGCAACCCCAACCTGCTGTGATCCGATGAGAAGGCTCGCCAGAAACCTTGCGACGGCTGCACTCGCAGTAGTTCTCGCCGGTCCGCTCCATGCAATTCAGGATTCGAATAGCAACGGGCTGAGCGACGTTTGGGAGAAGTTCTACAATAACGACAACCTGTTCCCCGCTGCCTCACCTTACCTTGCAGCGGAGGATCCCGATGGCGACGGCTGGTCGAATGCCGATGAAGCGGTAGCGGGCACCAATCCGTTCAGCTCGGCATTGCCGGAGGGTTGGGTGCGAACGGCTATTCAGGCTCATCCCGAGGTCAATGGTTGCTTCATGCTTTCCTGGCCCAGCATCGCAGGAAAAGGCTACCAGCTTTCGGTTTCAACGAACCTAGTGGATTGGGCCGACTGCGGTGAAGTCATGGCCGGTACTGGGGCTGAGATCGAGCTGGCTCTAGACTGCGAGTATGAGGAAGGGGGGACACCCGAGCGGATGTTCTGGCGGGTTCGAATTGCGGATTCCGACCCCGATGGGGACAACCTAACAACCTGGGAAGAGCTGGAACTCGGAACCGATGCAAATCATCCGGACAGTGATCTGGACGGGATTTTCGATGGACTGGATGCTGCCCCCCTCAGCAGTGCAACCGTGGCCGATCCTGATGGCCTCGGGCTGCCGAGTTCGCTTGCTAACGGCTTAATTGGTCGTTGGGACTTCGAGCAGACTGGTCAACCCGGATCTCCTCAGTCTTTCCCTGACTTGGCAGGCGGCGACCACCCCCTCGAATGTAGCCTTGGAACGCTCAGTGAAGAATCGCAGGGAATGGTCTCGAAAGGAGTCCGGCTTGATGCGCCGGGGGACCATTTGAAAGGCCCGGCCTCGTTAGTAGGTGGCCGACCGAAATTCACGGTCTCTACGTGGTTTCGATTTGAGGAGGGTTACGTACGCAACAAACCGGGAGTAATCAATACAGTCTTTTTTGCCTATGACCAAAATCTCGATGGCTACCCAGATTTTCAGCTCCATGTCATCAAGTCGGCCACTCCTCAAGGGCCGCAGAAAATTGTCTTCTCCCACTACCACAATGGAATTCTCCAGCCTGACTGGGTGGTGGACATTCCATTCGGGAAATGGGTGGATGATGGGAGCTGGCGTCATCTGGCGATGGTCAAACGCACCGGGTCAATCGAGCTTCATCTCGACGGTGAGTTACTGGATGATCTCAACTCGACTACAACGTGGGGGTCGACCTCTACGGGATACTTCTGCTTCGGTAAGCTCGTTCCAATCGCCTACGATCCGGGGCACGGTTTCCGTGGATCGTTTGACCGGGCACGCTTTTACAATCGGGATCTATCCAGCGGCGAGATTGAGGCTCTGTTCAAGCAGGACATTGACAATGACGGCCTCTGGGACATCACTGAAGCTCGGACCTCGCTGTGGCGTGATCTGAACTCCAATGCTCTTCGGGAAAGCAACGAGTATTCGTTCGTGTCCTCGCCTTTCAAATGGCAGTATTCACATACCGATTCAGACGGTGATGAGGCAACCGACCTCGAAGAGCAGACGGCTGGCACCTTGATCGGCCGAGCCGATAGCGACGGAGACTTGCTGCCGGATGGCTGGGAACTGCTCCATGGGCTGAATCCCCTCGTCTCCAATGCAACGGATTCGAACGGCAATGGAATCTTCGAGGCCAGTGAATACACCAATTCTGACACCGATGCCTTAACCGACATTGAGGAGTATCGCTACAACACCAACCCGAATTCTGCGAACAGCGATGGAGGTATCCCGGGCCACCCGGACAACGCCGATGACGCGACGGAAGTAGGCCAAGGGTCGAATCCTAACGATCCGACCGATGGAGGTCAGGCGCCTGACCCGGAGCAGATGCAACCGATTCTGTTGGGCATCGGCGATGAAAGCGGGAGCGAGAGCGAGGATTACGTGCTTCATTGCTACCAGCTCGACCCCGAGGGTGGCAGTGAGAGTAGAGTCTTCACCTTGCGATCAGGCGGCTACGGAGAATATAAGGAGGAGACAGTTGCTAATGTCTTCCGCAAGGGCGTCACCTACTCCTTCCAGATCCATTGGCAGGGCTCCAAGCTCACCAGTCAATCGGCAGGTGGTGGACAACAGGCCGAAGGCCCCGACTTCGACTACACTTTCAAGGTTGAACCACAGGGAGATAATTTCGGATTCCTCGTGGAATCATGGGATTCGGAAACGCAGTCCCTCGACACTTCGCATACGCTCCTCGCTGAGGACGCTTCAGATGTGGCGGCCGATCCAGAAACGTTCCGAGCTGAATACCAACGCCAACGGGTGGTCCTGCTGCCGATGCCGACCTACTCGGCCGACCGGATGTTCGCCGCGTCCATTCACTTGCCTCTAGGCTTTGAAGGTCTGAGCTTCAAGATTGAAAACCACGTTACCGGCCATGACTTCGGCACCCATCACCACCTGATGGGGGCTCCCGATGGGGCCGGAGTTGAAGGGCCAGCCTCCGCGCTGGTGTATAACAGCATCGATGGCATGCTTGGCTCCGAGGATGCCGACGGCTATGGCGTGCAGGAAACCCGCGTCTGGTTTATGCGCTCGGGCGACCTGAACAAGCCAGGCAGGGTCGAGATGTATCTCGTCTCACCCGAGGATCCAGTGCATGGCTACGGCGGAATCGAGATCACCGCACAAGACGGTGAAACCGAGCTGGGTTCGGTTAAACGTGACCTGACCCCCGATCAGGAAATGGCCGACGTCATCGAGACGGCAACCAAGGTGGCTTCAGGCGAAGGCTTCGATTTCTGCACGGATGAGAACTGGCAGCTCCCAGGTTTCGGCCAGGGACTTGCCGTTCCTGAGGAGTGGGCGACGCCCCTCCTGATTCCCTTCCTCACGGTGGCTTTCCAGATCGAAGGTATGACCCTCGTGGGCACTGGGATCATCGAAGGGGTGGTCAATGGCTTCCTCGACGATTGCCGGCTTGTTGAAGGCGTCCTGAATCTTGGCGTCGTGGCGACCGGTTGGGCGCATCAAGCAGTACTCGCGGAGCTGGAAGAATGGCGGGACAACCCGCGCACTCGCCTCAAAGAGCTGAAGAATTCAACCGCACAGTTTTTCAAGGATTCAATATGCGCGCCGGTGTCTCAATACGTCGAGAAAACCTCAACCATTGACGGCTTCCGCGATGCCTTGTGGGACACCCTTTACTTCAATCCTCTCACCGGACCCGCGAAGCTTGGACACGAATGGGCCCAGAAGCACGGAGCGGTCTTCACGCAAAGCATCTGGGTGTCCCTCTCCGACTGGTTCGACGATTTTGGCAACCGGATGGTTGAAGGAGCGGAACGGAATGCCTGGATCAATCTGCCGCTCGATACTGCCGTGCTGGAAGCCGGCGGCACCCAACTCGCCCGCGAGCAGGCCTACACCTTCGGCTACACGCTAGGTTATCTGTGTGAGCAGGTGGGTGTGGGAGTGGCGACCGCCGGGGTTTCGAAGTATGCGCAGGTGGCCAAGGTCGGCGGAACCATTCTCGCAGGTCAACTCGCCTCAAAAACGCTCGGGGCCATTGCGATTCGATCAACGATTCTGAAGAAGTGGTTCGCGAGCGCGGCGATCAGCATCGAGCTGCGTCTGGCCATTGAACAGGGAGTTTCCGTCGCCAGCCGAACAGCGTTGCCCGCCGCAGGCAACCGCGTGGTGCTGGAAGTTATCGAGGACGGGCTGGAGAGCTTTGGCGCGAACCGAAGCCTGATGAACTGGCAGGTGCTGATGGATGATGTGCTGGCTCAGCCGCGCTTGCTTCAAGTTTTCCAAGTACCGGGATACGAAGCGAAGTATCTGGAAGCTACCGCACTCCTCGTTCATCAGCTTGGGGCAACGACGACACCCCAGGCGATGCGGCAGTGGCCTCGACTGTGCAATGCGCTCGCGCCTATCAATGAAGGGGCAATTGCCGACGACGTGCTGCGAACGGGTGACCTCTTCTCGGCATTGAAGTTCGATACCGGTCAGGGCCAACTGGTGATGAAAGAGTTGCTGGAGAGTCTGGAAGGCAAGACGGCGGCGGCAATACTGGATGGTCCGGCGCTCCCTGCATCGGTCAAGAATTTGTATGCAACGATGTACCACTATGCGCCTGCGGGAACATTTAGCCAATTCGCAGATGATTTGGTGGGCGGAGTCGATGGCGCATGGAGGCTCTGGGCAAATCCGAACGGTCGTTACGTCGGATTTGAGGATTTGGCTTCCCCAGCTCAATCTCAGAGTCGATTTCAACTCCCCGGAACAGGCAATGGACCCTCGTGGCAGCCAATCCCAGACAAAGGGCGATTTAAGGCCGTTATCGCAACTGCCGATGATCTGACTTTTGCTCGCAGTTGGATTCACAGCATCGATCCGAGCCCCATGGCGAAGGGCTGGATAGAGATACTTGTGAAAGACAATCCGCTTTGCGGATCTGGTGGAGCGCTCCAGTGCCTTTCAAAAGAAGCTGTGGAATGCCAGATCTGGGACACCAAGCTTGGAGTATGGGTGCGGGACAAGGCGCACTTAGCTGAGCTAGCAGCTCAGTAGTTCAGTAGTTCAGGTTTCACTAGAGAAGAAAAACCGCAGTCAAAATGAGTTACGAAAACTATTTGCTAGGCTATGGAACACGGGAGGACGGCAATCCTTTATTGGCGGATGCCTTGGTGCTTTCGATCAATCCTGACGGGGAGGCAATGCTGGGGTTTTTCGAAGGTCTGCACCCTCATGCTAGTGGTGGTTCCATTCCGATTTCGAGAATAGAACGAAACAATGTCTTTGACGAAATGAAGTTGGCACGATCCAACGCACTATGGATGGGGCCACTCATTGAATTGTGGGGGTGTGGTGGTAGTTTCGACCTTGAAGATGTCCTCGGAAAATATCGTGAAGTCCACAACTGTGATCCAGAGTCGACCCGTGGAAGATTCTCTGATTTTCCTACTGTGCGGTCGTGGCTGGATTCGAACGGGTAGTTGAAATAGACGACAGAATTTCACCACTCTGATTGAATTCTTAACTCATCGCGATTAGTCCCCTTCGCCCGATGCACCCTAAGGTTGTGCTCCTCTAAGAATTAGGCCTCATTCACTCAAGTAAATCATCCGAAGAGCCAATATTAGATCATGAGATTACTTAGATTCTTGCCTGTAGGCTGCGTGCTTTTGACAGGATTCACCGCATCGGGTGCCGTAGTCTATCAATCGCATACAGCAGTTTCGGCTTTTGGAGAGCCGGTTCGCTTCGATCTCGATGGTGATGGCGGCTTTGATGTCGAAATCGATTTTAGTGTCGATGCTAGGGCTTCTCACGACGGCGCTTTCGTCCTGACAGGACTTCCGACGGCAACCATTGTGGCGGAGAACGGTATCACCTTGTCGTTTTCGGATAGACAATTTGTGGATTTATCAATGGTTCCCTCGATTGCCCCTGGAACTGGAGTTCTTACAGGGGGATACATTTCAGATCCTTTGGGGAATCCGATTGTCGAGGGGTGGGGCGGCGTGAAGGAGTATGATGATCTCGGGTTCCCGATTATTCCTCCAGGAGCGCCGACGCACCAAATTGATCTCTTTCTGGTCGCTCTTCCGAACGGTGCGGCTTGGGTCGACCTGGATATTTCCAGTATCGGAATCGGCTGGCTCACGGCCTCATGGGGTTACGATTCACCAGTGGGCGATACCTTTACCATCGCCAAAGTTCCAGAACCTAGTGCGGCAGTTCTCTCGTCACTTGGTGCTTTGGCTATTCTGTGCATACGCCGGAGGAGGTTTACAGCGCATCCATAATGTGTTCGCTAAGGCTTGGGCCGGCAATTTTGGTCAAGTTCTTTAGTCTTTTTGCGTGAGATTCTCCGAGATTGAAAGGTGAGGTTGTGAACCAAGAATTCAACTATCTGGAGTTCAAGAACGGCATCAACCGGACTCTTGATGACACCGCGTGCGCGACGATCTCCGCCGGAACTCTGGCTGCATTCGGACGCAGGGATTGGCCGAACATCCGGACTGTTATAGAAAAGTGGCAGCAGGAAGGGATCCTTAGGGTACTCCGCGACCCGGAAGTCAGCAATCCAGAAGAGCCGTGTGTCGAGATGTACAGGTTCATCGAGCGAGCGAGCTCCATTCCGGGCTTCCTCAATTATCCATCGTAACTTGAAAAGTTATCCCCGACGCTTCAAACCAGTGCAATCGACTTCAATACACACAGTCTGTCTGATTTTTTTGCTCTTGTTGTGCCACTCTGAGGCGGCGTCGCTAGTTACGATTCCTATCACAGCCCCGGCCGAAGAGGCATCCCTATCGACAGCAAACTATCTGTCCTTCAACTTCGAGACTGGGACGCAAGACGCCCTTATTTCATCCTTGGATATTGCCTTTGCATCTCGGCCAGAAAGCACCACAGCGACGCTCTACGCAACAAGTGTCTTCAACCCCTCGATTCTGCCAGCAGGTGGCGTCGATGCCTTGTCGATGGCTCCGTCTGCCTTGTTCCCAGGTGGGTTCTCGTTCGATTTCGGGGGCGTTTTAGTTCCGGAATCGTCGTTCTTTGCTATCTTAATTAGCTTCTCCTCAGCGGGATCTCCAGTTTCCTACTATAGGGGCGACAATCTCGCCGCTACGAGCGATGGCGCAACGCTTCACAGTGTGATCGTACCGGATCTTCTGGGGAATCCGGACACGCTTCTTCGGGCTCCCGCTGTCTCGGTTCAGGGATCAGTTGTTCCCGAACCCTCGACCGTGTGTTTGAGTGTTTTGGCGTCGTCGGGTTTCATGAACTCCGCCCTTGATCGGAGGTGGCGGTGTGACAGAGAAGGGATGATTCCACACGGATTTCACACAAAATGACGTTTCAAACTGCGTCAACTTGCGTGACCGGGTGGAAGCCAGAGACGCAAAGATGCCCATGAAAGCGAAGAAAGAAGAGAAATGTACGGGGGAGGAACTCTCTCCGCCATTACAAACAAAAGGGGCCTGTTGCTGACGCAACTCCCTCATCACCAGTGGTCAATGATTCTGGACCCGGAAAGCGCGACAACTTTCCACAAAGAATTCCACATCCGTTGAATCGATTGGTAATCAATGGTTTGCAGCGGTAAATCACCGCAGATTGGGGCAATTTTCAAGATCGGATTTTCCCGGTCGGGCAGTCCCCGGCATGTTCCGGCAAACCGTTTGTCAGATCCTGTCAGATTTCAGACCCTCCGCGACACGTCGCCGGCAGGGGGACCGATCGACGCTTCCGGCTGGTCGGAGGCAGGTGCTTCGGATAGGTGAAGCGTCAGCATCTTCCCGCCATCCATGCCCGACGACCTAACCCCTGCCGCCATCGACGCCTTCATCCAACGCTGGGAAAGGTCCGGTGGTCATGAGCGTGGAGCCGGCCAGCAGTTCCTGCTCGAATTCTGCGACCTCCTCGGCCTCGACAAGCCCGACCCGCCCGGGCCGGAAAACGAGCTCAACACCTACACCTTCGAGCGCCGCGTGGACCGCCGCAAGCCGGACGGCACCACCACCCCGAACTGGATCGATCTGTTCCGCTCCCTCCACTTCGTCCTTGAAACCAAACAGGGCGTCAACCCGCGCCGCGACAAGTCCGACCCCGACCAGCCGCTGCTACCCGCCCTCGATGCCGCCTCGGCCACTCCCTCCGCCGGCCACGGCCAGCGCGGATCGACCACCTGGGACAAGGCGCTCGACCGCGCCCACGCCCAGGGCGAGCGCTACATCCACCTGCTCCCGCCCGGCGAACCCCGGCCACCGTTCCTGATTGTCTGCGACGTCGGCCACTGCTTCGACATCTACGCCGAATTCTCCGGCACCGGCGGCCAGTACGAGGCCTTCCCCGATCCGCGCTCGCGGCGCATCGAGCTGAAAGACCTGCACCGCCCGGAGATTCGCGACCTGTTCCGGGCGATCTGGACCGATCCCCACTCGCTCGACCCCTCGAAGCACCCCGCCAAGGTCACCCGCGAAGTCGCCCGCGCCCTCGCCGACCTCGCCCGCTCGCTGGAAAAGGACGGCCACGACCCGCAGCACACCGCCGGGTTCCTCCAGCGCTGCCTGTTCACGATGTTCGCCGAGGACGTCGGCCTGCTGCCCGAGGACGCCTTCCTCGGCATGCTCGAACGCGTCCGCGAGCAACCCGCCGGCCTCGTCACCATGCTCCAGGCGCTGTGGACGGACATGGCCACCGGCAGCGAGTTCTCCGTCGCCATCCAGCACAAGATCCCGCACTTCAATGGCGGCCTGTTCAAGGAAACCAGCGCCCTGCCGCTGCGGCCCGACCAGATCGCCTACCTCATCCACGCCGCCCGGCAGGACTGGTCGGCGGTCGAGCCTGCCATCTTCGGCACCCTGCTGGAACGCGCCCTCGACCCCCGCGAGCGCCACAAGCTCGGCGCCCACTACACTCCCCGTAGCTACGTCGAACGCCTCGTCCGCCCGACTCTCATCGAGCCGCTCCGCGTCGAGTGGGAAACGGTGAAAGTCACCGCCGCCCAGCTCGACGAACAGGGCAAGACGCCCAAGGCCCGCGAGGCGGTCGAGACCTTCCATCACAAGCTCGCCCGCACCCGCGTGCTCGATCCCGCCTGCGGCTCGGGCAACTTCCTCTACGTCTCGCTCGAACTCCTCAAGCGCCTCGAAGCCGAAGTCCTCGACCTGTTCGAAAAGCTCGGCGGCAACCGGGCGCTCGAAATGGACACCGTCCTCATCCGCCCGTCGAATTTCCTCGGCATCGAGATCAACCCGCGGGCCGCCGCCATCGCCCAGCTCGTGCTCTGGATCGGCTACTTCCAGTGGCACAAGCGCACCACCGGCAAGGCCGACACCAACGACCGCCCGCTGCTGCCGAAGCACAACTCCATCGAATGCCGCGACGCCGTGCTCGACTACGACGAGAAGATCCCGCGCCGCGACCCGGAGACCGGCGAAGTCGTCACCATCTGGGACGGCCGCACCACCAAGCCGCATCCGGTGACCGGAAAGGAGGTGCCGGATGAAAGCGCGAGGATTCCCTTGTTCGATTACACGAATCCACGAAGGGCCGAGTGGCCGTCGGCGGATTACATCGTCGGGAATCCGCCGTTTATCGGGAAGGGAAGGATGCGCGATGCTCTTGGGGATGGCTATGTCGAATCGCTTCGTAAGGCATGGACAGGAAAGGTTCCAGACTCGGCGGATTTCGTCATGTACTGGTGGCGGAGGGCGGCTGAAATTCTTCAGGACGGAAAAATTATCCGATTCGGCTTCATTACCACGAACTCGATTCACCAAACATTCAATCGTCGCGTGCTCGAAGGATTCGTCGGTATCGAGAAGAAGCCTATCTATATCTTCTTTGCGATCCCCGACCATCCTTGGGTTGATTCCGCAGATGGGGCCGATGTCAGAATCGCCATGACCGTTGCGGACCGTTCGTCCCGCTTAGGCGAGCTGCAAAAGGTCGAGATGGAGGAATGCCAATCAGACGGCGAGGCAGAGGTCGCACTCACAACGAATACCGGGGTAATCGGCCCCGATCTCAAGGTTGGAGCGAATACGGCGGCAGCCGTCGCCCTCGGGGCGAATTCTGGGATCTCGTGTCTTGGACTGATTCTTGGAGGGAAAGGTTTCAAGGTTCCGAAGAGTCTCGCCGATACAATTAATCAGGAGGCCGGACCATCCGGTCCTTTGGCTAATCCAATCTGGAATGGTAGCGATCTCACCGACCGGTGGGCTGGAAACTACGCGATCGACGCCCACGGACTCTCAGAGGGTCAACTGATGGAGTTGTCACCAACAGCTTGGCAACACCTAAAAAACACCGTATATGATGTGCGCCAGACGAATCGCGATCCGAAGTTGCGGCAATTCTGGTGGCTTTTCCGGCGCGCGAACACTGAGTTTCGCAATAGCACCGCAAGTCTTGAGCGCTTTATTGTCACCTCCGAAACCGCGAAACACCGGATCTTTCAATTCCTCGGTGGAGCTGATCGACCGGAACACAAGTTGGTCGTAGTGGCGTCTGAAGACGCGTTCTTGTTCGGGATAATGTCGTCGTCAATCCACGTTGCCTGGGCGTTGCAAACAGGAGGCCGTCTCGGTGTCGGAAACGATCCTGTTTATGTGAAGACCCGCTGCTTCGAAACCTTCCCATTCCCCGCCCTCGACGAAGGCCCGCTCAAGCAGCGCATCTGGGACCTGGGGGAGAAGCTCGATGCGCACCGCAAGGCGCGGCAGGCGGCGCATCCGGAACTGACGCTCACCGGCCTCTACAACGTCCTCGAAAAGCTCCGCACCGGCACCGCTCTCACCGACAAGGAACGGAAGATCCATGACCACGGGCTCGCGACGATCCTCAAACAGATCCACGACGACCTCGACCTTGCCGTTCTCGAAGCCTACGGCTGGCAGGATCTCGTTGATGCGAAGCCTCTTGCCGACCGCCTCGCCACCGGCGACGAATCCGCCCAAGAACTCGAACAGGAACTCGAACAGGAACTCCTCAAGCGCCTCGTCGCCCTCAACCACGAACGCGCCGCCGAAGAAAAGCACGGCCTTGTCCGCTGGCTGCGCCCCGAATACCAGGCTCCCGACGACACCGGTGTTCCCGCCTCCGAACAAAAGCAGATCGAACTCGAAGCCGAGTCCGCCAGCGCCAAGCCGATCACGCCGGCCGAGAAGCTCAAGTGGCCGGCTTCCATGCCCGATCAGGTCGCGGCCATCCAACGACTCCTCCCCGCCACCGGTCCCGATCCGGCGGAACTCGCCGCCTGCTTCGGCAAGCGCACCCAGGCCCGCATCCGCACCATCACCGAGATCCTCGACACCCTCACCGCCCTCGGGAAGCTCTGATCCGAAGGAACGGTCGACGGGCAGGCCCCAAGGGCGGAGATCAAATCGCCCGCCTTCCGGCTCCGCATATTTTGCGGAATGGGGCGCGCCGCTTGTCGAGGCACCTGATTGCGGTTGTTTGCCATCCCCTATCCGATAGGACTGGGGACAGATGAAAAAGAGTCTGACTCTGCCAGCGGCGTTCGCCCTGGTCCTGTTGCCCGCCGCAGCTCTCGCGCAAGATGACCCGGTGACGATTGTTGGCCCTCTTGCGGACGGCACACCACCTCAACCCGCGCCGGAAGTGGTCCTGCCGGAAGTGGAGATCCGGGAAACCCTGGAGCACCAGCTTGGCGACCGGAAGATCACCATCAACCGCATCAAGGATCCCGGTCTTCCCGATCCGCGGCCAGCACCACCGAAGACCACCGAGCTCACGCCGGAGCAGATCGAGGCATTCCGCAATTCCCCCGAGGTCCAGCAGTGGCTGGAGGAGGCGGCAAAGACGACCCACATGTTCATCTCGGCGACGGTGATCGACCAGCGGGCCACGCTCATTCGCTGGTGGCACGAGGGCTCCGAATACCTTGCCTGGTCGAACGCCAACTGGCTGTACCTCACCGGGTTCACCGACTGCCAGAAAGGAGACCGGCACTTCTCCAGCCTGCTGATCGCCTCCAACATGAACTCGACCCAGTTGCCGGAGGATTCGCCCTACCGGATTCCCGAGGATCTTCCCGCCGTCCCGGGAACCTACAGGGTGATCAAGGGCGACCTCAGCAACACAGCGGCTTTCGAGGGGATCACCGCGTTTCACGAGCTTTACCAGTCCGATTTCGCACGTCTCAAAGCGGCTTATGACCTCCGCGAGCAACGGCGAATCGAACGGCAGGCCGAGCTTCTCGCCAATCCACCCAAGCCGAAGGACATTGTCGTCCACTACTGGAAGGTGGAGCCGAAGAAGGAAGCCCCCGAGCGCCCGAAAGGAGGTGTCCGATGAGAATCGCCATTCTCCTTGCTGGCATTTGCCTCTCAATCTCATCGGTCCGCGCCCAGCAGCCGATGGAGCTGACGATTGTCGGCGATCCGACCAACCACCAATTGAGTTGGAACACCACGTCCAACTACCACTATCACGTCGATTGCAGCCCTGACCTCTATGTGTGGGCGTGGACGGGTCTCTCGGTCTCGGGAACCGGGTCGAGGGTCACCTACGGATTCATGAGCAACTCCGAGAAGCTGTTTTACCGGGTCCGGGCGACTGCCGATCCGAACAGCGGCGGCTTCCTCGTCAAGCCGGAGGAGAACGACACGATCAACCAGATTGACGGGGTTTGCTTCGCCTTTGATTTGAGCGGCTTTTCCTCGTTGCCAGATCGGATCCGCATCTTTGAGCGCGAGTATGACACCGGGGACACCTGGAATTTCATCGGCTCAATCGAGGCGTTTGACGAGCGCATGGGAGAAAGGTATGTGCGAGGAAGTGCGGTCTGGCTGCCTCAGGAACAGGGTGAGCACGAAGTGCAGGCGGTAGCCGTCGATTCCTCAGGGACTGTTCTGGCTGCCGCCGTGCGGCGAATAATGATTTCGGAACAAGCGGCACCGAACATTTCCATCGTAAGCGGACCTTCCACTCCTTCCTCAACTGCGGTGGACCTCGCAGAGGCCTTCGAACTCGATTATGGGGACACAGTCCGTCGCGTGGAGTTTTACGACAACGGCGTGCTGATTGGAACAGCTACCCAGGAGCCATTCGAGGATACCGTTCTCGACCGGCAGGGGAATGAAGTGCAACTACTGAAAGGCCAGCATTCTATCGTCGTCCGGGCGTATGACTACACGGGAGCGTATGGAGAAAGCGGGGCCTACGGGGTGGAAGTAACCGGTGGCAACGCCCGTCCGGAGATCACGGTCACGGGTCCTCAGAGTGGGCTTGTGGTCGTCGAGGGAGATGCTTTCACAATCCAGTATGATCCGCCGACCGACCCCGACGGTGCCTCGAATCTGGCAAAGGTAGTAGCGTCGCGTTATATTATTCCTTATGCGGTGACCAACCCCACTAGATTCCCTGAAGAAGTAATCGCTCAGGACATTGCAGCTCCGTTTACCTCCCTCACCGTCGATACCGCAGGCTGGGATCCTGGAACCTACACGATCAAAGTGGTCGCGGAAGATGTGAGCGAAGAGCAAAGCTACCATCACTATTTCCGAGTCGAGGTGAAGAGTTCGAGTGCCGCGACGTTCGCTGCCGATCTACTGGAGGAAATTGCCGACGAGCAGTCGGTCACGCTTTCTAATCAAAAGTTCATCGGCAGGGAGCAATCCTCAGGCATCTTTCAGAATGCTCAGTCGTTCGTGTCCGCTTCGGTGAGCCAATGGCAGATTGATTCCGGTGTTCTCCTTACGACCGGAGATTTTGACCTTTGGGATGATGGAGACTACAGCGAAAGTGAAGGTCCTCAGCTTTCCGCGCAGGGAGATTTCGATCTTGAAAACCGGGTTGCCGGGGTTCAGACACAAGATGCTGCGATTCTTGAGTTCGACGTGTTTTGTCCGAACGGTCAATTGGAGTTCGAATACCAGCTGGGTTCGGAGGAATATGATGAATACGTGGGTGGGGGGATCGGCTATGACGACGTGTTCAACGATGCGTTCATGGTGATTGTTGATGGCGCAATCGTCACGCTTACGCCCGATTGCGCGGGGATTGTGGCAGTCAATACAATAAACAACGGCAATTCCACCAACGGTGAGGTTCCGATTAGAAATCGCCATCTATTCATGGACGATGACGATGATATCGATCCTGACGACAACCTTACCAACCAGATTGAATATGACGGGATGACCGTTAAATTGAAGGCGCATGTGTTTGTCCCACCGCAATCGAGTCACCATGTGAGGATCATTGTCACTGATGTGAACGACGGTATTTTTGATTCAGGACTATTTATTGAGGGAGAAAGCTTGCGGACCGTCGTGCCAACCCCATGATTTGAAATGAAATCCATACTTCGATTGCGGCTCTTTGTTGTGCTCTTTGTTGCGGGTGTTCAAAGTTCCTTCGGGGCTTCTGTGATGCTGGACTCTTTTTCGGAAGGAAGTTTTCTATTGCAGGGCGACGGAACGAGAACCAACGAGACCTCCATTGTTTCTCCCTTCGTGACTACGCGCACGACCGACGCCTGGGGTAATGGCACATGGAGCGTCACCTTGCCACCGGACAGCGGCGTGTTGACCTATGTTGTCGCGGAGATACTTGCTGGGCAGGGGGGGACTCGTTTTGCAATGGGGATTGAATACATAAATACCTCGGGCGGATGGAGTTTCCTTGGCTATGACGCGCTGGTGTTCGACTTTACGAGCGTTACCGGAGAGGGGCTGCTTGAGATTTTCGTGAACGATCAGGATTTTGGCGCGATGGTGCGAAGATCGGTAGCAGCACCTGGACTGCTGGTTTATCCTCTGGAGGATCTCGCGGCGTCCGACTTAGGGGCCCTTTCCAGAATGTCTGTTCGCGTGATTCCTCAGTCGGAAACGTTCTCGTTTTCCCTGAATGAGATCACTGTAGTTCCCGAACCTTCGATCCTCATGATGCTGCTTTCAGTCGCATTCGTATTCTGTGGTCGGCGGGTCCGACGCTCCGAAACATGACGCTTGTCTTTGGGGTGTCGGCGTTGAGCTTGCGTTAGCTTGTGTGGGCCCGCTGCCTCTCCTCGAACCGCTCGACCATCCATTGCGGTGGGTCGTCCCGGTCGCGGCGGATCAGGTCGGACTCGCTGACAGCACGCTCCAGCGTCTCCAGAGCTTCGCTGAGGTGGCGGCTCACCTGCTGGAGGGTCGCGCCGGTGGACGGCCAGGGACCCACCTTCCGGACCTCGTCGAGGTAGTGCTGGGCGAAGGGGCCGATGGGGCAGGTCGCCAGGGACGCCTCTCCCCCGACCGCCGAGAGCAGGATCTCGCGCACGGCATCGACGGCAGCACGCTTGAGCGTCCGGCCCTTGTTCAGGTGGAGCTGGAACCTGAGCTTGGCGGCAGCGTGACGGCTCCGCAGGACGGCGATGTCGCCGAGGTCGGCGCGGAACCGCCGCAGGTGTTGCAGGTCGTCACCCCTCCCGGGATTGGCGATCTGGGCGCTGGTGTCGGCGGCGATCAGCTCGTCCTGCTCGGCGGCGCTGAGCTGGTGGCACAGGGCGTTCGCCTCCTCGACGAAGCGCTTGAAGGCCGCGACCCGGCTGTCGGATGCGGGGTCCATGACGGCTCAGCGCTTGGTGAAGACCTTGAGGAACGCCTCGCAGGCGGCGACCAGGCGCTTCGCTTCGGCGAGGATCTCGTCCTGCGCGGCGTTGGCGCGGTCAAGGTGCCTGAGCGCGCCTTGCAGGCCCTCCAGCCGCCTTTCGGGGGTCTCGCTGGAAAGGCCTACGGAGCGGCTGGCGGAGCTGAGGTTGCCTTGCTGCGTCTCGGCCATGGCCAGCGGGCTGACGCCAAGCGCCACCTGTTCGGTGGCCTGACGGCGACGGTCACGCTCGGCGTCGCTTTGGACTTCTCGGATGAGCTGGCGGAAGATCTCGGCGGCTTCCCGAGGCAGGCCGGCCAGTGTCCTGGCGACCTCATGGCGGGCGGCGTTGCATGCCTTCTCGGCCTCGGTGAGGAGGGCGACCAGATCGGCCCGCAGGCGGGGTGCGCGGATGCTCTTGATCGTCACGACCTCTTCGGCCCTGGCGAGTTCGCCGAGGAGCGTCCGGGCCTCGTCCTCGTCGCGGCAGTCGCCCATGCGGGTCTTGATCGCGTCGCGGTCCCGGGTGGCGGTGTCGAGGGTAGAGAGTTCCGCGTGCAGGGATTCAGCCTGACCGAGGAGGGAACGGAACGCATCGAGCTTGGGAGTGGATTGGTCTTTCATCACCAATCCGGAGGGTGTCAACGATTCGTCGGGTTTTTCCTCCGACGACCGGCGGCAACTATCCGTCGGACGGCGTCAGCGGGTCCGGTGGGGCGTCGCCCTGCCCGTCACGGGTCCGGACAGGGCGAGCGCCGTTCATGCCGGTGAGAGCCGCCGCGACGGCCTCCGCGCCCTTGCGGTAGAGCGTGACGACCAGAAGCTCGCCGTCCACGAACACCGCCCAATGCCGGGTCGGGAAGCCGTCGCGTTTGCGGTAGCGTGTGACCTCGATCCTCACTTGTTCCAGCCTTCCCGGCGGGCCCGGGTTTTGACGGTGTGGTGGGACAGGCCGAACGCCTCGGCCGCCTTGCGGTAGTTCCGGCACTCCTCCCAATGGGTGCGGACCTGCTGCCAGAGGTCATCCCCGAATCCCGGGTTGCCGGGTTTGCCGTCGCTGGATGCCTGGGCCGGCTTCGGCTTCGACTTCCGGGCCGGCTTCGGCGCGGGCTCAGGGGTGGCAGTGTCGTCAGTGGCAGCGGGCGGTGGTGTCGGCTCGGTGGCGGGCAGATCACCGCCAGCGAGGATCTCGGCGACGATCTCACGAATGAGCGGCACCGGGATTTCCGTGATCGTGAACACGACGCCCCGCAGGCAGGTGCGGCCGACCTGTTCCTTGAGGAACTTCAGCGCGGCACCTCGGGTGCGGGCTTGGTAGCGGCCTTCGTAGAGGATCTTGTCGCCCTCTTCGCAAACGATCCAGTAGAGTTTGTCCATGATGGTGGTGAGTTGGTGGTTCACTCGGCGATGGGGCGGTTGACCCGGATCGTCCTGCCTTTGGTTTCCCCGGCAACGTAGCTGCGGGAGTCGAGCCGACGGCGGCGGGTCCGGCGGGTGCCGACCTTGCCGTAGGTCTCCTCGACGTAGCGGGTGATCGCGGCGTCACGATCCACCACGGCCAGTGCGTAGGACTGACGAGCGTCGCTGCCGTAGGACTGCTCGGCGCGGTGTTTCGCGGCGGTCAACTCGGCGTGGATGCCGTCATGAAGACCCCGGTAGTAGGACGCCTTGTCGGGGCTGACGGTGGTCCGCTTGAACTCATTCCAACAGCGGAAGAAGGTCTCCCGCAGGTAGGACAGGGCGAAGATCGCGAAGTCCACGTCGGCGGGTGCCCCTATGATGTCCACCGGCGTCTTGCGGTGGCCCTGCATCAGGATGACCCGGACGTTGAAGTGGGCTTGGAGCAGGGACAGGATCAGCATGTCCGCCGGGTTCAGGGACTTCGGCAGTTCATAGAGTCCCTTGGTGACGTCGATGCCCGACTTCTCGCCGGCCTCCATGCGGAGCAGGGCCGAGTCGATGTTGTGGCGGGTCATCAACTCCTGCGCCTTGGAGAGCGCCACGCGGGCTTCGTTCTCGGTGGAGCCGCGTGACCTGTCGGCCAGGCGGAGGAGCTTGCGGACCTTGTTCAGGATGTCGGGATGGTGGCTGTTAGAGTCTGTTCTCATAGCATCCCTCATCTGCCAGTCTGATCGGTCACGTCCATGTCTTTCGGAGGCTTTCTGTCGCCGCCGAACTTCCCACCCGGGTATCCACCCGATTTCCCACTTTTCCCACGGCCGGCGGCGCGGCGACCTGAGTTCAGAACAGAACAGATTGCCCGTGGTCGCGGGTGAGAGTCGCGCCAGACACTGAGCTTGCCGCACCACGGACGCACCTGGGCATCGACCGGACCGCGCCGTTATGTGGGAAGTCCACGATGGCGGGTTTCACGCGAAATGGACGCCGGTGGGGACAACCGGGCGTTGGGCACCTTGGCTAGAAGACTCCTGAACCGGGGTCCGCAGGCGTGGCGCGGCGACTGACCCTCACCAGAGCGCCGCGCCGGAGATTGCAGGTCGTTGACGTGTCCCACGAATGAACCGGCATCCTGCGATTCGTGCCCGGATTGCGGCTGTTTGCCGGAGGACACATAAGGGACACGATGCCTTTTGCCCCTTGTTTTCAGGCCTTGTTTTACAGGCTTTCTTGGATCGTGTCCCGTGTCCCCCCTATAAGGGGGGGGACACGGAGGACACGTTCGGATTCCCCGTGTCCCGGACACGTTGGGACACGTCAGGGACACGGGACACGTTCGGCCGAAGCCTGCTTCACTTTGCCAATCGAGTATGTGGCACCCACCGGCAGGCTGAATAGGTGACGCCTGCCGTCGATGGTGCGGATCAGGCCGCCCTCCTCGACCATCAACTCGACGGTGCGGTCGATGGTCTCGGCCTTGCCCAGGGTGCGCAGGGTGCGCTTGTCGGCCTGCTCGTGGACCTCCAGATACTTGCGGATGCGCGACATGGTGCGGATCGGGCGGTTGGAGGCGGGATTGTCCTGCGGCTTGCTGAAGGTGACGGCGGTCTGGTTGCCGTCGCCGGGCGCGAACTCGATCTCGACCACCTTGCGGCCGTTGGGCCCGACGCCCCCGTTGCGGTCCTTGGCGATGGTCAGGCAGACCGATCCCTTCTGTCCCGGCGAGTAGGGATCGACGACTTCGAGCGAATAGACCACGCCATCGTAGCGGCCGAGCTTGGCCCCCGAGCCACGCGACCACCGGCCCCGGTCATCCGAACTCTTGGCGACGTGGTCGGAGACGAGGACCGCCGCGTCGGCCCCCTCCGCAAACGGCCTGAGCCGGGTGCGGAAAAACTCGAGGACATCGCCCGCCTTGTCTTCCACAAGCCCCTCGGCGGCCATGCTTTCGGCAAGGCCATCGAGGACGACGAGCGTCGGCCGGTGGGCGGCGGCCCAGCGCTGGGTGAGCACGATGTCATCGGGCGTCGGGTTGTGGAGGTAGCGGCAGCGTTCGCGCAGGTCATCGCCGGAAGCACCGAACTGGAGACAGCGCCGGGTGAATCCAGCCGGGGTGTCCTCGGGGTCGATGTAGATGACCAGCCCGCCGTCACGCATCACCGCCAGGCTCGCCGCGATGGCGACGTTGCTCTTGCCCACTCCCGGCTCGGCATGGATCTCGTTGATCCGGCCCGCGTAGAACAGGCAGGCGTCGAGACCGACATCGGCGACGGTGGGACGTTCGAGTTCGCAACCGTTGGCGATGATCTCGGTCAGGTCGATGAAGGGAGGCGTGGAGACGTCTACACGTTCTGATTCCCAGGCGTCCCATGAGGTGGCACCGATTCTGGTGGCCAGCAGCGACTGGGCCCGGACCTCGCCGTCAACCGTGCGCCAGCCCTCGGGGCATCGGGACAGGCGCGACGGGTTTCGGTTCTGGCGGTCGAGGTCCATCGACCCGAACCACTTCCAGATGATGGCAACTCGGCGCTCGTATTCGGCCTTGTCGCGGGCATCGACCCGCACCCAGGCATGCAGGCTCTTGTTGCCCGAGTCGATGATGACCGAAACCGGCATGCCGCTCTCGATGATACGGCGATACTGTTCCGCCTTGGGGATTGGGTTGCCGTTGGCATCGCGATCAAACTCGACGAGCGCATGGCGGAACTCGGCCACATCCTCGTTGCGTGAGCCGCCTTTCTCCATCGGGTTGATCCGAACAAACAAGCCGAGCTTGGTGCCGAAGCAACGGTCGATGCCGCCCTTCCTGATGACACGCGCCCGCCACTCGGCGGCGGTGAGCGTCACGCCTTGGCGCGGATTCACTTCGCCGTCGACATCCTCCGCTGCTGGAGCGATGGCGACGAACTCATCGTCCTGGAAGCACGCCTCCAGAACCTTGAGGAATCCGTCGGTCATGGGCTCAGGCGGCCCGTTGACGGCGGGCTGGGAAGGTGCGCCATGGGAACATCCCGCGCCGGCCACGACCGGCTCACGGGGAGCCTTGGCGTAGGCCGAGCGCATCGTCTGGCGCGCCTCGGATTCGCTCAGGCCGTCAGCGCTGGCTCGCGGGAGGAGCTGGGATTCCGCCTCGTCGAGCGGCTTGCCAGCGTCACGGAACTGGCAGGTCGCGTCGAAGAGCTCGGCATTGCGTGTGCCCTCGGCCGCCCCGGAGTCGAGGTAGTCGAGGGTGCGCTTGGGCAGGGGCGTGGAGGTCCCCGGTGAGGTGTAGCTGGGCATCGGGTGAAATCAGTCGATGAAACCCGACGAATCGTTGACACCGCCCGCATTCACAGACGGCCTCCTTTCTTCGAGTGGGAGTCGTTATCTTCGAGTTGGTCCTCATCAGCGGCGGGGGGATGCGAGTCCCCTCGCCGCACTGTTTGAAGGTGCCGGTCGCGCTGTTCCCAGCGCTTCAACCGTCGCAGGTGACCCGCGGACGGTCGCAGGCCGAAGTGTTCCCTGAGGATCTTGAGCCTGCGGCTGACCGCCGCCGCCGAGCATCCGGCCCGCCGGGCACAGGCGCGGATCGAGTCCCAAGCGTCGTCATCCAGGATGCGCCAGGCGATGACGGTGATTTTCGGGTCGCCGGTGAAGAAGGTCCGGGCGACGTGGAGAACGAGATCGCGGAACTGGGCGCGGGACATGCCGCGCTCCGGTTCCTCGTCGGCTTCGGGTTCCAGCAGGTCCACCGGGTGGGTGAGATCCACCGCCGTCGGCCGCCCGTCGTGATCAAACCAGGTCATTGTGTGATCGTGGTTGGAGGTTGCGGTTGGCGGGCGGATCACAGCGCGGAATCCGGCTGGATGGGGTTGATCGTCATCCGGTCGAGCGCGGCATCGAGGTCCGACACGCGGTAGCGCACGGCACGACCGATACGAATGAACGGGACGAGTCCGAGGCAGCGCCAGTTGAAGAGCTGGCGGGGACGGACGCGGAGGTATTCGCAGGCTTCCGTTTCGGTGAGCAGGCGACCGGCAGGGGTAGTAGCTTCGTTTTGCATTCCACCAACCCCCGCCGTGTCAACCAAACGTCGGCTTTGGGCATCTACGCACGTTGACGCGCCTTCATGGGCATCTTTGCGGGACCGGGGAGGCGCATGAATTGTCATGCCGGCAAGACAAATGGCCTGCCCGGAGGTGGGAAATGTCGTTCCGGGACGACAAGTGTCAGCGCGCGCTGACGTTTGCGGCTCCTCGCCGGGTTGGTCGTATCGTTGACCGAACGAGCAACCCGGCCGGAATGTCTGCCCGGACAGACAACTGTTGACCCGGATCAACAATTGCCGGCCCCGGCATTCGCCACCATGCGTCTCACGGCGTCACCATGCCCGACACCCGCTCGGCCCAGTCGTCCGGAGGCTTGATGCCGAACCACACCTTCGCCGCCTCCTCGTCCACGACCTCGCGGTAGTGGCGGAAGATGACGTCCGGCGAGTTTCCCGACTCAAGGGCCGTCCGAGGGACATCGCCGGTGAGCGCGACCCGGTAGCTGATGAAGGAATGGCGCAGGACGTTGCGCGGCCAGCCGATCCCGAGTTCCTTGGCAAGCTTGCTGGCTTCCCTGCGTCGCCAGCTTGCGGGGATGATCGGCCCGCTTTTCATGAGCGGCTCGATCCATGCGGCGAGGTTGTCGCTGATCGGGATGAGCCGGCGGGCGGCCGTCTTCGCCTGGGTGGCGCGAAGCTCAATGTGACGACGTTCGAGGTTCACCGCATCCCAGTCGAGCCGGTCGAGTTCCGCACCCCGGATTCCGGCAAAGCCACGGATCGCCAGCATCGGGATCAGGTCCGCCGGAGCCGCCCGCAGCAGCTTCTCGAACTGGTCCGGGGTGTAGATCTCGTTGTCCTTCGCCGGGACCTTCACCTTCGACAAGCGCGACGCCTCGGTGATCTCGGACTTCGGCAGGTAGTTCCGCTGGCGGGCGAAGTTGAACAACCCCTTGATGCACTGGAGGAGGTTGTTGCGCGAACTCGCCGCGTAGCCGGTGCCCCGGAGCCATTCGTCAATCTGCTGGCTCTTGACGTGCAGGATCGGGCCGGGAAACCGATCCGAGATCAGCTTGAACTGCCCCTTGAGCTGGATCAGGTGGACCCGGCTGACGTTGTCCTGGCGCTTGGCCTCCAGCATCTCCTCGCAGACCTGCGGGACGGTGACGCCCAGCTTGACGCCGTCGTTCTGCCGCATGAATTCCTGAACGGCGGTGACCAGCGGGATGTCCCCCAGAATCTCCCGCGCCCGGACGTATTCCTCGATGGCGGCGACCATGGGGGTGTCGAGCGGGCCGAGGAGTTTCCTGACGGAGTGGAACTGCTCGCGGTCCCGCGTGCTCAGGTCGTTGTTGGCCGCCAGTCCATGCTGGATCTTCTCGGCAACGAGCTTGGCTTCCTTCTTCGCCTTTTCGAGGTCGGTGAACATCCGCCGTCGCCGCCGGCCGTCGTGGTAGAAGGCGATGGTGTAGCGGGTCTTCCCACCCGTGGTGCCCGCGTAGATCGGGATGGTGACCGACCCGTGCCGAACGGTGGTGTGGGGTCCCTGCGGTGCTTGGTTCTGCTTGGTGGTCCTTTTGCCGTTTGTCAGATATTTGTCAGACATGCCTATGACGAGGTGTCAACGACTCGTCGGAAGGGCATTTCCGAGGCTCCCAATCCGTTGATCTACAAGGCGTAGAGCGGATCAGGTTCGGGCCGACTATCCCGAGGCCTCGCGAGATTTCACAAAGGTTGACGCGAAGGCCAGGGTCTATGGCCCGCAAAAAGAAACGTCGCAACAAGATCGTCGAGATCGGCAGTGGAGCCGCCCAAGTGCGGATCTACACGGTCAACCGCTCCAACGGATACCTCCAATACTCCATCATTTGGAAGGAGGGTGGTCGCCAGTGGACCAGAACGTCCGCCTCAACCTCTACAACTTCGATGAAGTGCTGGAGGTGTTGAAGGGTCGCTACAAGGTCGAGCCCGCCCAGCGGTAAGCCACCCATAAACGAAAACGCCCCCCGGACGGTGGAAACCATCCGGGGGCGTTCTGTTACTATCCAACCGCCCCTACGACTTGAAGCTCTGGTTCACCTTGCCGTCGTCGAGCAGGTCTCCGACCCGGTTTACGGTGTCCTTGAGAATGGAGGCTGCTGCGAAGATCACGACACCAACGGCCGGATCAACAAAGGGAATGACATTGAGGGCGGAGATGAAGCCGGCGAGCTTGCCGACGTAGCTGAGATCATGGGAATAGCCGCCGTAGAGGTTGTTCACGACTCCGATTCGGCGCAGCGTATAGTCTGTTGCGGAGGGATCGAGGAGGAGTGGAACATTGTTCAAGGTCCAGCTAACAACGCCGTTTGTGTATATAGGCCCGGTGATGGAATTGTAGCCAACATCTTGAGACGTCACCGACGGAAATGAAGTCAGATAGTGGGTGCCCGCGAAATAACCGGACCTGAAGACCTTCAAGGTCGTCTCTGCGACTTCTTGGCTTCTCGATACATTGATGCTAGGTGGGAACCAGCGGAGGAACGGCGATCCAGTTGTTGTCCCGGAGTTGGAAAGTCCTATTGGCAAAATCCGCCGCGCGGATGGTATTGATCGCCCACAACAGCTTGTTGAGGATGCTCTCCCGATTTGGCTGCCGGAGTGCGATCATGATTACCCCGGCGTGGCGCTCGTAGAGGTGGGGAATGGTGTGGAAAAAGTCCCGGTCGGTTGTTAGGAAGACTGCGCCGAGTTTTTGAGCCTCCGCAAAGATCTCAAAATCAGGAATGCCTTCCCGGGGCGTTCCCCTCAGATCGAAGGCCTCGTGGCCAGAAGTGGAGAGAATCGCTACTGCCGATTTAGGAAAATTCTCGTCCAGAAAGAATTTCATGCGACCGCTTCGTAGGCCGAGGCTTGGTAGTCTGAAAGCCGGCTGGCGAACTCCAATGCGGCCTCGAGGTCGGCTCGGGTGATGTTGGGATAGTCTTCGAGCACCGTCTCGATCGAGTCACCGGCCCCCAAGGCTCCTAGCAAAGTCGAGACCATGACCCTGGTTCCCCGGATTACGGGCTTACCATGGCAGATGTTTGGGTCGATCTGGAGTCGTGGGCTCATGGTGAAAAGCTACCACTTGGCAGGAATGAATCAATCCGGATCTCCTCGTGAAGAATCGTTGGATTGGGAGCATGTTTCGCGCCATTGGATACGAAGCATCGCGAGCTGGTCGGCGAAAGAGGTGGCAGACGAAGCCGAGGCGCTCCAACGGGTCCTCACTCCGTTCCGGCGAAGGATGCAGTGTTGATATTGGGCGAGCCGAGCCAGTGGGAGATGGAGCACGCGTTCTTCGGGCCATCCTGTCTCGGCGGCGATGGCGAAGACTTGGGCGGCTAGGAATCCGGGTTCGTCGCAGGGTGGGGCTTTTTTCCAACACCCGACATGGGATCCACCTGTGCCGCCTCCAGTTCTTTCGACTGCTCTTCGAGTCGCTTGAATGCGGTCTGGAAATCGGTCGGGGTGAGGCCGCCACAGAAGATCAGAGTCTCTTCGCGGAAGCGCTGGTCGTCGAATGAGGCGCGCACAACATCGGGCCATGGAGCGCAGTGGGTGTAGACGAAGCCCATCAAAGCCGAGGTGAAAGCAGGAGTGCCTTCTTCGGGCATTTCGCCTTTTACCAAGGGATTGTCCGTGCGCAGGAGGACATCGTAGCTGGCGAGCGACAGGGATCGCATCGAGTGGCCTCCAACGATGGTTTCCACCTCGTGAAAGGCGGCAGAGAGGAGCTTTTCTCGGTCGTCCATGGGATCAGAGTTGTCGAAGAATCAGCTCTTCAGTTCGAGGGGAGGCGTCGAGTGAAAGGAGGGCGATCTTGCCCCGGCGCTGGATGCATGCCAGTGGTACATCCCGCTTCACCTTGTCGACGAGTCGCTCCCGGTTGAGCAGGCTGCACTTGATGTAAGCGAAAGGATGCTCGGGGTTGGCGAGGTGCCAAGCATCGTCGTTCCATGCTTGGATGAATTCCTTGGTCTGGAACTTGCCATCGGCGCTCTGCGGTTCAAAAAACCACACGACGCGTTCGGCTTGGATGCCATCGCCGACGACGCGAACGAACGGCTTGTCGGAGAGCGGGATGCCAACGGCGGTCAGCGCGGCCGCCAGGCAGGTGTTGCTCGTGGCGGTGGAGGACAGGTGGGATACAGCGTTCATGGGTGGATCTCGGGATGAGGGTGGATCAGGTGCTGCTGCCCGCCGTGACGAACGGCTAGTGCTTGGCGGTGAGGTCGATCTTCTCGAAGTCCTCGTTGTTCAGGCTGCGGCTGACCTGCATCAGGATCGTGGTGCCACCGCTGGACTGAAGGTGCGCCGGGACCGAGTTGGCCAAGGCGAGCGCGGCACCGATCTTGCCCGTGGAGGGCGAGTCCTTCTTCACGAGCCCCGAGAGCTTGATCTCGACCATCTCCTGATAGAGCGACAGGCCGATGATCTCGAGCTGGCGCGACGAAAGCGCCCTGCCCGTCATCGGGAAAATCCACAAATCAGGCAAAGGCGGAAAATCCGCCGCCACCCAGCCCGATCCGCTGCACGGCCTTTACGAAGTCGCCATCGATGGGAAAAAGTGTGTCGTCGAATACGAAACGGATTCCGACCTGCGCGACAGCGAGCAGATTCCGCTTCTCGAAGAAGGCGGCATCGAGGCCTTCATCCGCCGCGAAGTCCTGCCCTACACGCCGGATGCTTGGGTGAAGAAGGACGCCACCAAGATCGGCTACGAAGTCAGCTTCACCCGCCACTTCTACAAACCCAAACCACTCCGTACGCTGGCGCAAATTAGCAGCGACATTCTCGCGCTGGAGCAGGAAACCGACGGGCTGCTGAGCGAAATCACGAAAGGAGCAACGGCATGAGTCCCAACTCCAAAGCCCCAACGGGGCGACCTCAAGCCAGCCTAGGGCAACGCCCTAGGTGTGGTTCCCGTCAAGATACCGGAGCCCTGAAGGGGCGATCTAATGGCGGCGGGCGGTTTTGGAACGCCCCTTCAGGGCTCAATTCATTTTCCATTGCTAACCCAGGGCGCTGCCCTGGGCTGGTATGGCTCTGCCCCGTTGGGGCGCAAGAAGGAGGTGCCGCATGATCGAAGACCTCAAACCGTATGCGCAATACAAGGAGTCGGGATCGAAGTGGCTCGGGGCGGTTCCGGTCAGCTGGGAAGTTAGAAATCTTCGCACACTCATCTCACCGCGTTCCGAACGTGATCGTGCCGATTTGCCGCTATTGTCAGTAGCCCGAGAAAAAGGCGTTTTTGTTCGTTCTCTCACCGACGCAGGGGAAAATCACAACGTCATCCCTGAGGACTTGAGCAACTACAAGGTCGCTCGTGCTGGCAATCTCGTGATCAACAAGATGAAGGCGTGGCAAGGTTCGATGGGGATTGCGCCATGCGATGGGATTGTTAGTCCTGCCTATTTTGTCTTCGACTTCCGCATCGCAAACCACGCCTTTGGTCAGAAGCTTCTACGCAGTAAGCCGTATGTGGCACACTTTGGACAGGCATCCGATGGTGTCCGCGTCGGCCAATGGGACTTGTCCATTCCCGGAATGCGCCAGATTCCGGTGCTCGTGCCTAGCGAGACCCTATTCGAAAAGCCATTCGGGCAGGGTGATTTTCGAATTTTTAGTTGAAGCGGGCGGTCTGCAGAGGGTGCCGAGGGCTTGCGGGAGGTTCGCAGCGCC